>CAYMEB010000092.1:0-17059 GCA_964389095.1 uncultured Hyphomicrobiaceae bacterium
CGACATCCGTCGCCAGCCGATCCCGGTGCTGCCGACCGTGCACTACAACATGGGCGGCATCCCCACGAACTATCACGGCGAGGTCCTCACGTTGAGGAACGGAAACCCCGACACCATCGTCCCGGGCCTGATGGCGATCGGCGAGGCCGCCTGCGTCTCGGTGCACGGCGCCAACCGGTTGGGTTCCAACTCGCTCATCGACCTCGTCGTATTCGGCCGTGCCGCCGGTCTGCGCTGCGGTGAGACCGTCGAGAGCGGATCCCATCGCGACCTGCCGGCCGACGCCGGCGAGCTTGCGCTCTCGCGCCTCGATCATTTCCGCAACGCCAAGGGCGGCACGCCGATCGCCGCCCTGCGCCTGCGCATGCAGAAGCTGATGCAGACAAACTGCGCGGTGTTCCGCGACGGCCCCGTGCTTCAGGAAGGCGTGGCGAAGATTGCGGAAGTCTGGTCGGGCAGCGACGACATCGGCGTATCCGATCGCTCGCTCGTGTGGAACTCGGATCTGGTCGAGACGCTCGAGTACGACAACCTGATTTCGCAGGCGGCCGTCACCATGTATTCGGCCGAGAACCGCAAGGAGAGCCGCGGCGCCCACGCGCGGGAGGATTTCCCCAACCGCGACGACACGGCATGGATGAAGCACACGCTCGCCTGGGCCGACGACGCCAAGCGCAGCGTGACCATCGACTATCGCCCCGTCCACACCTACACGATGACGCCGAACGAGGTGGAGTACATCCCGCCGAAGGCGCGCGTGTACTGATCCGCTATCGCGGTTTCTTTACCGGCCCGGATGGCGCAAGCCGTCCGGGCCGGTCGCTTGTGGGTGTCGGCGCAGGCCATCTACGCATCTGCATCGTGCCGGCGCCGATAGCTCTCACCCGGCCTTCGCCGCAAGCCCCTTGGTCTTCAGCACCGAAGTGATTTCGTCGAGAATGACGGGGTCGTCGATCGTCGCCGGCATCTTCCACGCCTCACCGTCCGCGATTGCGCGCATCGTGCCGCGCAGGATCTTGCCCGAGCGGGTCTTGGGCAGCCGCGGCACCGTCATCACGGTCTTGAATGCGGCCACCGGCCCGATCACGTCGCGCACCAGCTTGACCACCTCGTTTTCGATCTCGCCGTGCGGCCGGTTCACGCCGGCATTGAGAACGATCAATCCGGCCGGCAGCTGCCCCTTCATGTCGTCGGCGATGCCGATCACCGCGCACTCGGCCACGTCCTTGTGACGGGCGACCACTTCTTCCATCTGTCCGGTGGAGAGGCGGTGGCCGGCGACGTTGATCACGTCGTCCGTGCGCGCCATCACGTAGGCGTAGCCGTCGGCATCGATGTAGCCCGCGTCCGAGGTCGTGTAGTAGCCGGGGAAGTCGGCGAGGTAGCTTTTGCGGAACCGTTCGTCGTTGCCCCACAGCGTCGGCAGCGCCGACGGCGGCAGCGGCAGTTTCACCGCCAGCGTGCCGGGCTGGCCGGCCGGGACCGGCTGACCCTTCTCGTCGAGCGCCTGCAGGTCGTAGCCCGGCATCGGAACTGTCGGCGAGCCGTACTTGACGGGCAACTGCCCGAGCCCGACCGGGTTTCCGCAGATCGCCCAGCCGGTCTCCGTCTGCCACCAGTGGTCGATCACCGGCACCTTGAGCACCCGCTCGGCCCACTTGATCGTCTCGGGATCGGCGCGTTCGCCGGCCAGGAAAAGCGTGCGCATCTTCGAGAGGTCGTAGGCGGCAACGAGCTTGCCTTCCGGGTCTTCTTTCTTGATCGCACGGAAGGCCGTCGGCGCGGTGAACAGGGCGGTCACCTTGTGCTCGCTGATAACGCGCCAGAAGGCGCCGGCGTCGGGCGTGCCGACCGGCTTGCCCTCGTACATCAGCGTGGTCGCCCCGTGCAGCAGCGGCGCATAGACGATGTAGCTGTGGCCGACAACCCAGCCGACATCGGACGCGGCCCAGAACACCTCGCCGGGCTCGATGCCGTAGTGGTTCGGCATCGACCACTTGAGCGCGACCATGTGCCCGCCGTTGTCGCGCACAACGCCTTTGGGCTGCCCCGTGGTCCCCGAAGTATAGAGGATGTAGAGCGGATCGGTGGCATGGACGTCCACGCAAGGAGCCCGCTCCCCGCGCAGGCGCGCCGCCGCGACCTCGCCGGCCCAGTTCAGATCGCGCCCCGCGATCATGCTGGCTTCCGAGCCGTCGCGGTGGAGCATCAGGACCTTCGACGGCTTGTGGTCTGACAGCTCGATGGCACGGTCGATCAGGGGCTTGTATTGCACTTTGCGGCCGGGCTCGATGCCGTGCGAGGCGGCCATGATCGCGACCGGCTTGCTGTCGGCGATACGGGTGGCGAGTTCGCTTGCCGCGAAGCCTCCGAAAACCACCGAGTGGATTGCGCCGATGCGGGCGCAGGCCAGCATCGCAATGGCCGCCTCCGGGATCATCGGCATGTAGATGATCACTCGGTCGCCTTTCTCGATGCCCATGGAGGTCAGGACGGCTGCCAGCGTCGCCACTTCCTCCGTCATCGCGGCGTAGGTGTAGGTGCGCTTCTGGCCGGTAACGGGACTGTCGTAGATGAGTGCCGTCCGTTCGCCGTGGCCGGCTTTGACGTGGCGGTCGAGGCAATTCCAAGCGGTGTTGCAGACCGCGCCCGGGAACCAGCGCCCGTACTGGCCCGAGAACGGGTCGAAGACCTTGTCCCAGATGCGAAACCAGTCGATCTCGCGTGCGGCCGTTGCCCAGAAGCCCTCCGGGTCCTTCTTCCAGGCGGCATAAACCTCGTGATAGCGGCTCTTGGCGGCGGTCATTTCACGGCATCTCCGAGTTTGCCGGCTTTTCGTGCACTGTCGCCGTACAGGCGCCTGCCGTCCATTGGCAATGCGTTGGCGACAGCCTGTCGCAGGCCGGCGCCGGCCTCCACCCGCCGCGTACCGCATCTCGGATCGGCCCCGACAATGGCCGCGCCCCCACGCGCAACCACGAATCGCGCCACGAGTTATCCAGCGTTTTCGCGACCGGCAGGATCATGTCCGGCGATCCGCGATGCTACCGTTTTCCGGCGAATCGCACACCCGACCAGTTCTGACGAGGGATACCGAGATGGCCGACGGCAGCCAGGCGACCCGGACCGAGATTGCAGCGCGCAACGCCGCCGCGGGCGCAGCGCGAGAGGCACAGGCCGAGCCGGCGCCCGCGACACCGCCGGCGGCCGCGCCCGCCGCCGAGAAGCGGCGCAAGCACGCGAATGCTTCGCGGGCGGTCGACGCGAGCAAGCCCTATCACGAGTTCATCGTCGATGTCTGGCTGACGAACTTCAATTCCGTCGAGTTTGGCATCTACAAGCACAGCCGCAACAAGGCGAAGTCGCGCCAGTTCACCTCCGACATGGATATCTTCGCCGAGGTCACCGAGAACGGCGAGCGTACCGGCCTGCTCGGCTACCGGGAGGACCTGTGGAAGAAGAACACCGGCATGGACAAGCGGCTGGTGTTCAAGCTCTTCAACGAGAGCCTGAATTGGCGCGCGACCATGGACCTCATGCTCGCCCGTTCGCTCCAGCTCACCCTGGGCGCGCGCGGACTGCCGGTGATCGCCTACTCGTGCAACGTGAACGACCATGCCTTCATGGTCTACGTCGAACGCAGCGCCAACAAGTGGCCGTTCCTGCCGGAGAACTTCTCGTTCTTCATCCTCGAGGACGGCGCTCCGGAGTTCTATCGGCTGCGGCGCGATTTCTTCGATCTCGCCGGCGACTACACGCTCTACAATCAGCGCAACGAGAAGATCGGGCGCATCAATGGTCGCGTCTTCACGCTCGGCGGCTACTGGAAGGGCCGCGTCAAGACCGAGCACGCCGATTCCCGCCTGATCATGGTCCTGCAGATGTTCTGCGGTATGCTGGCTTTCAATCGCGGATCGCGCAAGCACATGCGCCGGCTGTCCCGCGACGTCATGAGCGGCAAGCTGCAGCCGGCCATCGAGAAGCAAGAGGCCGACCTCTACATGAATCCGCGCCGGGTGCGCTGATCCCCGGAGCGCCGTGGCCACCGGCCGCAGCAAGACAGGCGCGTTGTGACGCGCCTGCAGGACGCCGCGCAACCACTCAATGCGCGAACACGTCCATCTCCTCGAAGCCCATCAGGTCGAGCTTGGCGCGGGTGGCGAGGAAGCGGAAGCAGGCCTGGGCCTCGGCCATCCGTCCGTCACGCGCGAGCATCGCGTCCAGGCGCTGCTTGAGGGCGTGCAGGTGCAGCACGTCCGACGCAGCGTAGGCCTTCTGCTGATCGCTGAGTTTCGCCGCGCCCCAGTCGGAACTCTGTTGCTGTTTCGACATCTCTATGCCGAGCAGCTCGGCAGACAGGTCCTTCAGGCCGTGCTTGTCGGTGTAGGTGCGCACCAGTTTCGAAGCGATCTTCGTGCAGTACAGCGGCGCCGTCACGACGCCCAGGTAGCGCTGCAGCACCGCCACGTCGAACCGGGCGAAATGAAAGATCTTGACTACGGCGGGATCGACCAGCAGCGCCTTGAGGCGGGGCGCGGAATAGTCCGAGCCGTCGAATTGGACCAGATGAGCGGTGCCGTCGCCGGCCGATAGCTGCACCACGCAGAGCCGGTCGCGGTGTGGCTTGAGGCCGAGCGTCTCGCTGTCGACGGCAACGCCGTCCGGAAACTTCAGCCCGGCCGGCAGGTCGCCTTTGTGAAGCTTGATGATCGGGCTCATTCGCGTCCCCTCCGATGCTCGCTGCTCCGCGCATCGGCTGATCGCGGCCCTCTGTCAAGGCCGGCCGTGCCGGGACGCCGGGGGATCAGCCGAATTGGGCCTTCCGCCAGCGAATGATCGTGTCCGTGACTTCGGCCGGCTTTTCCTGCTGCGTCCAGTGTCCGCAATCCCGCACGAGATGGCGGGTCAGGTCGGGGACGATGCGCTCCATGCCGTCCGCGGCCGACGGCGGCAGCACGAGATCGTGTTCGGCCATGATCATCAGCGACGGCACCCGCACCGTGTGGTCGAGATCCGCCGACCGCTGCCAGTTCCTGCTGAAGTTCCGGTACCAGTTGATCCCCCCGGTGAAGCCGGTCCGCTTGAACGTGCTGACGAAGACGGCCATCTCGGCGTCGGTCAGAATCGGCTCGCGACGGTCGAACGAGGGGTGATACGCTTTCACCATGCGCGGGAAATCGAGGCTCACCGTAGACGACGCTCCGATGCCGGCCTCGCTCGCGTTCTCGCCGTCCGCAGCCTGCCCCCGCTTGATCGGCTTGCGCATGAAGAAACTGAACGTCGTCTCCACGTTGTCTGCGAAGATGCGATCGGGCGCCCGGTCGGGGTTCTGGAATTGCACGATGTACATCCGTTCGCCGTAACGCCTGCGGAACAGCTCGATCGGATCCATCGGTGCGCGCGGGAAATGCGGGGTGTTGACGCCGACCACGCCGGCGACCCGGTCGGGATGGCGCAAGCCCATGTTCCAGACGACGAAGCCGCCCCAGTCGTGACCGACGAAGATCGCTTTGCGGATTGCGAGGGCATCGAGCAGGCCGAAGAGATCGCCGGTCAGATGCTCCATGTCGTAAGCTTCGACCGGATCGGGGCGGTCGCTCAGACCGTAGCCGCGCTGATCGGGCGCGATCACCCGGTACCCCGCCGCCGCCAGCCCCTTGATCTGGTGACGCCAGGAATAGGCGAGTTCGGGCCAGCCGTGGCAGAGCACGATCGGGATAGGATCTTCAGCCGGGCCCGCTTCGTAGTAGGCCATGCGGATGCCGTTGGTGGTCGTGAAGCGCACCGCGGGCATGTCGGGTAGGTCGGTCATCGTTCCGCTCGCCGTTTCGGGGCGTCGCCGCGCCGGTGCTCCAGGCAGCACCGATCCCGGCCTGCCGTCAAGACAGTGCCGTGTCGAGCGGGGTTGCGGAGCGGGCGCCGCCGTCCGAGTTCAGGCGGCGGCGATCAGGATCGGCTCGAAGAACTTCGTCAGCTCGTCGCGAGCATCGAGCGGCAGCACGTCCGCCACGTACTGGTCGGGCCGCACGATCACCGCACAGCCTTGTTCGCGGTCGATGCCGCGCATGTCGAAGATGTCGGCTCCGTTCTTCAGGTCCGGGCAGAACATTTTTTCGTAGTCTTGCAATCCATAGCGTCCCTTCGCCGGCAGCAGGAAGCCCGGCATATCGCCCAGCACCAGTTCGCGATGCCCCTGCTGGAAGACCGCGCGCACGTCGATCACGGCGTCGACATCCGCACCTTTCGGCGTGAATCGGCGCACGGCGGAACCCGGGTCGCTATCGAGATGCTCGCACATCGCGCGCAGTCTCGATCTGGCCGAGGCCGGCGTCTCCCGGTCGCCGAACAGGAACAACCGCCAACGCCCGTCCGCGGCCGTGGTGTCGCCGATCCGGATCGTCTTGGCGTCGGCGAGCCGTACGACCGGCGCGGAATGAAAACGTGTGCCGATCTCAAACCCTCTGGCGAGGTGCTGATGGCGCGTCGATCCGGTGAGGAGGGACGCATTGTACTTGGTCGCGGTGCCGGCGGTGTAGCGGCCGTGCTGCACGAAGTAGCGCTGCACCTCCGCGGGTTCGACCCCGTTGGGCACCGTCTCCGACTTGAGCGGCGCGCTGAGCATGGCCGCCCATTCCCGGTCGAAGTCGATCAGGGTCTTCGCGATCGCCTGCCGTTCGGCCGAATAGGTGTGCAGCAGCGCCGGTCGGCTGCGGCCGCGCAGTACCGCCGCGAGCTTCCAGCCCAGGTTGAAGCTGTCCTGCATGGAGACGTTCATGCCTTGGCCGGCCTTCGGGCTGTGGGTATGGCAAGCATCCCCCGCGATGAAGACATGAGGAAGCCGCGTCGCCACCTCGGTTTCGGGAACGTCGTCGAACTTGTCGCACAGGCGCTGTCCGATCTCGTAGACCGACCACCAGGCGACCTCCTTGACCTCCAGCGTGTAGGGTCGCAGGACCCGCTGCGCCGCCGCGATCAGTCGCTCGATCGTGATGTTGCGTGCTGCGACCCGCTCGTCGGCCCTCAGTTTGTCCATCTCCACGTAGATGCGCACGAGATAGCCGCCCTCGCGCGGGATCAGCACGATGCTGCCTTCCTCTGCGGACTGGATTAGCCCCTTCATGCGAATGTCGGGGAAATCGGTGACCGCGAGGACGTCCATGACGCCCCAAGCCTGGTTCAGCGGTTCGCCCTTCAATTCCCGGCCGAGAGCCTGGCGCACGGCGCTTCGCGCGCCGTCGCATCCGACGACGTAGCGGGCCTTGACCGTCTCGGTCTTGCCCTTCGAGGCCCTGTCGACCCGCTCCAGCGTCACCGTCACTGGAAGGGTGGAAGCGCCGGAAGGATCTATGGTCAGGCCGGCGAGCCGCCGGTTGTAGTTCGGCTCCAGCCGGCTCGGCGAATTGCGCATCACCTCGAGGTAGAAATCGTGCACGCGCGCTTGGTTGAGGATGACGTGCGGAAACTCCGACAGACCGTCTTCCACGTCCTGGATTCGCCCGCTGCGAACGATCCGCCCCCTATCGGCGGGATCTGGTTTCCAGAACGTGGTCTCGTTGACCCAATAGGCTTCGCGCAAGATCCGTTCCGCGAAACCGAAGGCCTGGAACATCTCCATGGTGCGGCAGGCGATGCCGTCGGCTTGCCCCAGTTCGAGCGGGCCGGACTTCTGCTCCACGATCCGTGTCTTGATCTCGGGGAACGCCGACAGCTGCGCAGCCAGCGTCAGTCCGGCAGGACCGCAGCCCACGATGAGGACGTCGACCTCCCCCGGCAGCGTCTCGCTCCAGCGCGCCTCGGGAGCCAGCGGATCGGCGATGTCGGGATCTCGGGCGCGAAAGCCGTTGGAATGGAATTGCATGCTCGGCGATCCTGTTTGGCGCCGGTCCGGCGCGGGGTGGACGCTTCGAGAATACGATCGAGCGATCGGATTGCCAGCGGGCAAAACGCCCGTGGCCTGCCGGCTCACAGCCAGACGGAAATGGCGTCCAGCGACTTCTTCTCGATCGCCGGCACCTTGCAGCCCTCGGCCGGATAGCCCACCACGAGCAGGATGTAGGCCTTCTCGCTCTCCGGCCTGCCGCAGATCTCGTTGAGGAACCCCATCGGGCTCGGCGTGTGCGTCAACGTCGCGAGACCGGCGCTGTGCAGGCTGGCGATCAGGAAACCCGACGCGATGCCGACCGATTCGGGCACGTAGTAGTGCTTCACTTTCTCGCCGCCCGGCCCGTTGCCCCATCGCTGGCCGAAGATCGCGATCAGCCACGGCGCCGTTTCGAGGAACGGCTTCTGCCAATCGGTTCCCAGATGCGACAGCGCATCCAGCCATTCCTCTCCGGCCCGGCCCCCGTAGAACGCCTTTTCCTCCTCCTCGGCCGCGCCCCGGATCCGCCGCTTGATCTCACGATCACCGATGCACGCGAACGTCCAAGGCTGCTGATTCGCCCCGGAAGGAGCGGTCCCGCCAGTGGCGACGGCGTTTTCGATCAGGATACGGGGCACCGGCCGATCGGAAAAGTCGCGTACGGTCCGCCGCCGCCTCATCAGGCCCAGAAATTCGGTGGACCGTCGCGCCATCTCGTCGGCCGGCAGTTCCCGAAAAGCCAAGTCGTGGTATCTGACCTCACTCATGAGTTGCCGGACGCCTCCCGATCTTCCTAATCTGCGCCGCGCCGGCGGTCGCGGCCGGCTCGGGAGCCGGCCCCGTCCTGCGTTCGCGGCTGGGCTCGGGCACGACACTGCCACGATTGGCTGCTCGCCTCCAGGCGGACAGCAACCAAAGACGACATTGTGAGGCGCACCCTATGGCACGACGCTACTTCGGCACCGATGGCATACGCGGACTGGCGAACAGCGCCCCGATGACCTCGGAAATCGCGCTGAAGGCCGGCATGGCCGCGGGTCACCTGTTTTCGCGCAACGGTAGTCACCGCCACCGCGTCGTGATCGGCAAGGACACGCGCCTCGCCGTCGACATGATCGAGAGCGCCTTGATGTCCGGCTTCACCGCGGTGGGCATGGATGTGTTCCTGCTGGGTCCGATGCCGACCCCGGCCGTCGCGATGCTCACCCGCTCGCTGCGGGCCGACCTGGGGGTGATGATTTCGGCATCGCACAATCCCTCCCACGACAACGGTATCAAGTTCTTCGATCCCGACGGCTACAAGCTGTCGGACGAGGTCGAGACCGAACTCGAGCGCCTGATCGATCCTCCGGCCGCCGATCTGCTCGTTCCCGCAGACCGCATCGGCCGCGCCAAGCGCGTCGAGAGCGCCCAGGAACGCTACGTCGAGTTCGCAAAGCGCACCTTGCCGCGCAACATCCGGCTCGATGGTCTGCGGATCGTCATCGATTGCGCCAACGGCGCCGGCTACCAGGTCGCCCCGGACGCCCTTTGGGAACTGGGGGCCGAGGTCATCAAGATCGGCGTCGATCCCAACGGCAACAACATCAATCTCAAGTGCGGTTCCACGCACCCCGAGGCCTTGTGCGCCAAGGTGCAGGAGATGCGCGCCGACATTGGCATCGCGCTCGACGGCGACGCCGACCGCGTCGTGATCGTCGACGAAAAGGGACGCATCGTCGACGGCGATCAGATCATGGCGGTGATCGCGGAGAGCTGGCATCGCCGTGGGAAGCTGGCGGCCGGTGGCATCGTCGCGACCGTCATGTCGAACCTCGGGCTGGAACTGCACCTAAAGAGCCTCGGGCTCTCCCTCGCCCGCACCTCGGTCGGTGACCGCTACGTCACCGATTACATGCGCAAGCACGGCTTCAACGTCGGTGGCGAGCAGTCGGGGCATATCGTCCTGTCGGACTTCACCACCACTGGCGACGGCCTCGTCGCCGCGCTTCAGGTGCTTGCGGTGGCGGTATCGGCGGGCAAGCCGGTGAGCGAGGTCTGCAACAAGTTCGAGCGTCTGCCGCAAGTCTTGCAGAATGTGCGCTATTCCAACGGCAAGCCGCTCGAAAAGGAAGGCGTCAAGAAAGCGATCGAGGCCGGCAAGTCGCGGCTGGGCGACCAGGGCAGGATCGTGATCCGCCCTTCGGGCACGGAGCCGGTGATCCGCGTCATGGCGGAAGGCCAGGACGAGCGGCTCGTCAATCAGGTGGTCGGCGATATCGCGGCGGCACTACAGAAGGCTGCCGAAGCCGCCTGAGGACCCGGCGCAAGGCGCTCGCGCTCAGTGCATGCGCGGCTTGATCAAGAGACTGCGCCGGTCGATCGAGGGAACCGTGACGTCGAACCGCTCGCCCGCCCGGTCGATCGCGAGCGGTACCTCCACGCCCGCAGGCCCGCAGGCCCAGACGGCACGGAAGAAGTCCGCCGCCCGGGTCACCATCTGGTCTGCGACAGCAACGATCCTGTCGGCGCGCTCGAGACCTGCTGCTGCGGCAGGGCCCTGGGGCACGGCCATGCTGACCGTTACCGCGCCATCGACGTCCACCGCGTAGAGGCCGAGCCAGGGCCGCGGTGGCTTGTTGGGACGCCCGAAGCGCACCAGATCGTCCAGGATCGGCGACAGCAGATCGATGGGCACGACCATGTTGATGTCGACCGACTTGCCCTTGCCAGCGCCGTGCTGAACGTTGAGAGAGCCGATGCCGCAGACCGCACCGCTGGTATCCAGCAGCGCCGTCCCGCCCCAGTGCGTGTGCGCGGGCGCCGTGAACAAGGCTTCGTCGAGGACGTACTCCCAGTAGCCGGCGAACTCCTGCTTGGCCACGACGCGCTGAAGGACGGCGTTCGACATGCCACCGCCGCCGGCGAGGATGCAGGATTGACCCACCGCGAGATCGGCCGACCGCCCGATCGGCAGCGCCGGCACGTTCGGCTTGCCCAGGGCCTGGAGCAGTCCGAAGCCGCTCTCGTAATCGAAGCCGGCCACGTGCGCCTGCATAGCGCCGCCGCCGGGCAGCGAAAGCCAGACCGTCTCCGCCTCGGTAACGAGGTAGCCGATCGTGAGCACCAGCCCGCTTTCATCCAGCACGACGCCATGACCGATCCGTTCGGTGCCCAGTGTTTCGGCGGTGAACGCCCCTTCCGGCACGAGGGCTTGGACCTTCAGCACCGATCGCAAGGTCTCGTTCAGGTCGAAGCCGAAGTGCTTGGGATCGAGCCGCATCGCGTCCCCGGGTGTGTCCGTCCGTCTTGATCCGGGCCAGCGGCTGGATCATGACTTGCCGTGAATTGGATGAGCGGTATCCTACGCTCCGCGCCCCGCCCGGTCGAGCATCCAGCCCCGGGTTCCGTGCCACTTTCCGCATTCGTGCCGCCGGCTGCGGCTTCACGCCGCTCAGATGATCTCGTCTTCGTCCATCAGCGGGTCCGCCTCGCGCCCGTCGCGCCTCGCCTCGTCGCGTGGCGGTCGGGCGTGCTCCTCCGACCAGGCGATATGGAACAGCGCATCGCCCATGTTCACGATCGGCAGCGTCGTCGACCCGATGATGATGCCGCGGCGCGGGGACCGGATCTCGGTTTGGAGGTCCTCGTAGGGGTTCGCGACGAAACCGATCACATCGCCTTCGCTCACCGCCGCCCCGATCTTCTTGGTGGCCCGGAACACGCCGCCGTCCGGCGCGCGGACCCATTTCGAGGCATTGGCGAAGATCGGCGGGCGGTAGTTGGGCGCGAGGGTGTTCGGGTCGACCCCGTCGGGCAATTCCAGCATGCCGGTCCGCAGCATAACGTTGGCGATGCCATCCACGCCGGCCTTGATGGCGAACTCGTCGAACCGCAGACCTTCCCCGCCTTCGTAGACCAGCACGTCGACCCCGCTTTCGCGGGCTGCCTTGCGCAACGAGCCGGCCCGCTCCGGCGCCTCGAGCACGACCTGTACGCCGAACGCCTCGGAGAGTTCCCGGCACCGCGATCGCTTGATGTAGTCCGCCCGGATCTGAGGCAGGTTCACCCGATGGACAGCGGCGGTGTGCAGATCGATCCCGAATTGGCATCGGCGGACGACTTCGGCCAGAAACAGATTGGCCAGCCGGGCCGCCAGTGAACCGTTCGCCGAACCCGGAAAAGAGCGGTTGAGGTCGCGCCGGTCTGGCAGGTATCGCGAGCGGCCCAGAAATCCGAAGGCGTTGACGACCGGGACGCAAAGGAGCGTCCCCGAAATATTCCCGGGCTGCAGGGTGCGCATGACGCGCCGGATGATTTCCACGCCGTTGAGTTCGTCCCCGTGGATCGCCGCCGAGATGAACATCGCTGGACCCGGCCGCAGCCCATGCAACACGTGCACGGGCAGCGTGACGGGCGTGTGATTGGACAGCTTCGATACCGGCAGGTCCACGAGCCGGCGCTCGCCGGGTGGAACTCTGGTACCGCCGATGTCGAATGCCGATCGCACCCGCTCTGCCCCTCCAAGACCGCCCGACCCGGTGGCGGACGACCTCTGCCCGATCGCCCGCGGCACTTCAAGATGCGGCGCATCTCATCATTTCGCGCCGCGCGGCGCCGCCGAACCGGCGCCTCAGTGCCAACAAATCGTAAAGCGCCCATTGGCTCAATGTTAGTCAACCCTGGGTAGGATCGATCCCCACGTAGACGTTCTGTTCATTCGTGGGGGCCCGGCCTTGGTCAAGTCGATCGTATTGCGGTCTCTGCCCGGCTGGGCCAACGCGCCCCTGGCCGGTCTGTTGGCTGTGCTCGCCCTCGCCGCGGTCGCAGCCTCGCTCACCGATCCGGCCTTGCTCGCCGTGGCCGCGCTCGTCGGCTTGGCGGTCCTGGCCGCAGGAACCGGCATGGCGGACTTCGGTCGATCTGCCACGGCCCAGCGGGAGGGTACGGACGGTGCGCAGATCGCGGGCATCCTCCAGCTCCAGCAGCGCGCTCTGACCAGCATCATGAAGCTCCCCTCGTTCCGGGAGGGAAGTCTCGAGGATGCGGTTCGCGACATCATCGAGATCACCGCGTATGCGATGGACGTCGACCGTGTCGGGCTGTGCCTCACAACCGAGGATCCGGCCGTCTACGAGATCATATCCGTTTTCGACCGTCGCAGCGGCAACTTTCAATCCAGATCGGCCATCGCAATCGACTGCCTGCTGCCGTTGAGCAGGACGGTGCGCTACCACGAGATCAATACCGTCCCCGACGTGAAGACCTTGCGCGGAGCCCTGCCCGGGCTCCTCGACTACACGGCCAGACACGGCATACGCGCCCTGATGGATGTGCCCATCCTCGTCGACGGGAGCTGCGTGGGCATCCTGTGTGCCCGCCGCTGCGACGGCCCCCATCAATGGACCGATGACCAGCGCGTTTTCGGCGCCGCCGTCGCGAGCCTGACGGCGTTGGCCATCCAGCGCATCGAACGGCGCAAGATCGAGGACCGCGCCAACGTGGCCGCGTGCGAGCTATCGCGTCAGCAGACCGTGATCGATCGGCTGATGCGCGAGGATCGCGGCTTGCCGGCCTCCTTCGACGGGCGGCTGAAGGACGTTACGCGCGCGATGGTCGAGGATGCCGGCTTCGATCGGTCCGCGATCCATATCGTCGACACCTCGACCGGTGCGATCGCCTATTCGGAGACCTACGACAGGCGCGCCCGGCACAGACCGCTCGTGCCGGATGCGCGGGAAAGCGATCTTTTCGGTCTCCTAGCGATCCTGCGTAATGGAGCGATCCACGCCACCGACGTGAGCGCCGACCCCAGGCTCGCCGGCATCAACGCCGCGTACTTCGCTCCTCTCGGCACCGGTGCGGCGATCATCAGTCCTGTCATTGTCAGGGGCGTCGTGTCCGGGTTCGTGTGCTGCGAACGCGACGCGACGCTGGTGAGCTGGAGCAGCGCGCGCATGCTGTTCGTATCGAGCATCGCCGGCATTACGGCCTCGATCGTGGAGCGCGAACAACGCGAAGCCATCGAGCGGCGCCTCAAGGAGACGGGCAAGAAACTGTCGCGCCAGCATGCCGTCGTAAACGAGTTGCTGCGCTCCGACGAGATCCGAAGCGACGAACTCGCCCATTCGATGCGGGCTTTGTCCCGCGCCCTGGCGGTCGAGGCCGGCATCGATCGCGTGGCGATCACGGTTCTGGAGCCCTCGGGGGCCAAAGTCTGTTACAGCGAGGCCTATGTGGCCACGGCTGGACGGCACGAGAAATCCTTCATGCCGTCGCAGTTTGTGCCTTCGAGCATGGTGCGCGCCACGATTCCCCAGCAGGTCATCGTGGCCGACAACGCCACCGTGTCACCCCACACCGAGCACATGTACGACAGCCTCCTGCGGCCGCTCGACGTGCGATCGTTCATGCAGGTGCCGATCGAGGCGGAGGGAAGCGTCGTCGGCATCATCAATGCGTCGATCTGCGGACGCCAGATCCGCTGGTCGATCGAGCAACGGTTGTTCGTCGTCGCGATCTCGAACATCGCGGCTCTGGTCATCGAGCGGGAGCGCCGTCAGAGATTGGAGGCAGCCGCCGCCGCCACCGCTGAATGTCTGGCGAAGCATCAGACTGCGATTTCCGCGCTGATCCGCGATCGTGATCTGCGCCATGGCACGTTGCCCCAGGCTTGGAGCGGCCTGGCGCGCGTGAGCGTGGAGATGCTGGGTGTGGATCGGGTGATCTTCTGGCATCTTCAGGAGAACGGCGACGTCGCAGAGCCCATCGGTCGCCATGACCAGGCCGGCGCCGCGCGCTTTCCCATCGCTCTCGACCTGAGCCGCCACCCCGACTACCTCGCCGCCGTTCACTCGGGAGAGGCGATCGCGGTCGTCGACACGGCAAAGCCATCACCGGTCAGCTCGCTGATCGCCGGCGAACTCTCTACCGACGGGATCGGAGCCATGCTCGATCTTCCCGTCCTCTGCGACGGCGAGATCATCGGCATCGTCAGCGCACAGTGCCGCGCGCCTTTGTCCTCTTGGTCGCAGGAGCAGCGTCTTTTCCTCGGCGCCATAGCAAATCTCGCCGCGCTCGGCGTCGAACGCCAGCAGCGCCAGAAGGCTCAGGCCATCGTCGCGGCCCAGGCGGAGAACGCGTCCCGCCAGCTTGCTGCCTTGACGGACCTGATGCGTCGCCCTGCGATCAGGTCGGGCGATCTCGCGACATCGCTGAGGCAGCTCGCCAAGGCCTTGTGCCTGGAAGTCGGCGGCGATAGCACGACGGTGGTTCTGCTCGACCAAGCCGGAGAAACGGTCGAGCATCACAACGTCTACCGCGCCGACGTCGACGAATGGGTAGCCGGCGATTTTGTCGGGGCATCGGCCCGGAGCACCGCGCAGTGCCTGTTCGATGCGGACGGTTTCGAGACCGCGGAAGGCGTGGACGGCGACGCGGCCCGCGCGGATGAGAATTGTGCCGGGGACGGGACATCTGCGGCGATACGCGTTCCCGTGATGGTCGAAGGCCGGTGCGGTGGCGTGATCGAAGTGGCCCCGATTGGCCGCCGGATCGTCTGGCTGCCCGAGCAGAAGCTCGTCGCGATCGGCGTTGCCCAGCTCGTGGCGCTGGTGGTGGAGCGCGCCAGGCGCGTCAAGGTCGAGGACTCGTTGCGGCTCGCTTCCATTGCAGCGGAGCAGGCCAGCCGCGCCAAGAGCCAGTTTCTCGCCAACATGAGTCACGAGATCCGCACGCCCATGGGCGGTATCATCGGCATGGCGGAAAATCTTCTGGATACAGGTCTCGATGCGCGCCAGAAGCGCCTGGCCGGGATCATCCTCGATTCCGGCAAGTCGCTCCTCGGCCTGATCAACGACATCCTCGACCTTTCCCGTATCGAAGCCGGCAAGATCGCACTCGATAGCGAGGCCTTCGACGTCGCGACTTGCTTCAGCCGGATCGGCGCGTTGTTCGAGGACGATGCGCGCCGTCGCTCGCTCGGTTTCACCATCGAGATCGCGCCCGACGTGCCCGAACGCCTCGTCGGAGACGAGAACAGGCTCCGCCAGGTACTGATCAATCTGGTCGGCAATGCTCTGAAATTCACGCCTGCTGGCCGGGTCTGCGTCGTCGTCCGCCGCATCGGAGAGGGCGCGCGCAAGCCGGTCATCGAGATCGTGGTGCGCGACACCGGGATCGGCATCGACAAAGAGAGCGTCGGCCGCCTGTTCGATACCTTCACTCAGGCGGACAACTCCATCTCGCGGCGGTTCGGCGGTACCGGGCTCGGCCTCGCGATCTCCCGTCATCTCGTCTGCCTGATGGGCGGCAGCATCGGCATCGAGAGCGAGCCGGGAGTCAGCACCGCTGTCACTGTCCAGGTGCCGCTCACGCCTGCGTTCGAGGCTGCCGCTCCGGCGCGCTATCTGCCGGCTAGCGAGCCCAGGCAGACTCCGGCTCGCTGGGAAGGCAGAACCGTCCTCCTGGTCGAGGACAACGCCGTCAACGAAGCTGTCGCCGTCGAGCATCTGGCGAGCTTCGGCTGTAAAGTCGTTGTCGCCCGCGACGGCAAGAGCGCGATCAAGGCCGCCGGCGAGCGCCGCCATGACGTGATCCTGATGGATTGCCAGATGCCGGGCATGGACGGACTGACCGCCACGCGCGCGATCCGCTCCAGCGAAGCCGTCGACGGGCAGACGCCCGTTCCCGTCATCGCCGTCACCGCCTCTGCATTCTCGGAGGATCGCATCGCTGCGCGCGACGCAGGCTGCGACGGCTTCCTGTCGAAACCGTATACGCGGACCGAACTCGCCGCCGTGCTCAACCTAGCGTTCGCCGGCCGCCCCAAGATCTCTGCGGCATCGGTCCCAGCGTCGCGGCCGGCGGCGAAGAAGCCGCGAAAGCCACGGTCGTCGACCACGGCGAATGCGCGCAAAGCGCGCGCCAAGCCGATCGAATCCGCCGCTGTCCAGGTCGAAACCGTGACCGTATCGCCAGCCACGGCCGCGGTCGCAGCCGTTGCCCCCGCGGCGGCGATCGAGACTCCGGTCCGGCCGGACATCGACGCCAAGGTGTTCGATGGCTTGCGGACGTCGAGCCCGCGGCTGTTCGAACGGCTGCTGCGTGTCTACCTGGAGCACTCGCCCGCGACGGTGAAAAGCCTCATGGACGCGACGGCCGCCAAGAGCTATCGCCAAATCTTGGTGACGGCCTGATGGCTCAGGCGGCGGCTTTGGG
>CAYMEB010000093.1:0-17054 GCA_964389095.1 uncultured Hyphomicrobiaceae bacterium
CGGATCGTGCCGGCCTGGTCGGCGATCGCCCGGGTGATGGCCTGCCGGATCCACCAGGTGGCGTAGGTCGAGAACTTGTAGCCCCGGCGGTACTCGAACTTGTCCACCGCCTTCATCAGGCCGATGTTGCCTTCCTGAATGAGATCAAGGAATTGCAGGCCGCGGTTCGTGTACTTCTTGGCGATGGAGATGACCAGGCGCAGGTTGGCCTCGACCATTTCCTTCTTGGCCTGGCGGGCCTCGCGCTCGCCCTTCTGCACGGCCTTGACGATGCGCCGGAACTCCGGGATCTCGAGGCCGGTCTCGGAAGCCAGCGTGTGGATGTCACCGCGAATGCCCTCGATCTGCGAGCGCTCGTGCTTGATGAAGTTTCCCCAGCCCTTCCGGGTGATCTTCGACATGCGCTCGACCCAGGCCTGGTCGAGTTCGTTGCCGAAGTACTCCGAGATGAAGTCGGGCCGCGGCACGCCATAGCTGTCGGCAAGCCGCATCAGCCTGCCTTCCTGCGCGACCAGCCGCTTGTTGATCGCATACAGCTGTTCGACGAGGCTCTCGATGCGCGCGTTGTTGAGTGAAAGCGACTTCACGTCGGCAATGATCTCTTCGCGCAGCTTGTCGTAAGCCTTCTGCTCCTTGCGCGACCCTTGTTCGCCAGCGACCTGCTGCTCGAGCTTCTTGTCCTGTTGTTTGCGCAGTTTCTTATAGGTCCTGGCGATGCGGTCGAAGGTCTCGAGCACCTTGGGCTTCAGCTCGGCCTCCATGGCCGCCAGCGAGAGCGCGTTCTCGTAGTCGTCCTCGTCTTCCAGCATCTCGCCGTCGGGAGCGCCTTCGCCCCCTTCGCCGCCGGGCGCTGCCGCGGGTGGCGGCACTGCTGCCGCACCTTCGGCGGGCATCGGGACTGCCGGCATGGCTTTCGCCTCGGGCCCTTCGTAGGTCGCCTCGAGGTCGATGATGTCGCGGAGCAGAATTTTGCCTTCGTTGAGCTCGTCACGCCAGATGATGATCGCCTGGAACGTCAGCGGGCTTTCGCACAGGCCGGCGATCATGGCTTCTCGGCCGGCTTCGATGCGCTTTGCGATCGCGATCTCGCCCTCGCGCGACAGAAGCTCGACCGAGCCCATGTCGCGCAGGTACATGCGCACAGGGTCGTCCGTGCGATCGGCAGGCTCCGTCCGTGTCTCGGTTTTGACCGGCAGACCGGCGGAAGCGCTGCGCTCTTCCTCGTCGGGCTCTTCTGCGCTCTGCTCGGCCTGTGCGCCCTCTTCGCCCTCGTCGCTTTCGACGACGGTGATGCCCATGTCCGACAGCATGGACATGACGTCTTCGATCTGCTCGGAGGACACCTGCTCGGACGGCAGGACCGAGTTGAGTTCGTCATAGGTGACGTAGCCGCGCGCTTTCGCGGTCTTGATCAGCCGCTTGACGGCGGCGTCGGACAAATCCAGCAGAGGGCTGTCCTTCTCGGGCGCCTCGGCATCCTTGCCTGTCTGCTCTTCGTCCTTCGGTTGGATCTTGGCGGCCTGTTTCGCCATGGATGGTCCACTCCGTGGTGGCGGCACAGCATTGAGCTCTGCCACTGATGTTTCGTGTCTACAGCAGCCCCGGGCAGGGCGGCCTAGCCGGTGTCAGCGAGCCTTGCGTGGGCGCGGCAACGCAATAAAAGGCGTTCAGCTTGAAGGGGTTACCTCGCTGCCGTCGCCTGCGTCGACCGGCCGCAGTAGCAGCCGTTTTATCTCGGTGATCCGCGCCAGCGTCTCCTCGTTCGGCTCGGCCAGCCATGCCTTTTCTGCCGCATCGAGAGCGCGTCGCAGTCCAACCTGACTTTCGTGCAGGCGTATCGCATGCATCCAACCTTCCTCGACCTGTGCCCGGTCGCTGCCGGGCTCGGCGAACCTGTCGCCACGGTGAGAGCTGGACTGCAAGATCTGCGAGACGATCCTGTCGAAGCCCAATCGGGTCAATTGGGCTCGCAGATGCGCGCTGTCAAGGGGGGCGCCCTCGGCCTGGAGATCGAGCATCGCGTCGCGAAGCCGCTCGGCCGCTTTCGACGTGAACGGTAGTGCAGCCAACAGCTCGCAATGCTCCTCCAGCAGCCAGGGGTGGTTGAGCGTGGCCCTCAGAAGCAGGGATTCCCGCGGCGACAGGTCCAGGCCGTCCCCGGTCGGGCTGGCCAGTCGGCTCTGCTTGAGGCTGACGCTCGCCGCGCGATGCGCATTGCCACGGTCCGGGGTGCCGCCGCCGCGCCGCTGCCAAGCCGGGGAGGCGCCATGGCCCGCCTGGCTGGGGGCGCGGCCACCGCTCCACCGGCCACCCTGTTGTCCACGGCGGTAGTCGCTACCCTGGTCCCGGCTGTCGCGCCTCTGCCAGGAGCGGTAAAGCCGCTCTTTGATGTCCGTCGTGTAGTGGGTCCGTACGGCGGGATCGGCGATCCTTCCGATCAGCGCGAAAAGCTGCCGTTCCAGCAGCGCGCGCCGTTCCGGGGTGTTCCACTCCTCCCCGCCCCATTCCCGCTCCCAAAGCACGTCGGTGAGCGGGCGGGTGGCGGATAGCACCTGCTCCATCGCCTCGGCGCCCGATTGACGGATCAGGTCGTCGGGATCGAGGCCGTCCGGCAGAAAGGCGAAGCGCACGCTCTTGCCGGCCGCGAGGTGCGGCAACACCGTGTCGATGGCCCGGTACGCGGCCTTGCGGCCGGCGCTGTCGCCGTCGAAACACAGGATCGGCTCGTCCGCCATGCGCCAGAGCAGTTTTGCCTGATCTTCTGTCAGGGCAGTCCCAAGAGGCGCGACGCTTTCGGCAAACCCGGCTTCGGCAAGCGCGACGACGTCCATGTAGCCCTCGACCGCGATCACACGACCGCGATCATGGGCAGCGGAGCGGGCGCCCGCCGCATTGAACAGCACGCTTCCCTTGTGGAACAGCGGCGTTTCCGGCGAGTTCAGGTACTTCGCGGGTGCATCGGGATCGAGCGCGCGTCCGCCGAACGCGATCACCCTGCCTTTCAGGTCGCAGATCGGAAACATGACGCGATTGCGGAACCGGTCGTAGGGTTCCGGGATGTCGTCCCCGCCGATCAGCATCCCGGATGCGATCATTTCTGCCGTGGTGAACCCCGCCGTCTTGAGGTGGGACTTCAAGACGGAGCGCCCTGCCGGCGCGAAGCCCAGCCGAAAACGCGCCACGGCGGCCCGGCCAAGCTGGCGCTTGCCTTCGAGATAGCGCCGGGCCTCCGCGCCTGCGGTAGATGCAAGTTGGGCTTCGAAGAACGCAGCCGAGGCTTCGACAAGTGCGTAGAGCCGGGTCCGCTCGTCCTGCTGCCGCTCGATCTGCTGGCGCTGTTCGGGCGAGCGCGGCTCGAACTTGGGAAGCGCGACGCCGGCTTCTTCGGCAAGCCGCTCCACCGCCTCGGGAAAAGTCAGGCCTTCGGTTTCCATCAGGAACTTGAAGATGTCGCCATGAGCGCCCGAGGCGAAGCAGTGATAGAAGCCCTTCTGATCGTTGGCGTAGAAAGATGGCGTCTTCTCGGTCTTGAACGGCGACAGTCCCTTCCACTCGCGCCCGGCCTTCTTGAGCGCAACTTTCCGGCCGACGACCTGGCTGACGGGCAGCCGCGCCCTGATTTCATCCAGCAATGACGGTGGATACTTCATGTGACCGTCGTGTGAGCGTGCGCTGATTGCCCGTTGGCGTGCGGCTTGGTCGGTGCGTGATTGCGCCACAAGCCGGCGCGACGGTGCAAAGTAGTGTGATTCGCGCGCCGCATCGGCGCTGGTGTTGGGTATGCAATGGCCTGTCCGTCTTTTGCACAGGTTCACGCAGGTCGGTCCTTGATGCCCGGTGCTTGACGAGGTGCTCCAAGTTGTCCGAGCGTTGGCCGGCTGGCTGGACAGATCGGCTCGGGCTTCTTCAACACGGGGTTTGCAGCGGGATCCGGGGGCGCGGCGGTTCCATGGGGTGGATGGGATGACGCAAATCAGCGGCGGTGCCGTTGCGCTGACCGGGGCCGCGAGCGGCATCGGCCGGGCGCTCGCTCTGGCCTTCGCGGAAAAGGGGGCGGATCTGGCGCTCGCCGATGTCGATGCGGGGGCGCTGGCCGATGTGGCCGAGCAAATCCGCACCCGCCACAACGTCGCTGTCAGCGTTCACGTGACCGACGTTGCCGATGCCGCCGCCGTCCAGGCCTTTCGTGACGCCGCCATCGCACGCCATCCCAAGCTTCACATCCTGGTCTGCAATGCCGGCATTGCGCTGCAGGGCCGCTTCGACGAAATGGACCTCGCCGATCTCGAAAAGATCATGGCGGTGAACTTCTGGGGCGTCGTCAATGGGTGCCACGCCTTCCTGCCCCACCTCAAGGCGCAGCCGTCTGCGCACATTATCACATTGTCGAGCATCTTCGGCATCATCGCGCCGCCGGGACAGACGGCCTATTCGGCGTCGAAGTTTGCGGTCCGGGGCTTCACCGAGGCGCTGCGCCATGAGTTGGAGGATAGCGCCGTGCGTGTCGCTGCCGTCCATCCGGGCGGGATCAAGACGCCGATCGCCGCGCGTGCGCGGCTGGCAGCGAAGGCCGATCCCAAGACTTATGCCGATCGGGCTGCGCGCTTCGCCGAGTTGGCGCGGACTTCGCCGGAGGCGGCCGCAAAGCGGATCATCGAGGGGATCGAGCGCGACGAGGGACGCATCCTGATCGGTCCCGATGCGCGGCTGATGGATCGCCTGCAGCGGTGGTTGCCGGTCCGCTACTGGCGGCTCATCCGGCGACAGGTCGAGAAGAGGATGCAGGCCCCGGTCCGGCGCGGACCCGGCGACGCGGAGGTCTGAGACATGGCGAGTTGGCAGGCGCATGTTCTCAACGGGGTCCTTCGCCTCACCATGAAGCGTCATGGACGCAAGGGTGTGAACATCGAGCGGGCCCGCCGGACGACGGTGAGGCCGCCCAAGCGCGCGCTTCACGTACCCGAAGGCTGGGCCGTGCGCGAGGTCGCCCTCGAAGGCTTGCATTTCGATGTTGCCGAGCGCGACGGCCGCGGTGCCGAGACGCCGCGGCGCCTCGTCCTTTTTCTGCACGGTGGCGGTTACTTCTTCGGGTCGCCGAAGACCCACCGGCAGGTGGTTCTCGGCTTGGCGCGCTCGCTCGATGCACGCGCCTATGCGCTCGACTACCGGCTCGCGCCTGAGCATCCGTTTCCGGCCGCCTACGAGGACGCTATTGCGGCCTACCGCCGTCTCGCAGCGCGCTATCCCGGCGTACCGATCGTGATCGCGGGAGATTCGGCTGGTGGCGGGCTCGCGATTGCCACGGCGGTGGCCCTGCGGCAGCAGCGTCTGTCGAGGCCGCTGGCGCTGATCACGTTCTCGCCATGGACGGACCTCGCTGCGACCGGCGCCTCGCTGGCGCGCAATGACCGCTCGTGCGCCATGTTCACGGAGAAGTCGATCCGCCAAGCCTGCGGCATATACCTCGGTTCCGCCGCTGCCGACGATCCGCGCGCATCGCCCTTGTATGCCGATTTGCGTGATCTGCCGCCACTCCAGGTTTTCGCCAGCCGGCATGAGGTCTTGCACGACGACAGCGTCAGGCTCGCCGAAAGGGCGCGCCATCACGGCGTGACCGTGGAATTGATCGAAAGGGATCGAATGCCCCACGTCTGGCCGATCTTCCATCGGATGCTGCCGGAAGGCCGCGAGGCGCTCGAGGACGTCGCACGGTTCGTGACGGCTGCAACGCCGCAAGCCCGGGATTGGGCATGAGCCCGAGAGCGTGGGGCATCGCGAAGTGGCTCGCCATCGTGGCGGCGGGGATCGCCGCGCCGATCGTGGCATGGCGGCCGGGCCTCAGAATGCTCGATACCATCGCGGTGGGAGCCTGGCGAACGTCCCTGGCCACCGGGTCGCCGGCGGCGGACGGGCCGACGCGCAGCTACATCGCTCTCACCGCGTTGCTGGCGCTCGAACGGCGCGAAACAGTCTATTTCATTGCGGAAACCGACGATTCCGGCGCCCTGCTGAATACGCGCTGCGATTACGAGGTGAGTGGCAGAGCACCCCGCGCGCGCTGGTGGAGCATTACAGCTTATGGCGCGGACGACTTTCTGATCCCTAACCCTCACGAGCGCTACTCGTTCAACAGCCGGACCATCGGTGTCGCTCCCGATGGCACATACAAAGTCGTGCTCGGTCCCCGTCAAAAGGCAGGCAATTGGCTTCCGACAGGTGAGGGAGGAGGCCGCGCGAGCCTGGTACTTCGCTTGTACAATCCGCATCCCGTCATCGTGGAGGACCCGCGACGCGCCGAGGTTCCCTCCATCAGGTCGATCGGGGATTGCCGATGATGCGCCGTTGGCTCCTCCCCTTGGCGGTGTTCGCGGCGGTTGCCGCAGCGACACACGCAGCCTTCCACTACCTGCTGCCGCGCTACGTGATGTCGCGGGCCATGGCCAGGATCGCCGAGGCGGCGGGCGGCGAAAACCGTCCCCTGCACACGCAGCCGCCAACCTCGCGCTCTCGTACCATCGTCAAGCCGAGCCCGGATCTGGTCTACACCTCGTGCGTCTATGATCTCTCCGCGGGGCCGATCCTCGTCGGCGGAGCGCCTTCGAGAGGATACTGGTCGATCGGTGTTTACGCCGACAATTCCGACAATGTGCATGTGGTCGGGGATCGCGATGGCGGCGGCGGCGCGCACCATTTCGTCATCGCTCATCCCGAGCAACGCGGTTCGATACCCGCGGCGCATGCGAACCTCCCGATCGTGATGGCGCCGTCGAGACGGGGTATCGTTCTGTTCCGCTATTTGGTGCTCGACGAGGCCGATCTGGCAGGCGCCGAGGCCGCGCAGCGCACGGCGGTCTGCAGACCCGTGTGACGCACTCTCAGTCGCGGCGCAGGCTCCAGGCGAACGCCGCGAACCAGAGCAGGGCGAGCGGCACAGCAATCCCCTGGAGCGCCGCCGCGTGGGGAATTGCAGTGCGCAGGCAGGTTGCGACGAACAGAGTGCCCGCCAAGAGTGCGCCGGCGCCGAGCGCTCCGCGCCCGATCGAGGTGAGGACGATCCCCGCCCCGACGAGCCACATACCGCTGGCGAGTTGGACGCCGAGCAGTTCACCGACCGATCCGGCGTAGGCGTTCATTGCACGGTAGGTGAGTTCGATGGCGGATCGGGTGGCGTCTCCGGCCGCGGCATGTTCCCGCGCGAGGGCCGGCATGACCGAGAGCCAGCGCACGATGCCGAGCATCTTCAGGATGGCCGCCGCAGCGCCGACAAACGTCAGGGCATCGAGCCACCAGCCGCCGGTGCCGCGCTCTCCCGCCCAGGCGCGAAATGCGAAGACGAGCGGGATCATGAGGAGTGAAACCGCAAGGTAGCTCCAGTAGCCGAGAAGCACCGCACCTGCATTGTCGTGAATTGCCGGCAGGACGACCCCGGCCGGTGAGGAAAGGCTGGCCGGCCAGCCGATCGCGCGGCCGAGCACGATGATCGGAATCGCAAAGATGAGGGGTTGTGCGAGCGCGAGCAGCGCAAGTGGCAGCGCCACAGTGCTCCCGTGCTCAGGGCGTGCGGCGTCGGATGTCGTCGAGGACGTCATGGTTCACTCCATCGGTTTCTGAGGATCTGGCTTTCAGCCGTCGAGCGAAGCTGCGACGGCTTGGTCGAGAGGCGTATGCGGTTCAGGCCCGATCAGTCGTTCGAGCTTGGCGTTGTTCAGGCGCAGGGGATGGCGCCAGAGCCAGCGGACTTGTCTCAGCTCGCGCAGGAACGGAACGAAAAGGCCGCCGACGCTCACCAGACGCCAGGGAAATGCTGCGATAGGCACGGCACGCGGCAATAGGCATCGGCGCACAGCCTCGGCCATTTCGCCGCCGGTCGATGTCCAATGCCCGCCGAAGTGGAAGACCTCGTATGGCGACAGGTCGTCGGTGTGCTCGACGATCCGCGCGGCGGCCTCGGCGAGATCCGGTAGGTACGCCCAAGCGTGCCCCGCGCCGTCGATGCAAGGATCGGAGATTCGGCGGCAGGCGCGGCCACCTTTGGCCACCACGCTTCCGAACCATGATGCTTGTGCGCCAGGGCCGAAGAAATCTCCAGCACGGATCGTGATCGAGGCGATGCCTCGGGTGGCCGCCGCGGCGAGCATGTCTTCCATCTCGCGGCGGATCAGGCCTTTTCCGCAGACCGCGGTCTGAGGTGAGGTCTCGTCGACCACGGAGCCGTTCTGCGTCGAATAGACGTAGAGGTTGCCCGGGAAAAGGATGCGTGTCCCCGTGGCTTCCGCCGCCGCGATCGTCGCGCCGAGCATCGGGATGGCCAGTTCGCGCCAGCGGTGGTAGCGGGCCGGGTTCGCGCCATGGACGATCAGCGAGGCGCCTGCCGCAGCACCTCGAACGACGCTCGAATCACGGGCATCACCCTCGACCAGTTTGGCATGCAGGCCGGTCCGAACCAATTCGGCATTGCCTTTCGCGTTGTCTCGGACCAGGGCGGTGATCTGCCACCCGCGGGCGGCGAGAGCGGCGGCGACGCTTCGACCGAAAGCGCCGGTCATGCCGAGTACGAGCGCAGTGCGTTGCTGTTGCTGGAAAGTTTCAGCGGTCATGGCGTATCCCTTTCGGCCCGAGGCGTCCGACCATCGGCTGGACGGATGCAGGATCGGGCAGGGTGCAAAAAAACAAAATTGTCTAACTATGTTTATTGCCTATAGAATAATGCATGGCGTCGGATCCTGAGTGGCACCTCTACCGGTCTTTCCTGGCGGTGATGCGGGAAGGCACGCTCTCTGCGGCGGCCCGGCGGCTCCGGCTGACCCAGCCGACTCTCGGGCGGCACATCGAAGAGCTGGAGCGCGCCCTGTCGACGGCTCTTTTCACGCGCTCCCCTGGCGGATTGACGCCTACCCCGTCCGCGCAGGCCGCACTGCCCCTGGCCGAGGCGATGGAAGCCTCCGCGCTCGCGATCGCCCGCGCGACCCAGTCGCGGCCGGAAACCGTCGAAGGGACAGTGCGGATCACTGCGAGCGAGGTGGTCGGTGCCGGCATCCTCCCGCCGCTCCTGTCGCCGATCCGGGCAAGACACCCCGGGCTGGTTCTGGAGCTGGCCCTCAACAACCGCGCAGAGGATCTGTTACGGCGTGATGCGGACGTCGCAGTGCGCATGGCGCGCCCGCAACAGCGCGCGTTGCTTGCCCGCAAGCTCGGCACGGTCGGCCTGGGCCTTTATGCCCACACCGACTACCTGGCGGCCAACGGCAAGCCATCCTCGCTCGAGGATTTGCGGCGCTTTCATCTGATCGGCTTCGACCGCGACGATCACTCGGCCCGCTCCGTCGTCACCGGCGACTTGCCGATCGATCGCTCGATTTTCGCGTTCCGCTCCGACAGTGACCTCGCCCAGGCGGCTGCCCTGCAGGCGGGACTGGGCATCGGGGTCATGCAGCACAAGCTCGCCCGTCGCAATGTCGCCCTGGTGCGGGTGCTGCCCGCCAAGGTGGAGTTCAGGCTGGATGCCTGGATCGTCATGCACGAGGGCCAGCGGGGAAACCGGGCCGTCAAGCACGTGTTCGAGGAGCTCGGAAAAGGATTTCAGGCCTGGCTCGAAGACCCCGGCCGTTGAGGCTTCGGCGGCACGGCCCTTACGGGATGTCACAAGGATCCACGGTCACGCCTGACACGATTTTCGCCGCGAATGCGGTTAGTATGCGGACGCGACCGTTTCAGCCGGAGAATGGGTCACGATGCACGTTGCCACGCCAGCCGCGTCCGGAAGCGCTTCACTCACCACACCTCACCACGTCTCGGTCGACTGGCACGGCAATCCGTGGTCGCTGACCGGTCTTGCTGTGCTGAACTTCATTCTGACGGTCGCCACTCTGGGTGTTTACAGTTTCTGGGGGCGCACCGAGGTCCGCAAGCGGATCTGGTCGGCGACCAGGCTGGACGGCGAGCCGCTGGCCTACATGGGCACCGGCAAGGAGTTGTTCCTCGGTTTCCTGGTCGTTTTCGCTCTGGTGCTCGTCCCGGCAGTGCTCGCGGGCTTCGCCGTCGCGGTCGCATTCGGTCCACGGAGCCCGGCTGCCGGCGTGCTCCAATTGGCGCTCTACGCCATGTTTTTCTATCTCGCCGGTGTCGCGACCCATCGTGCGCGCCGCTATCGGCTGTCGCGGACCCGCTGGCGCGGCATCCGCGGTGCGCTGGAGGGAAGCGCGTGGGGCTACGGTTGGACATATGTCTGGACCGCCGTCTTGATGTTCGGCGCCTTCATCGCCCTGTTCGCGGGCGTGGCGCTGCTGGGCAACACCTCGCGGCCGGACTTGCCACCTCTGTTGGCGCCCTGGATGACCGCGCTGATCTTCCTTGTCGGCATAGTCGTCGCCGCGTTGATCGCACCCTGGCGCTCGAACAAGCTGACGGGGCGGATCACGCGCGACATGAGGTTCGGCGATACACCGTTCGATTTCGTGGGAACGGCGCGCCCGCTCTACGCGCGCTTCGTGGCCCGCTGGGCGGGCGTTCTGTTGCTCGCCGTTGCGACGATGGCGGCGATCTACTTCTGGATCGGGCCTTCGCGTTTGGCGGAGCTGACCGTGCCGGGCCAGGGCCGCAGGTCCATCCAGCTCACCGGACGCGAGGTCGCAGGGCTGTTCGCCATCGGCTTCGTCGCTGTGCTCCTGCTCTCGGTGGTCACTGCCTGGTACAAGGCATTCGAGGCGAACTATTTCGCTTCGATGACGCGTTTCCAGAACGTGCCCTTGAAGCTGGCGGTAACGGCGCGTGGCCTTATCTGGCTCTATGTGACGAACTATCTCGTCTCCCTCCTGTCGCTGGGCATCCTGCGTCCGGTCGCCCAGGCACGCACGGCGCGCTATTTCGTCAACAGGTTCGAGTTCGACGGTCCCATCGACACCGCTCGCGTGCTTCAGAGCTCGGCGGCGCTCTCAAAGACCGGCGAAGGTTTGGCACAGGCATTCGATGTCGATGCATTCTGACGGCAATGAAACGAGGACCGTCACCGCACGCTACGGCGACGGCCGCAGCGCCGCCCGTCAGGTGGCGCAGGTCGGTCCCAGTTCCGAAGGTCTGCGGGTGCTGGTGGCAGGCAAGCCGGATGAGCTGTGGCGCTACGGCGATCTGCGCGCGGCGGCACCACTCGGCCGGGATGCCACCAGCGCGCTGCTCGCCAGTACGCGCCACGACGACGCGACTTTGCTGATCGAGGACCGCGGCCTCATCGGAGAGATCCTCGCCCGTGCGCCGCATCTGACCACACGGCAGACGCGCTGGCGCGCGCTTCTACCCGGGCTGGCCTTCGGCGCGGCGGCAGGGTTGCTGGTCGCCGCGATCTACGTTCTCGAGCTGCAGCCGGCCAAGGCGGTGGCGCGGATGATACCCCATACGGTCCGCGCCCAGATTGGCGATGGCGCGGTCGGATCGATGATCGGCAATCGGCAAATCTGCGTCGAGCCGGCCGGCCGTGCTGCCCTCGCCCGGCTGGTGAAGCGCGTGGATCCGGGCTGGCAGGATACGATCGGACGCGTCACCGTCGTCGACATGGCGCTGGTCAATGCCTTCGCCGTGCCGGGCGGCAGGGTCGTCCTTACCCGGGCGATCATCGAGAGGGCCGCATCGGCTGACGAAGTCGCGGGCGTGCTGGCACACGAGTTCGGCCATACCGAACAGTTGCATCCCGAAACCGGGTTGGTTCGCAGCATCGGGCTGTGGGCGTTGCTGAGCTTCATGTTCACGGGCCAGCCGAGCGCACTCGGAAACATCGGCGGTCTGCTGGCGCAGCTTTCATATACCCGGTCGGCCGAGCGCGAGGCCGATGCGATCGCACTTGCAAAACTGAAGGCCGCGGGGATCGCTGCGAGCCCGCTGGCGGGCTTCTTCCGGCGCATGGCGGCGCAGGAATCGAGCGGCGCCGGTTCGACGGAGCGCGTCTTCCGTGGGGGGGAGCTGCTGTCGACCCACCCGGCGACGGCCGATCGCATCGCGGTTATCGAAGCGGTAGCACCCTACCCGGCGACCCCGGCGCTCACCGAAAGTGAATGGCGGGATTTGCGGGGAATCTGCACGGCCCGCCAGCCGGCCGAAACTGTTCCTCGCCGCTGAAGCGCCGCGACACGAGCGGGCCGCAATCGTGATGCACCAAGCCGCGGTTACCCCGGAGGTTACCGTCGCGCATGAAATCGCCGCTGGTCAGAATGCTGGTGGTCCTTTTCGGGGCCGGGCTGCTCATGGCCCTTTACGTGGCCGCCCCCCTCTGGGCGGCACATGCGCTGCGCAGCGCTGCCAAGGCCGGTGACGTGGCCACGCTGGAAGCCAAGATCGAGTGGCAGAGCCTGCGCGAGAGCCTCAAGGCGTCGCTACGCACCGCCGGCCGGGCCGAGGTTCCCGATGCTGAAGGGCAGGCGCGCCGCTCCATATGGCAGCGGATCAAGGCCGCCGCGGCGCCGGCCATGACCGATCGCCTCGTCGACCGTATGGTCACCCCACAGGGCGTGGCTCAGCTGGCGCGATCCGACGACGTCATGGCGGCGATCGCACGTGCGGCCGGCATCCGCCAGACCGCACCTGCGCGGGGTCCTCGGAGCGTCGCCAAGGCGGGGACCGCCGACGCCGAGGGCGAGTTCCTGTCCCTGGTCACCCGCCTGCAGCGGATCGCGCTCTATTCCCCGGTCCACTTCGAGTTCGAGATCGCCGATCGCCGCAATCCCAGCCGCCGCTACGTCTCGACGATGCGGCTCCGTGGTCTGGAGTGGAAACTGACCGAAGTGCGGGTGGTCGGCGCCAGCTTCGATCTCTGAGCGGGCGCGGACATCGACCGACACCTGGCCGTTTCGGCGCAGCTCGCGAAACAATTGCTGCGCTCCATTTGTCTTGGATCACGACCGGCCGGTTTCTGGCGTGCTCACCTCATCGCCGTCGCGCCTGCGTGGGCCCGAATGGAGATTGGCGATGATGCGTTACTGGATCGCGGCGATTGCTGCACTCGGCCTTGTTGCGGCGTTCGATGCCCCTGAAGTTCAGGCCGCGTCTGCACGCTGTGAACAGGCGAAGACCTGTTCCCAGGCCCGTGACGGGTGCCGGCGCAACTGCATTCGCACCGAGTCGACGAATTGCATGCAGTTCTGCAGCCGGGCGTTTCAGCAGTGCCTGCAGACCGGGACGTTCAATGCCGTCTGGTGCGGGCCGATGCCGGGCCTCCGGAAGCGCTGAGGCGGATGGCGAGCTATCGCCCCTCGGACCTGCCGGGAAACACCCCTGAAGCCGGTCGCCTGGAGCCGCGAACCGCTGCGCCCCATTGACCGGGCCGCAGGGACCACTATGTCCTGGTCGATCGCATCGTCCCAGGAGTCCATCGCGTCGTGCCCGCCGAACCGACATCGGAGACCATCTCGATCTCGGTCGAGGCGGAAGACGTCGGGCAGCGGCTCGACCGCGTGTTGACGCTGCGGCTGGCGGGCGCGCTCGGTGAGGAGGCGTTGTCGCGCGCGCGAGTGCAGGCGCTGGTACGCGACGGCGCGGTGCTCGGTGCAGCGGGCTCGGCCGTGCAGGACCCCGGGCAGAAGGTCCGTGGCGGCGAGGTCTATCGGGTCCTGTTGCCGGCGCCGAAGCCCGCGGAGCCCGCCGGAGAGGACATCCCGCTCGTCGTCGTGCACGAGGACGCCGATCTGGTGGTGATCGACAAGCCGGCGGGCCTGGTCGTCCACCCCGCCGCCGGTCACGAGGACGGCACCCTCGTCAACGCCCTGATCTCCCATTGTGGCGAGAGCCTTTCCGGCATCGGCGGCATTCGCCGTCCCGGCATCGTGCACCGCCTCGACAAGGATACCAGTGGCCTGCTGGTGGTCGCCAAGACCGACCGCGCTCACCAGAAGCTGTCGGAGCAGTTCGCCAATCACGGTGCGGACGGCCGGCTCGAGCGCACCTACCTGGCGATCGCCTGGGGAGCGCCCGAGCGGGCGGAGGGGACGATCGATGCCCCGCTGGCGCGCAGCGCGACGCAGCGGACCAAGATCGCCGTCGTGCGTGGCGAGGCCGGCCGGCGCGCGGTCACGCATTTCAAGGTCCTGGAGCGCTTCGAGGTCGGGGAGGGCCGGCAGCATCGGACGATCGCCTGCCTCATGGCCCTGACGCTGGAGACCGGCCGCACGCACCAGATCCGCGTCCACCTGGCCCACATCGGCCATCCAATTCTCGGCGATGCGGTTTACGGCGCCGGGTTCAAGGCGAGCGAGCGGCTGCTCGGCCCGCAAGCCGTCGCGGCGCTGGAACGCCTCGGACGGCAGGCGCTGCATGCGGCCAGGCTGGGCTTCCGCCACCCTCGCGGCGGCCGTCAGATGCGGTTCGAGAGCAGCCTTCCTCCCGAGATGGCGGCGCTGGCCGAAGCCCTGCGGCGGCAGCGTTGAGCAGGCTTGTTCGGCTTCACGGACAAGAGCCGAACCGATGCCTTCGTAGATCTCGAAGAAGCCGGTGTACCGCTAGGAGGATTTGGCGGCCACGCTGATCGAGATGTCGTGCTTCGCTGCCACGTCGGTGAATGCCGGGCTTGTGAATTGCGAGGCATGATCGGTGCTGGAGATGCGAGCCTTCCGTGCCTCGCCGATGCTTCCTCCCAGACCCCGACGCAAAATGAAGCTTCCATCCCGACAGGCTGTCGCCTTGATGGTGCACGCCGCGAAAGCCAGTCGAGCACGAGGGCGATATCGGTTCGAAAGCCGTTTTCCAGTGCAGATAGTTTCGAGAGAGATAATCTGACGGGTGCCGGAAATTTCAGTTCAGAGCGATTGATTTTCAAGCGACGGAACTTGATGCAAGTCAATGCGATCGACGAGCGAGAGGCTGACGCTGCTTCAATAAATAGGGAGAGAAGCCATGAAAGCTCGCTCATTCGGTATCGCCACTGTGGTTGTTGCAGTGATTGTCGGCTCTCCGGCATTTGCTCAACAGAAGGTTGCAGACGACGGAAAAAGGGAGTTCGAGGTCAGGTGCGCCGCATGCCATGGAGTAGACGGTAGGGGAAATGGTATGGTTGGTTCGGCTCTCAAGGTTGCGCCGAGTGATCTAACAGCCTTGAGCAAGCGCAATGGCGGCGTGTTTCCGATTGAGCGGATTACTCAAGTTATCGACGGGCGTGCTCAAGTCGCCGCGCATGGGTCGCGCGATATGCCGATTTGGGGGACGAAATTTGCGGTAGACGCGGCTGCCCATTACGTTGATGTGCCGTATAATCAGGAGCAATTCATAAGGAACAAAATTCTGATTTTGACGGATTATTTGTACCGTATTCAGGAAAAATGAGTGCTCGATGGCCCGTATCGAATGGCTGGGTCGCAATGTTGCTGCAAGTGTAGCGGCGGTTCTGGGGTAGAGGGGCCGTCGGTGGCCGCCGCGAAGGTACAGCGCACTCAGCCACGACACGAGGTCGTCGTTGGCGCGCGCAACCAGCACCTTTTCCGAGTTGGTCGGCCGCGTTAAACTGTCGATATGTCCGATGCACCGACCCTCGAGCAATTGCTCGAACTGCCCGCAGCCGAGCGCCTCGCCCTCGCCGAGAAGCTGTGGGACTCGCTCATCGCCGATCCGCAGTCGGTTCCGGTGCCGGACTGGCATCGGGCGCTCCTGGCGGAACGCTTGGCCGAGGACGATGCCGACGGTGAGGCGAGTGAAAGCTGGGCCGAAGTGCGCCGCCGCATCGAGACCAAGGCGTGACGCACGCCATCGTCATTCGCCGCGCCGCCGCGGCGGACATCGACGAAGCTCATGGTTGGTCCGAGTCGCAATGCCGAGGTCTGGGGCGGGATTTCCTCGACGAGGTCGACACGTGCCTCGCTCGGATTGCCGACCGCCCCGAAGCCTATCCGATCATCGAGCACGATGCCCGCCGCGCGCTGCTGCACCGGTTCCCCTATTCTGTCTATTTTCGCATTCGCGGCAACGACGTGCGCATTCTTGCCGTCGTCCACCAAAATCGCGCGCCGAGGACATGGCAGCGTCGTGTGTGACGAGTGGTAATGACGGGATCTTAGGTGGAGCTTCCTCGCGGAAAACTATGGCGATACGGAACGGGCAACCCGGAAACCCAGATCGTTTTCCCGGCCGTCGGTGGTGATCCTGCCGCGGAAGGCCGAGCGGAGGAACTGTGGACCGCTGATCCAGGAACCGCCGTGCATGACATCGGCAACCACGATTGGTGCGGTTGCGCTCGAAGACATCGGGCCCACCGCGCCAGCGCATGATGCTTCGTCCGCCGTGTCCCGCCGCGCCATGGGTCCTCGGCCCTCGCGCTTCCAAATCGCGCGCCGGCCGCCGCGCGAGAGAGGCGTTCGGCCGAGGATGATAATGGACGCGCGGAGACGGCCGAGCCGCCGGTTCGCTTCGCGTTGTCCGACATTGCTCACCCGATTCCATAGCCACCAGGGTGCTCCGCACCCTGGACCCTCGCGGTCAAAACTCAACGGGACGGCAGAGCAAGAACGCAGGACGTAATGAGATGAAGATCAAGGATTTAACGTCCGCGCCAACCGGAAACCAGTGAAGTAGTCGCGGTAGTCCGGTTGGAACCCGTTGCGGTACGCGGAACGCAGGAACTGTGGAACGTTGCTCCAGGAGCCGCCGCGGAGAACGCGGTAACAACCAACTCTATCGCTCCCAGCACGTCCGTCCGTTGGTGCGCCGCTGTAGCTGCTGTGACAGTCCTGCACCCATTCCCAGACGTTGCCGTGCATGTCGTGCACGCCCCAAGCGTTGGGCTTGTTCAAGCTTCCCACCTCGATCGTCTTCTGCCGATAGACACCCTTTCGACCACTGCCGTAAGTGAAGGTGCCATTGTAGTTGGCCTGATCGGTCGAGATGGTTTCCCCAAACGAGAATGGCGTCGTCGTTCCGGCCCGCGCCGCGTACTCCCACTCGGCCTCGGTCAACAGCCGATAGGTCTTGCCGGTCTTCTTCGACAACCATTCCACGAACTCCTGCGCGTCGTTCCAGGAGACGCTGTGGACCGGCTGCCGGCCGCGGCCCGCACCCGTCTCGGGCTGGTGTTTGCACCCACCGTCGCT
>CAYMEB010000094.1:0-17053 GCA_964389095.1 uncultured Hyphomicrobiaceae bacterium
CGCCAAACAAGTGCTGCTCGAGGCCGCGATCGGGCCCCAACGCCTCGTTGTTCTCACGCACCCACAGCGCAAGGCACGCGTGCACCAAGACGAAAACTGACCTGCGCACACCAGTTGACGGCAAACCAACCTGGTGTCGCTATGCTTCGATAGCGTAGGCCGCTGTCGGCCCTTTCGGGGTAAACCTGGGGAAACCTTTATATGGCAAAGTTAGCGATTGGCGCCCTCGTCGACGGGCGATTCAAGATCAAGAACGAGGTCTCGAAGGGCGGAACGACAACTGTTTACCGCGCCCTCGATCTGGAGTCTGAGCAGTCCATCGCGCTCAAGGTGTTCGACCGTGATCGACACCTTCCTGAGATCGAGGCGGAATTTTTCCGCCGTGAGGTGAGCGCACTTATGGAGCTCAAGCATCCGAACATCGTTCGCATTGTCGCGAGTGCCACGGGAACCGACACCCTTCCCGCCTACATCGCGCTCGAGTGGATCGATCGAGACCTTATCTCCGAGCGCGATTCAAAGCGCAGCGCAGCGTTTGAGGGCTGGGACGACTACTTCGATCTGATTGGCCTACCGCTGCTTGAGGCGCTAGCTTTCGCCCACCAGCGCGGCTGCGCCCACCGCGACCTAAAGCCAGCCAATGTACTGATCGATACAGACGGCAGCCCACGGCTTGCCGACTTTGGGATTTCAAAGCTCAAGCGCGACCTTCAGCCCCGAGTGACACTGCAGGATTTTGCCTCCAAGCCATTCTCGCCACCGGAAGCAGATACTGGAGAGCGACTCTACTCGCGCGATGTCTTCGGCTTCGCTGCGCTCACAACTTGGGCGTTGGGCCAACAGATCCCCACCGACTACGCGACGCTTATTCGGAGCGCAGAAACTCTTGATGTTCCTGAAGAACTCCGGAACATTCTCTGCGCGTGCCTTGGTCGCGATGCGAAGCTACGCCCCGAGAGCGCGCTTCCGCTGCTCCACTCCCTAAAGTCGATTCACCTCAAGCGGAAACATGTATGGGAGTCTCGCACAGCGCCGGTCGTTGTACTTGGACTAACCCCCAAGGCCCGTGAGACAATTGCACTGCATCGAGCAATGCAGCCGACGGATAGAGCGGGGCTACTTGCCTTCGTGGAGACGGATCTAAGGGACTCAACTTGCGTCAGCGTGTATAAGCCCGCTGCCGGGCAACCACAGGCCGACGGCCATTTCGTACTTCATGGCGGCGAGGTCTCCTATCACATCGCGCCAGGCCGCGACGGGAACGACATGGTCGTGCTCAACACACGGATTAACGAACCCGATGTCCACGTTCGGAACAAGTCACAAGCAGCGCCATGTCACATCAAGTTTCGCGCATCCAACGTCCCGGGCGCTCTCTCAGCGATTGAGGCAGTCACAGCATTGCAAGCGACTGTCTCGGCAACGGAAAACTCGGAAATCGGTCCAGTCGAAGCGCTGGTCGCCGGCTGGGGCCGAACACTGGAAGCCCGCGAGGCCTTTGCTAAGGATTCAGTGCCACCAATCATCTACAAAAAGGTTGAGCGCTCGAGCGACCTTGTCACGCTGATCACTGGAGAGAGCGTGGACAACATTGCGATTGAACAGCCTTGGCGAATCGACAACGACTCAGGCGCGTTCCTTCGGGGCGAGGTCTTTCGGATTGCGCCAGGAAGAGTGACGCTGCTGCTTCGAGACGGAACTGCTCAAGCGGTACCCGAGAGCGGTGTGGCGAAAATCGACATCACGGCACTCCGGGGCGCACTCAATCGCCAGCGATCCGCGCTTGATCTCCTCAAGGCACGAAGCGCGCTTCGTGCCGACCTCGGCGAACTTCTCTTCCAACCAAAGCGTGCCGTACCACCAGCAACCGTCGACGCAGGATTGCCGGAGGAAGTTGGCCTCGATGATTCACAGCACAAGGCATTCAGTGCAGCACTTGGAACGAGCGATTTTCTTCTCGTGCAAGGCCCACCGGGCACAGGCAAGACGCGCTTCATCTCCCGCCTGATCAGCGAGGAAATTCGTCGCAATCCACGATGCCGGATTCTGCTGACCTCGCAGACACACGTGGCCATCGACAATGCCCTTGACGCGCTGCACAAATCGAACCCCAAACTCAAACTCCTGCGAGTCACTCGGCGCGGCTCTAATCGAGTCGCGCATAGTTCAAACCCATTCCTTGTTGATGCCCAAATGGAACGTTGGACGGAGGAGGTTCGAGAAAACTGTTACAACGACCTAAAGAAATGGTGCGCAGAGCGTGGCCTCAAGTACGAACAGGTATTGATGGGGATGGAGCTTCGGCAGATCATTGCCGCACGAACGACGATTGAAGCGATTCGATCTGAGCTCCAAAGCCTCCCCGTAGAGACGATTTTGAATGCGCGCGGAAGCAGCACCTCAAAGCCTTCTGAGATTGATCGGTTCACTGAGGCAAGACAGGATGAACTTCGCGCATCTCTCGAAGCCGAAAAGATCGCTTTGGATTCAATTTATGAGCGGTTACGCAAGGTGTTGAAGTCCACCGCAAGTAAAATTGAAGCGACGTCGTCGCAGGAACTTTCGGCACTTGCTGAGAAGTACATTCCCGCCGGGGATCTCGCCGAAGCGACGAACCAACGAATCCAGATGCTCCGAAACTGGCTTGAGCGCTTTGGACAAGATGATTCGTTCATTGAGCTGCTCTGCAACAATGTCAACGTTGTTGCCGCAACATGCCTTGGCCTCTCGCAAGTTGAAGCGGATAGCGCGCTGAAGTTCGATCTCTGCATCATGGACGAAGCCGGAAAGGCTCACGCAACCGAAGCGGCAGTGCCCCTCGTCCGCGCGAAGCGATGGATACTTGTCGGCGACCCAAAGCAGCTCCCCCCATTTGAAGACGAAGCCCTACGCAGCGACCTGTACCGAGAGCGCTTTGAAATCACCGATGATTGCGTTGAGCCTCTGTTTGACCGGCTTTGGCGGTCAGGCCCAGCAACGAACCGACTTACACTTCGCAAGCAGTATCGAATGGTTGCACCGATTGGCAGCATGGTTGCCGAGTGCTTCTATCCAGACGAGAACCTTGAGAACGCTGGCCGAACCATCGATAAGACGCTGGAAGGAGTGCTTGGCTGCTCACTGTGCTGGCTATCGACGCATCTCCTTCCTGACCGAGCTGAAGTTCGATCGGGAACCAGCTTCGTAAATCCCTGTGAAGTCCAACGTGTGCTCGACATTCTTGGCGACCTTCAACACGCACTGGATGGCAGCGATCGAAAGGTGGACGTCCTTTGTATCAGTGGATACGGGGCGCAGGTCAGTTCAATTGAACGACACCTCCACACTGAGCGACCGAACTTTCCGAACCTGCACATCGAGTGCAACACGGTTGACGCGGTCCAAGGTCGAGAGGCCAGTGTTGTGATCTTCTCTGTCGTTCGATCCAATTCGACGGGATCAGGAGGGTTCCTACGAGAATTCCGCCGAGTCAATGTCGCGCTCTCGCGCGCGAAGGATGTGCTTGCAATCGTCGGCGACCACGGCTTCGTCGAGCGGGCGAACGACCTTGGGCCCCTGCAAAGAGTCCTTGGCCACATTTTAAAGTCGCCTGATGGAGTTCAGATCCAGAGCTTCGAACCGAAGGATGGTCGCCGATGATGGATATTGATCCCGAACTCCTGGCGCTGCGCCACGCCGATCGGCCGGGCTACCGATTCATCGGCTACCGCGAAGTCGCGATCCCGGTTTTCTTCATGACCTTACGAGCTGTGATCATTCGCGAACGCAGCCTTCCGACTGCCGACGAATTTATTCTCCGGTGCATCCAGGCGGACATCGCGACCATTGATGCATGCGCCGAGTTTTTGGGGCTCTCTAAAGCGCTCGTTGAGCACAGAGTTGTGGAATTACGGACTAAGGAACTGGTAGAGCTCGACACCGATGCATCCCCCCCGAGACTTGTTCTCACTGCCGCCGGCGTGGTGACCGCACTCAAGTTGAGTGTTAGAGAGTTACGGGAAGAGACGTTGAGTGGCATGCCCATTCATGGCTGGACACGCCGCCCCATTGCCTACAGAGAAGCCGAGACTATGGCTCCATTCGAGGCGGATAAGGCTGGAATGCTCAAGCTAAGACCGGTTCCGTCCAGACATCCCGAAGCAACCGAAATCGATGCTCGAGCGCTCACTGCGACGTTGTCCGGGCTAACCCCGCGCGGGTCGGACGCCGTGGCCGAAGTGCTTTCCGTGCGGGCAGTCCTCAAAGGAGTGAAGACGCGATTCATTCCTGCCCTGCTGATGCAGTGGCAGTCGAACGCAGGCGGAAAGCCGCAAATCGGGTTCATCGTCGATGGACGGGTTGATGAGGAACTTGAACGTTGCTTTGGCGCAATAAGAGGCAGCGAGGTGTTCGCTGACCTTCTTGCATCAGGGCCGCAGTCGGCCGACCAGTTGCTGGAATCCGCTGTTCCGCGACAAATGCAGGAGCGAGTCAAACGGACACTCGTCAGCGAACGCGAGGCAAGAGCGATCAGCCAGACCTCACTCGAACTACAGGCTGAACGCCAGACCGTTCAGCAGGCTGAACCGGACCCCTCACGGCCCGACACCCGCGTCGTACAGGCCGAGCGCCTTAAGGAGTTTGAGGAGAAGTTCAAGAAGATGGAGCTGGCACTGGGAAATCGGCCCCGCCAGATCTGGACGACCGACATTCGGCACAACTTCGGCAAGTCGCTTCAAATCGCCAAGGAACGCCTGATCATCGTGTGCCCGTTCCTCAACGACGATGTCGTGAATGCTGATTTCATTTTCAGCTTGAAGGCGGCGATACGCAGAGGCGCAAAGATCTACCTCGGAATCGGCGACGACGATATGGCACCGTCAGAACCGTGGAAGCTCGCTGCTCGCAACCGGGCTCTCGCGTCACTCGAAAGGCTCCAGAAAGAACACGCCGAGTGCGTGACCATTTCCCAGAGAAACCACCACGCGAAGATCCTGGTGTGCGACACGCGATTCGCAATGTCGGGCAGTTACAACTTCTTGTCATTTCGCGGAGACCATCGAAAGGTGCGCAAAGAGCAAGCATTTCTTTTTCAAGATCCTGCGGATATTGATGGCATGGTAGATGACTTGATGAAGCAATTGTTCAATGCACCATCAGTTCGGCAAGGTGGCGAGGCATAGCGTCGCGACAACGACGAACTAATCACTTCAGCACCTGCTGCCCCCCCATGCGCGGTGAGCCACGCCTTGCGCATCTCGTACTCAGGCAGTGCAAGACCGACCTTGCGCCAGAATGCTGGGCCATGGTTCGGCACCGCAAGGTGAGCCAATTCGTGCACGATGACGTAGTCCACGATCGGCGGCGGGGGCAGCATGGTCACCCAGTGGAAGTTCACCCGCCGAGCGTGGCCGCACGAGCCCCATCCGTAGCCGAGGTCGCGCACCGCGACGCCCTTGGGTTCAACTCCCATCCACTCCGCCCAACGCGCCATCCGACGCTCCAGCCAGGGAGTGCCGTGCTCGGTGTACCAGCGGATGAAGTGCTCGCAACCACGACAAGCCTCGCTGCGTCGCAGGCGAAACCGACCGTCGCGAAGGGAGAGGGCAAGCTCGACGATCTGGCCCGTCAGCGGCGCCTCGTCGTCGCGCACCCGTGCCGTGTATCGCTGCACCGCCCGCGGCTGCCCGAGCACGCGGCACGCGCGGCGCTCGCTCACCTCGGGCAGCGTGCGCCGGACTTCCTCGACCGCAGCCCGGCGGCGCGCCGGGCTCAGAAGTTTCCCTTGGCGGCCTCCCGCAGGATCGTCTTGTCAAGTTCCGCGTCCGCCAGCAGCCGCTTCAGCCGCGCGTTCTGCTGCTCGAGCGCCTTCAGGCGCTTCGCCTAGTCGACCTTCATCCCGCCATACTCCTTGCGCCAGCGGAAGTACGTGGCGTCCGTGATCTCCAGCAGCTTGCACACCGCGGCCACCGTGTTCCCCCGGGCGAGCTCGACGTCCGCCTGTCGGAGCTTGTTGACGATCTCCTCGGCCTTGAATCGCTTCCCTGGCATGTCCTGACCTCCTGAAATGCGCCGGATACCAAAATCCGGCTTGGTACGGTTTCAGGGGGGAAGGTCAGGGCCGAGCAAACCGACCACTCAGACAAGCACGCGCGACGGAGCGAATGACATTATCCACGACACGCTCATCACCGCCAACGAGGAGGACGTCGACCCAGACTACAGGGCGATTCCTCGCGACCAATACCCGCCATAGTCACTGTTCCGAATCGCTCCTTGAAGTTGCGAGAGCGTGCTCGGGTTTGCGCACAAGACCGTTGCGGCTCTAGTGCCCCCCAACACAGTGCCGCGCATCACGCGGCCCACAATCTGGGACAAGCGGATAGCACTCTGGATCGGATAGGTGATGAGTGCGCCTGCGGCAGCGGGCGCATCGATGCCTTCGAGGAGCAACTGGACATTTACAAGCACTGAAGTGCGGCCATCCCGAAAGCGCTCAAGTGCTGCAATTCTCGAGCCGTAAGAGTCGTCTCCGTCAATGTACTCCGCGGCTACCCCGATCGCGCGGAGATGTGCCGCGAATAGCTTTCCGGAGCTCCGCTCCGGGCAGTAAACGATCAAGCGAGAACGAAACTCCGCCGCGCATTGAATACAAGACATCCAGTAGTCAGGCTCCCCCGTAAGCGCCTTAAATGCATCATCTGCTCGATCAAAGCGCGCACAATGCGCCGGAATGCCGGGCACTAATCGAAACGCAACTTCTGCTAGCACACCACGGGCCGTTAGCATGGCCGCCGGATCGGGAAGCAACTTTTGGGGGTAGAAGATCCGACGATCTAGCGCATCCTCCAAATCCGCAAATGTCGCGCCCTCGCTCCTGGTCGGCGTAGCGGAAAGTCCCATTGCTAGCCGCATCGAAGACGAACATTGAACAAGCTGACGCCAGGCTTCGCCGAATCGCTCTGCACCAAGATGGTGGGCTTCGTCAAACACCAGGTAGCGCACCCTATCGTAGAGCCCATGGTTCTGCACGAACTTAGCCGCAGCAAGTGGAGTTGCAAGCAGCACCGCAGGGCGGCCGTCCGCCGGCGCATCCGCGCCAGATCGATGAAACTGAACATCAACCGAGTCCGGTCCCTCGCCGGCCGCCCAGACGCGTTCAAACGAACCCGCCGCTTGCGAGAGCAGCTCGACCTGTGGAGCGATCCAAATCACCAGAGCGTTGGTTGACTGAAGAGACTTAAGATCCCTAAGCACAGTCGCGACCGCTGTAGATGTCTTCCCTGCGCCCGTTGGAAGCATCAGCATGCCGACGCCCTCGGCCGTCCCTGCCCGAGCTACGAGACCGTCGATAATGTCTGCCTGATAGTCAAACGGCACAAACGCCGCGGACGCCCACCTGCGAAACTGACGATCCTGACGCGGATCTCGGTCCCCACAAGCAGCACCGGAACTCGACAAGTGCGAGCTTATTCCGGCCGGGATCACGTCTCTGAGCCCTGGCGGAATCAGCATCACCTGCCTGCCGCCATTTCCCAGGCCCACTTAATCCGGGACCAGGCAAACTTGGGGAACAGTTCTGATGGAAGAGGCTCCTCGTCGTGAATAGGAAGCTTTGCAAGGAACGCCAAAGGGAACTTGTTGGCGTCGTGGCTGGCACCCCCAAGCCGATCCAGCCCAACAAAGCCGAGCAGCGCCTTCTTCAAGTGCGCCCCCGTTGCGGTCTCGTCAAGACGTCGCAGCGAGTCCGCATTGCCAGAAGAAGTCCATTCTCTAATGAGACCCGAGGAAGCAGTTGGATGGCAGCGCCGATGTACCCAAAGCGCCCACAGGAAAGTAATGGTCCGTGCCGTTCGTTCGGCAGCGATGTTCGAAAAGTCGATTGCCTCAAGGGACTCGCGCTTGAGGAGAGATCCGCGCCAGAACTGCGTTGGCATCTCGCGAAGAACTGGCTCTGAGATCTTTTCGGCTCGCGCGGACTTAGCGAAGAATCTTCCGCCGAGCTGCTTGTCCCAGTGCGAGATCGCTGTGCCGAGCGAGTGCGCCACAAATGAAGCCGACGCCGACTCAGTCCTCGGCTCAGAAAGGGACAATTCCTGAGCAAGTTTCCGAGCCGACATTTCCGTGGCACCGCAAGCATCGAAGATCTGGCGAAGCGACAAGAACAACGCGCGCTGTCCCGTGAGCGAAAAGAGAAGATGGGGCTCGCTTCCAACTTCGCCTTCCCCAGCGCCACCGGCGACGCACTTGATTAGCGAGTCAATATGCCCAAGATGATCCCGGAATCGTGCCGGCTTGCCCGCTTCCCTGCTTTCGAGCTGAGTTTCAAGCCGACTAAGCTTCTCCTTCAGCGATCTCTCCGCGATCGGAGCCGCCGTTTCAGCGGCATGCTCCGCCTGGTACCAATTGCTGAACTCTCCATCAAGGAGTCGATTGTCGATCGCGAAATCCACGAGGCGCCGATATGGTGCCGCGGTACAAAGTAAGCAAGTGATTGCCGGAGCCCAAATTGCGGCGATTTGCTCACCCATTTTTCTAACCGTCTCGCCATTCGGGTAGAAGGGACTACCGTTGGTTTCGGCAGCTGAGATCGCCGTGGCCAGTTGCGGCATCGCAACTAGCCAGGGCTCCAGCTTTTTCCGAACTTCAACGTAATACTCGGCCGCCTGCTGACGAGAGCCATTCAACAATTCGGCATTCTCGTAGAGAACCGATAGGTCAACCAGGCGCTTGCCGAAGCGCTGTGACTCACAAAGCTGGGAAAGGGCCCACTCAAGGCCAAGCACCGATACCAGATAAGGTCCTGCATCTACCTTTGCACGCTGCTCGCCGTGCCAGTCAACCAGCGACAGCGGAAGGCGATCGAGAAACTCTCCAGTCTGACCAACTGGAAGCCCCTGCTCGATGCGCGAAGTCGCAACAAACTTTAGCTCCTGGCCAATCGCCGATCGGAGCGCAACCGCCAGCGGGTCAGAATCGTCAAGCAGAAGTTGCCTAGCACGGACTACCTTTTGGGCGTGCTTGTTGAGATCGATGAACAACGAACGCATCAACTCGATCTGAGCCTTGCCGTCTGCCCTGACGCCAAACTTCTCGTCGAGCAGCAGCACGATTACTGAAACTCGGATTCGAGCAGCTCCGGTTGGGTCTTGTTTCGCGAGTTGCTGCAACGCAGCAAGGCGATGCTGGCCGTCAATTGCCACCGCGCGAACACCGTGCCGATTCCAGTACAAGCTGCCGAAGGCCCCTGGACGCGGCAAGCTCGGATCATCTGGGCGCGATTCGTCCCAGCGGACCAGGACCGGGCCACACACAACCTCCTTGGTGTATGAATCTGCCTCCGCCTTCCTCGGGGCGACTTCGACACCGCGACCCTTGTAAAGCAGCGCGATCGTGAGCGAGTTGAAGAACGGCGGGCGCTGGGGCACATTACTTGCCGAGAGGTAGTGCTCCGCCATTTGTGCGACGCGCTCATGGTCAATATCCCGCTGAAACAATTCCTCAACCTTGCCACTAGCAAGGGTCAGCTCGGCATCCTCACTTGCCAGATTCAGGGTTCTGCCACACTCCTCTGCACTCAGCGTGCAGAGCATGTAGGGAATGCGATATCGACCAACCTCGTAGCAGCCGAACATCACATCAAATGGGCCATTGGCCTCAAGATCCAGATTGACAACTGCTCTCGCCATTTATCCAGGTCTCCTAGTAAGTGGTGCCCCCATGAGATGCGTCAGCAATACTTCGAGACGAAGCCTCGCTTCGTCTGACGTTTCTGGCGGCGTTTCATAAAAGTACAGCACAACGTCCTTGAATGTCAGACCACAGTCAGTTAGTCGGCGGCGCAAGCCCGATGCGCCAGAGAGATGCTGCTGGGTACGCTGTCGAAGATCCTTAGACTGACCCACGTACAGTACGGGGCCAAATTGCTGGGTCATCCCGGATGAAGCGACTTCAGAGAGCCAGGAAGCCTCTTGGGTCGAAGCCGGACGCAGGACATCGTCGTCAACCGCACCCGCGCCGACACTGACCCGCTGCATCAATAGGTAGTTCGAACGTACCGTCGTGGAGCTTCCTGACGGAGCGACGCGAGTTGAGTCGAAGACTGCTACGGGCAAACACGCCTGCGCCGCGAACGCCTTACCAAGCTCGTCAAGCGACCGACCCTCTATCTCTGGCGGAACGAAAATGCGACGCCAGATGTAAACACCTGAAGTCGCCGGAATCTCTTCCGCAGAGTCCGCTTCAAGTCTCGCCGTGGAGTATGGCCCTCGGAAAGTCGTCATAGGTGGCAGATCGCACAACCATCAGCTTCATCAAGCTGCGGGAGAGGATACCGCTTGGGGTCAGTTTCGATGTCTGCGAGAGACTTTCCATCCACCCACGTGAATTTCTGGTCGCCATTCACCCGTTCGAATTTTTTGGCGGCTTCATACAGGTCTGGATGCTCCTCGCGTAGTCGCTGCCACTCCCCGCGCTGCTGATAGAAGCAGAAGTAGCACCCTGAACGTGAGCGCCAGCGGTAATAATCCGGGAAACCGAGTCCGGACTCTTCGAGGATGCGCTTGACGTCAGGCATGCGGATGCCGTCATCGCGGAACGGGTAGATCGGAACGATGTTGGGGCGCTCGGAGATCACCGGCGGCTTCTTCTGCGCGACATAGCCGTCGCGAGCCTCATCCGCCCGAATCCCGATGTAACTGAAGCACTTCGTGTCTCCAACGAAGTGCTCAAACGGCTGGATCTTCAAAACTCGAGTGCACCACCGCATCCTCGGCGACGGGAGAAAGCCGCTGTAACGCTCCTGCAAGAACCAGTCGAAGGCGGTCCGACCGGGAATCTGGCGCACGCCCAGCATCTCCAAGGCGTTCACATGCTTGACCTTAATACCAAGGACCGCTTCCATCTTCTCCAGGTACTCGTAGGTTTCAGGAAGCTCCGTCCCCGTGTCGCAGAACACATACTCCGCGGGAATCTCCGGGTAGTGCTGCTTGAGATAGACAGCGAGCGCGGCAGAGTCCTTGCCGCCAGACACAGAGACAATGTGGCGGATTCCTGGATCGGTCTTGATGGCCGCGATGGCTTCCTTAAGTAGCACCATTGAACTGTTCCCCGCTCGATCCACGAGCCTTCGTCTTGACGGTGTGTGGCAATACATCGCGGAGTCGGCGGCTCGCTTCCTCCGCTCCGACAATCTTTCGGAGAGTTTCGGCCTGCGCCGTGATCCTGGCCTCGATGAGTGAGGCAAGGCGTTCCTTTGCGTTCCCATCCACGCCGGCACCGCCGGCTGCGGCACTGAACGCAGCTTCCTCGACGACATCAATAATGCGCCGGAACTCCTGCTGGAACTTCGCGACTTCCGTGTCGTCCCACCGCGTCACCGCCTTGGTGATGCGCGCACTGATCGTGTTCGCGAGTCGCACCGGATCCGTACCCGGGCTGCAGAGCTGGGACACGACACCCTTCGCTCTCGGCTCAGCGACATCATCGAGCACTCGCGTAGGAATGGCTTCGGCCCAGCGTTGAAGATCCAGCAGCACCTGCTTGGTGCCACCGAACGGCGCTCCAATCGCCGATGCCATCGCCGCAAGTGCACGCTCCGTGTAAAGCTGAACGACCTCATCGAGTTCCTTCTTCGCGGCCTCCAGCCGCTTGAGGGTCAGGCGGAGGTCTCCATCTTCAACCTCGAGCGCATGCGGCACGATCTGCATGAGCACGCGAACGGGGTCCTCCGTGGACCAAAGGGCCTTCCGAACGCTGGCCGTCTGGCCGCTCACCGCACTCGAAACTCGGGCAGCCTCGGGGGCCTCCGCCTTCCAGTACTGGATCCACTCAAAGGCCCGCCGCACCAGGTCCGGATCTTCCACTGCGGCGACGCGCCGACCGCGGAAGAGGTCGCACACGCCCTCGAGGTACTCGCGCTGTTCTTCCTCGACCGCGACGACATTCAGCGCGAATCGTTCCGGAGATTTGCAAAGATCCTCGATGACCGAAGGACGAATGTCTGCGACGTATTGGCCATCGCAAGTCATTGACCCGACGACCGGGAAAGCCCGGACCGCACAGGCGACAAGGATCGGAACCACTCCAGGACGAACGCCGTAGGGAGGGCTCGACAGACGAGTGAGCAACTGCGTAAACGGCTTCGGCTGCTCGTTTGGTTCGGTAAAGAAGTTCCTGACTTCCTGCCAAACCGCGGCGAGCCCTGGATCTTCCAGCGAAGACGGCGGTGCGAAGCCCCAGCGATTGCCGCCCGCATCACGATAGAGCCCGGTGTTTCTCACCAGAGCCCGGTACTGCGCCACAACCGTCGCGCCAAGTTCCTGCTGGAAAGCAGCCTCGTGGAAGCCAAGGTCCGGCCGACCGGCTGCTTCAAGGATGGCACCGAGGAACTTCTTCCGGGCATTCACAACCACCGCCGAGGGCCGGCGTCGATTGAGTTGCTCGTTGGGGAGAATCGGGGTCTTGGGGTAGAGCTTGTTGCAGCACCGACTCACGAGGCGTCGCAAGCCCGCGGTGTTGCGAATCTGGACCTCCTTGCCGTCGTAGAAGTACCGCGCCCCAGATCCGGGGCTGGAGACCCGCTCAAGCAGGCGCAGCATGTGGGTCCGGGCGTCGTCCTCAAGCTGGCGAAGTTCCTCTGCGACGAGCGGATCAGCATCCACAAGATCCCTGTCCCGCTGTAGCCGCATGATCGCGTCAAGCTCAGCTGCGGCCGCCTCCAGCGGGATCGGCTCCGTTGGCACCGAGACGATCAACATGTGCCGAGCCGACTTGGTCATCGCCTTCGCGATCTCCGCATCGACCGCCATGCCCTTGCTCGATGCGCTCGGGAGAAAATGAACGATGGTGCCGTCGGCACTTCCCTGCCCACCGGACAGCGTCGCAGCAAAGTTCTCCGCGTCCGCTTTTGCTGGCCGCTGGTATCGCCGGTCGAAGAAGCGCCGCATCCGGAAGCGATCGTTGTGCTCTGTTGCGCGGATTGCCGTCAGGGGCCACTCCCTTGCTAGGAACCCAGCAAGATCGAGATCCGCCCCGAACGATGCCACCTGTTCCGAGATTCGCTCCCGGAGATTCGTGTCCGTGCCGTGCCAGACGGAAACCTCGTCACTGTGCCTGCGGTACAAGAGCAGCTTCCGCTCGATCAACAGATCGATGACCCGGTCTGCTTCGCGATCAGATTCCCCGGATGCGACGAGTGCCGTACGGAGCAGACTGCGGGAAATCTTTGTCTTGTTGGCGCTGAGACCGATGGAGAGGACGCACGCCGTCTGAAGCGCGCGAGCCTCCTCTTCGGTCGAGCACTTTGCGACGGCGCTATTTGTCTCCAGCATCACGCGGTAGGTTCCGCCGATACCGACGTCCTGGCGCATGGCAGGTTCGAAATATCGGAATAGCGCGTCGCAGCCAACATGCTCTCCGAGGTCGGTCGCCTGAAGGAAGTTAAAGAGCGTGCGCTCATTCTGTGCGACCCGCGCGGAGATCCGCGGCAGCAGATAGAGGGCAGCTGGACTCAGGTGGTGGCAATGCTGGAGCAGTGCAACGAGTTCCGCGTGCTTGAACTCACGGAACAAGCCACACTCTTGGAGTTCCTTCGCTCGACCCGCGAGGTGCTTGACCGGGGGGCTTTGGCTGGATGCCGGACGCATGGACTCCGCCAAGTCGACAAGCAGACGCAACAGCTCCTTGCTGTCGTCGACATACTCAATTCGCTCAAACCGCTCCTCGATCTTCTTCCACTCGCGCCTGACCCCCTCCGGGGCCGCTGCCGCATATGCGCTGAAGCCCTGATGCAGCAGGACGCACATTCGGAACGGGAACTTCCTGGATCGCGCCGCAACCTCGGCCAGCTGCTGGATGTCGTGCAGCTCCGAGGGGCGCCCATTCGAAATGAGCGACTCGAGATGACGCCCAAACTCGTCCCACGCCATGAACACCTGATCGAACCCCTCGGCACTCGCGATCTCGAGCAGGCGCAGCATTGTGTCCGGGACTGAAGCTCCCGACTCGGCAAGCGCATGGACCGGCCGCGCCACACTACGCGTTGAGCCGTGCCGGGCTGCGCCAGCCAGGAACGCCTCGCAAATCGCGCGGGGCAACTGCGGTGCGTGGCCCTGGATGGCGATGCTCAGGCCCTTCGAACGACTGCGCACCCGACGCGAGGCGAACTCGGACGCCGTCGGGCTCACGCCACCAACGGCCTCAGCCAGGTTCTTCAGCGTGGGCCGGCACTCGTCCCGGTTCTCGACGAGCTGCAGCGCATACGTGGCGGTCAGCGACTTGCCGGACCCGTAGGGCGCAGTGGCCAGGACCGCCGGCGAACCGCCCAGGAACAATTTCTCGAGGAACGTCGCAGCCTTGGCGGTGGGGCGGAAATGCGCGATCCTCGCCGGCTCGCCGGCGTCAAGCTGCACGTTGATCGACCGGAGAAATGAGCCAATCTGGGGCGCGTGGTTTCGCTCAGGCATCCTGCATCACCTCCGAGGCGGCATAGTGCGCCTTCGCCCAGTCGAGTGCGGATCGTCCGCCGTCGAACTTCACTCCACGCTCTCCCGCCTGCGATCGCAGGACGAAGGCACGCCGGTCCTCCTGTTCGAATCGCTGGACCAAGTCGTAGATCTCGTCGCCACGCAACAGGAAGCAACGGCCCGGGCTGCACTCGGATCGCTCCAATTCGCTGATGGTGATGTCAGCTCGCCCGGCGGCCTTCGGCATCTTGCTCAGCGCGTATCCGAAGAGGTTGAGGCCAACGGGCTTGGGGTCGTGGTTCAGCTGGTAGTACCCACTGGCAGCGTGGTAATGGACGAGCCCGAGATCCTGGAACGGAGACTCCGAAGAATCCTCGGGGTCATCGACCTTTGCCGGAATCGGGCGCGCATAGCTCTGCAGGAGGGTGGCGACGTCCCGCTCGACCGTGCGGGGCGACGGGGTCCTCGGAAGCTTCGCAGCGGCGTAGCGCTTCAAGGCCTCAATGCAGGGTGCCCGGTCGAAGCGCTGGAGCGACCACTGGTTGAAGAACCAATTCCACGAAAACGCGTCATCGGGGTTAGCGACCAGGTTGATGTGAAGGATCCACCACGTCCCGAGATCAAGCAAGTGTGGGTCCTCTTTCCGCACCAGCGAGCCGAGTTTCGATGGCGCGAGATGGCCATCCACCTCATCGGCGAGCCCGGCCGCAGTGAGCCAATGCCTGATGGACTTCGCCATGTTGCGGCCGACACCAAGATGGTCCTCCGTGTGTTCGTCGACGAGGAGCGCTGGCGACTCGCACAGCAGCTCAAGGCCGCGGGACAGCCAGCCCTCGCGAACAGCAAACGATTCGTGTCCTCCGAATCTCATTTATGCGACCTCCTTGTCGACGCGCATGGTTCTGTGCTGGCCCGGATTCGCCCCGAGACGGACGGCTATCTCCGCGATACTCGCCGCGGCGCGAGTGCACGCCTCAAACGTTGAGTCTTCTGACATCGCGTACCGGATCGTGCTGTAGGCGGCGTCTTCATTGAGGCCCATAGCGCGGAGCACGTATGAGGGCTCCGGGCGCATGTTGGTGCAGGCCGATGACTGGGAGATCCGGATGCCGCGCGCATCCAACTGCGCGATTAGGGCCTGCCCGTCAACACCGGGAATCGTGACGCTACCCGTCGTGCAAACCCGATCGGCCATCGCCCCGTTTATACGTGCATCACGGAGCGCATCGCGCAGATTCGCCTCGAAAATGTCGCGCAGCGAGCGGGTCTGCCGCACGAAAGTCCGAAGCGTGGCCAGCCGGTGCTCGGCGGCGACGCCGAACCCGATGATGCCTGGGAAGTTCTCCGTGCCAACACGCAAACCCCGTTCCTGTGATCCGCCCAGAAGGAGTGGCACGGGACGGAGGTGCTGTTTAACAATCAGTGCGCCGCTCCCTTGGGGACCGTGAAGCTTGTGAGCGGTGATAGTCAGGGCGTCGATTGGCAAGACACTGAAATCGATGTTGAGTTTGCCGACTGCTTGAGCCGCGTCGGTGTGAAACCGACCTTTGCGTCGGGCAACAATCCCAGCAGCCTCAATCACAGGTTGCAGTACGCCGGTCTCATTGTTGGCCCACTGGATCGATACGAGCGTGTGGGGGTCAATCTTGAGGCGCTCGAGATGATCCAGTTCGATCCGACCATTCGAGTCAACCGCCAGGATCTGGACCTCTACCCCAGTCTCGGCGACTGCATCCAGAAGCCCAAGAATCGACGAGTGTTCGATCGCGGTGGTAATGATCCGCCGGAATCCGGACTTTTCGAGACTTCGGAGCAGTAAGTTGTTTGCCTCCGTTCCTCCGCTCGTGAATACCACGTGCGAGCGATCGGCGCCAACCAGTGCGGCAACCTGATCCCTTGCATCTTCGAGGGCTTGGCGAGCCCTCCTGCCTGCGCCGTGGGCGCTCGAGGGATTGCCGAAGTCAATCTCCATGGCGCGGAGCACGGCATCCCGGACGATCGGCAAAGGCCGGGTGGATGCTGCGTTGTCGAGATAAATCTCACCGGGGATCGTGGAGCGGTGTGCCTCAAGCTGGCCCGCATGAGCGCGGATGTATTCGAGCTCAGTAGCAGAAAAGACAACCGAGCGACCCCGCCGCGATCTGCCGATGGGGATCAGTCCATCTTGCCGCCAACGCCAAATCGTTTGCCGCGAGACGCCGCATGCTGAGGCAACGTCCGTGCATGAATAGAAGACCGATCCATCGATCTCGGTTGGCATAACAGGTGAAATGTAACATCGTGCAACTCTTCTTGCAGCGGCGTGGCACTTAGGCCGACGACTTTCGCTCGGCAGGTCTGGACTGCTCGCCAACGCCGGGTGCCCCAGAGCCGTAAAGGGAGCGTGTCGGCAATTGAGACGCGCGGGGAGCGGTAGCAGACATCCCCGTCGGTACCTGGTGACCACTCCGGTTGCGGGCGCTGGGACAGCTACCCAGCGAACGGCCGGGCGGGGTCCTGAGGCTTGCTCGCCCAGGGGTGACGGGATTGCTCTCATTCGTCCACCCCCGATTCAAGCGATCTCATCAGCTCACCCCCACCACACCGCATACCCCCGCTTCCTCAGCTTC
>CAYMEB010000095.1:0-16893 GCA_964389095.1 uncultured Hyphomicrobiaceae bacterium
TCGAGCCGATCGCCATCACGCCTGCTGAGCGGAGCTGCTATTCAGAGGTTCCTTATCTTATCGGAACACGCAGGACCGGCGCGTCATCGTGCGCCGCTTGGCGACCATCCTGCGCGCCCATGAGATCAGCGTGTGGTGGGATTACGGCCTCGAAGCCGGCGAAAGCTATCGTGCGCAGATCACCGCCGAGCTTGCAGCTGCGCGGGTCGTGTCGCCGCTCTGGTGCGCCGAAAGCATCCAGTCGCCCTGGGTCAGAATGGAAGCCGAACTTGGCAAGGACGAGCTCATCCCGGCACGGCTGCAGAAGGTGGTACCGCCGGACGCATTCGAGGCTATCCAATCAGCCGACCTGATCGGATGGGATGGCGCCGTTGGCAATCCGCGGCTGCTCGAGTTCGTAAGGCTGATTTGTAAGCGGCTGGGCCGGTCCACGGTCGCGCCAGCCGATCTGATCGAGGAACTCGGACAGTTGCCGGCTGTAGCGCCGTTGCCGGAGGTCGCTATCGTCGCGGCGCCCGTGTCATCAACCACCGCCGCCGCCACTCACGACTACGCCTTCTGGAAGGGCGAGTGGGAGACGCATCGGAGCGGATCTGATCTTCACGCGTTGAAAGCGATCGCCGAGCACGCACCGCCGTATTTCGCTACCCAGGCCCGCGCCCGAGTCGCCGAGATCGAAGCCGAGCAGGCGCGGTTGGCACGCGAGCGCGCAGCCGAAGCCCGCCAGCGCTCCGAGCAGGAGCGCATCGCCAAGGAGAAAGCCGCCGCCGAGCAGCAGGCTGCGAAGTACGTCGCCGATGGCCCCATCAAGGTCGACGCCGCGATCTTCTCGCCCCGCGACAGCGAGGCGGCGCAAGCGGGCTGGCTGAAACCCGGCGCTGGCAAGATCGAGTGGTTCAAGGACCTCGACATTGGCCCCGAGATGGTGGTGGTGCCGGGCAATCCCGCGTTCGCGATCGGCCGGTTCGCCGTTACCTTCGCCGAATGGGACGCTGCGCAGACGCATCCTGAATGGCAGAGGCATTCGGGCATCCCGCCTCGCAAGGCCAACGATCACGACTGGGGTCGAGTGATGCAGCCAGTGATCGATGTCTCCTGGAACGACGCCAAGGCCTACTGCGCCTGGGCCAGCGCCGTGACGGGCAAGAGCTACCGCTTGCCGAGCGAAGCGGAATGGGAGCAGGCGTGCCGGGCCGGAACCAAGACCGAGTTCTGGTGGGGCAACGAAATCTCGACTGCTCAGGCCAACTACGACGGCAACTTCACCTTCGGCAACGGCAAGAAGGGCGAGTACCGGAAGCGCACGGTGCCGGTCGACAGTTTCGAGGCCAATCCCTGGGGCCTCTATCAGGTCCACGGCAACGTCTGGGAGTGGTGCGAGGACGCCTATAATGCGTCTTCCCGCGTGGTTCGCGGCGGTTCCTGGTTCATCTTTCCAGACAGCCTCCGCTCGTCGGTCCGCGACTGGAACGTACCCTTCAGCCGGTTCAACTTCATCGGCTTCCGTGTGGCTCGAGTTCTTACTCCTGCCAGAACGCTCTAACCTCCTACCCCTTTACAACTTTACGTCTTGTGTGCGTCGCTCGATCCAGGGCACGGCGGTCATCCGTTCCGCCGGAGGCGGACCGCATTTTTTTCGGGTGCATGAGCAGGCGCCGGACCTCAGCCGTTGCGAGCACCCGTCACCCGCGGCGCTGGATGTCGGTGGCCAGGAGTTCGCGCAGCTCTTCCGTGACGACCGGCCGGACGCCGAACCAGGTCTGGAAGCCGCGCACGGCCTGATGGAGCAGCATGTCGAGGCCGTTCGTCGTCACGAAGCCGCGGCGCTGGGCCGCCACGAGCAGGGGCGTCACCAGAGGCACGTTGACGATATCGGCGACGATGCTGCGCTCCGGCATGCCCGAGATGTCGATGTCGAGCGGGTCCTTGCCGGTCATGCCGAGCGAGGTGGCGTTGACCAGGAGATGCGCGTCCCGCAGCAGTCGCGGCAGCCCGGCCCAGTCGAGAGGGACCACATCGGAGCCGAACCGCTCGCGCAGGTCTCCGGCCTTGGCCGCGGTGCGGTTGGCGACGTGCACGGTGCGCATGCCGCGTTCGAGGAGGCCGAAGACCACGGCACGGCCTGCGCCGCCGGCCCCCAGCACGACGGCCGATCGGATCTGCTTCTCCCAGCCCGGCGCGCGCTCGTCGAGCGCTTCGATGAAGCCCTCCACGTCGGTGTTGGTGGAGCGCAGCCTGTCGCTGTCCAGCCAGAGCGTGTTGGAAGCGCCGACAGCACGCGCGCGGTCGTCGGGCTGCGAGAGCGCGAAGGCCGCGTCCTTGTGGGGCATCGTCACGTTCGCTCCGACGTAGCCGTGCGCCGCGAGGTTGCCGACGAAGTCCGCGAACTCCTCCGGCCGGCGCTCCTCGACGCGGTAGTCGCCGTCGATCCCATACTTGCGGAGCCAGTATCCGTGGAGCATCGGCGAACGCGATTGCTTCGCCGGCCAGCCGATGATGCAGGCCGCGCGTCCCTTCGGTGTCACTGCGTCGTCTCCCGTGGCATGCGTGGTGTCGTCCCGCCCGAGGCCCTGGCGAGAAGGTCTGCGACCTCGATCGCCCGCCCGGTGGCTGCGGCCTGGGTGATCGCGAGCGTTGTCGCCAGCGTGCGCGCGCCGTCGCGGCCGTTCAGCACCGGCTGTTCCACGCCACGGATCACGGCGGCGAAATTCGCCATCTGGCGCACGTAGGCGTTGGCGTGGGCGACGTGATGACGCCGCTGCGTCAGCTCGGTCTGCCAGCTTTCCTTTCCGGGCTCGTGCCAGCGATGCACGAGCGTCGGTACCGCCAGAGAACCTCTCGTCCCGGCCAGATGGTAGCAGTTCTCCGGCTCGTGGGGGAACACGGGGTTCTCCCGGGAGCCCCATTCCCAGCTCCACGGCGAGGATGCCGTGTCGGAGCAGATCAGCGTGCCGAGCGCACCGTTCTCGAACCTGAGCACGGCGGCGGCGGTATCCTCGACGGCGAAGCCGCGGATCGCGCGGGAGTCGGCGGCCAGCACCGTCGTCACCTCGCCGATCAGCATCCGCAGGCAATCGACGTCGTGGATGGCGTTGATCAGCACCGGCCCGCCGCCTGGCATCCGGCGCCATTCAAGGTCGTGGTAGCCCTTCGGCTTGTGGCTCAGGTACATCGAGGTGGCCGCCACCACGCGCCCGATCCCGCCCTCGCGCACGATCTGCGCGGCCCGCTGCAGGATCGGATCGTGCCGGCGATGGTGGCCGACGAGGACGGGGACACCCTTCGCCTCGGCAGCCTCTACCAACGTCATCGCAGCCTCGAGCGTGTCGGCGATCGGTTTCTCGACCAGGATCGGGATGCCGCGCGCGATGCACGCCAGCCCCGTCGGCACATGTTGCTGGTTCGGGACCGCCAGGATCACCCCGTCGGGTCTGGCGTCGTCCAGCATGTCCTCGATCTCGGCGTAGTGGGCGGCCCCGGCGCTGCGTGCGAACTCGACGGAGGCTGGTGCGGGATCGGCAATGGCGGCGAGCGCGTAGTCGCCGTCCCGCCTGCGCAGCACCTCGATGTGGGTGCGGCCGATCAGGCCAGCGCCGGCGACGGCGATGCGAACGGGTGGAGCAATCTGCGACATGACGAGACCGGCGCGCGAGGAACTGGCTGGCCCGTGGTGCCACAGAGGAGCCAAGCCGTCGAGGTCTCTGCCCGTCGCGGCTACTCGGCCGTCCATCCGCCGTCGACGACGAGGGACGTCCCCGTGACGAGCGCGGAGGCGTCGCTGGCCAGGAAGACGATCGGCCCCATGAGGTCCTCGACCCGTCCCAGACGCCCGAGCTTGATCTTCGAGAGCACCCAGGCTTCGAACGCGGGATCATCGAAGAAGCGGCGTGTCAGCTCCGTCACGATGAAGGTGGGGGCGACCGTGTTCGAACGAATGGCCTTCGGCCCGAACTCGATCGCCATGGCCTTGGAGAAGCCCTCCATGGCCCACTTGGTCGCGCAGTAGACGCTGCGGTTGGGTCCGCCGACGTGGCCCATCTGGGAGGAGATGTGGATCAGCGATCCCGGCTTGCCCGCTGCGACGAGGCCGCGAGCGACCTCCTGGGCGACGAAAAACGCGGCCTTGATGTTGAGGTCGGAGACGGCGTCGAAGTTCTCCTCGGTGACGTCGAGCACGGGGCTGTGCCGGGCCGCGCCCGCGTTGTTGACGAGAATGTCGAATGGGCCGCCGCGGCCGATCACAGCGCGCGTAGCGGCCGTGTCGATCAGATCGAGCACCAGGGCGTCGGCCCGGCCGCCGTTCTTGCGGATCTCGTGCGCTGCGGTCTCGATCTCGGAAGCCGTCCTCGAGACGAGCGTCACGTCCGCTCCGGCTTCCGCGAGCGCCGCCGCAGCCGCGAGACCGATGCCGCGTCCCGCACCGGTCACGAGCGCGCGCTTGCCCTCGAGCCGGAACGACGGCGTGCGTGGAAGTGCAGCCATGTCACGCCTTTCGCGACTGGAACGCATGAAGATCGCTTCGCACGCGATGCGGCCGGGGCGCTCAGGTGCGCCGCAGCGTGATCATGAGCGTATCGAAGCCGTACTCGGCGATCTGCCACCAGGGCAGCTGCTCGTTCCTGTACGCGTTCACGGAATCGAGGGCCTTCTTGAACAGCGGGTTCTGCGCCGCAAGTCCCGCGTAGACCTCGTTGGCCGCCTTGTAGGAGGCTTCCAGCACGGGCATCGGAAAGGCACGCAATTGAGCCCCCGCTGCCACCACGCGGCGCAATGCCGGCGCGTTCACCGCATCGTACTTCGCCAGCATCCAGGTGTTGGAGGCGTCGCAGGCCTGCGTCACGATGGCCTGATAGTGCTTGGGCAGCGACGCCCATTTCTCGGCGTTGACCACGAGGTGCAGCATGGCGCACCCCTCCCACCAGCCAGGATAGTAATAGTACGGGGCGATCTTCGACAGGCCGAGCTTCTCGTCGTCGTAGGGGCCGACGAACTCGGCGGCGTCGATCGTGCCGCGCTCGAGCGCTGGATAGATCTCGCCCGGGGCGATCTGCTGGGGCACCGCGCCGAGGCGGGCCAAGACTGCGCCACCGACCCCGCCGATGCGGAATTTGAGCCCCTTGATGTCGTCGAGCGAGCGGATCTCTTTGCGGAACCAGCCGCCCATCTGGGTGCCCGAATTGCCCATGGGAATGCTGTAGGCGTTGAATTTCTTGAGCGCTTCGTTGACGATCTCGCCGCCGCCACCGAACGACCACCACGACTGCTGGTGCCGCTGGTTCAACCCGAACGGCAAACCCGTGCCGAAGCCCAATGTCGGCTCCTTGCCGAAATAGAAATACGTCGGCGTCTGAGCAGCCTCGACCGCGCCGCCCGTCACCGCATCGAGGGCCTGGAGGCCCGGCACGATCTCTCCGGCGGCGAACGTCTGGATCTGGAACCTGTTGTCGGTCGCTTCGGCGACATATTTCGCGAAAATCTGCGCATTGCCGAAAATCGTGTCCAACGATTTGGGGAAGCTGGACGTCAGGCGCCACTTGATTTCGGGCATCGACTGGGCGACGGCTGGAGCAGCGACGGCCGTCGCCGTGGCTGCGAGCGCTCCACCCTTGAGGAATTGCCGGCGTTTCATTGTCGAACGTCTCCTGGGGAGGTAGATGCGTGCAGTCGTTGGCCCGGGTCCCGGCTCATGAGGTGAGGTAGAATATGAAATTGGCCACAATCCGCAATGGGACACGGGACGGGGCGCTGGCCATTGTGTCGCGGGACCTGTCCCGCGCCGTCAAGGCCCACGAGGCGATCGCCGGGCTGGAGACGATGCAGCAGGCCCTGGACGACTGGGACGAAAATGCCCCGCGGCTCCAGCGTGTTGCAGCGGAACTGGAAGAAGTCGTCGTGAGCGGGCGCCGGGCGCCGTTTCCGTTGGTGGACTTCGCGCCGGAGAATGCGATGGCGCCCCTGCCGCGCGCCTATCAGTGGGCCGATGGCTCCGCCTACGTCAATCACGTGGAATTGGTGCGCAAAGCCCGCGGCGCGGAGCTGCCGGCGAGCTTCTGGACCAATCCGCTCATGTATCAGGGCGGCTCGGACACCTTCATCGGCGCCTGTGACGACGTCCTGGTCGCGGACGAGGCCTACGGGATCGACCTGGAAGGCGAGCTTGCGGTCGTCACGGGTGACGTGCCGATGGGCGTCGCGGTCGAGGATGCGGCCGATCACATCCTTCTGCTCACTCTGGTCAACGACGTGTCGTTGCGCAATCTGATCCCCGACGAGTTGGCGAAAGGGTTCGGCTTTTTCCACGGCAAGCCGTCGACGGCGTTCGGCCCGGTAGCGGTGACCCCGGACGAACTCGGCGAGGCCTGGCGCGAATGCAAGGTGCACCTTCCTGTTCGCGCCGCAGTCAACGATCGTCCGCTCGGTCATCCGCAGGCGGGGGTCGACATGACATTCTCTTTCGCCCAGCTCATCGCCCACGCGGCAAAGACGCGGAAGCTGTCGGCCGGCAGCATCATAGGTTCCGGCACCATTTCCAACCGAGGTTCCGACGGCGGCCCCGGCAAGCCGGTCGCCGCTGGCGGCGCGGGGTATACATGCCTCGCGGAGGTCCGCGTGGTGGAGACGATTCAGCACGGCAAGCCGATCACACCGTTCCTGCGATTCGGCGACCGCGTTCGCCTCGAGGTGCTGGACGGCCAGGGTGCGAGCGTGTTCGGGGCGATCGATCAGAAGGTGGTGCGTTATGAAGCTCCTTGATCCCCCGACGATCGCGGCGGCGCTTGTTCTCGTACCGTCGTTGTGCTGGTGGGCGGGGCGGTTGGCCGGCCGGCGCAACGCGCCGGTCTCGATGGTCATTCTGGTCGGCGGCCTTCTCTCCCTGTTGATCCTGCTGGCGCAGGCCGTTGCGATCTCGGTCATCGAGGGCTCGGATGTCGCTACCGCGTCGTCGCGGCGGTTGGCCGAGGCCGGATCAGGTCCCGAATTCATCGGCTTCCTCGTGGTGTTCGGCGTGTTCATGGCAATGCTGTCATGGTCCGCCACGCCCGCCACGTTCATGGCCGATGACCGGCAGTAGTGCTGCCGGCGTCGAGCAGAGTTTCGCCTCTTGGAGATTAGCCCATGTCGAAGAAGCCCGCGTTCGCTTCAACCGGCGATACCGCTGCCAAGAAGATTACATTCGGCAAGCTCGGAGAGGGTCTCTACGCCTACACGGCGGAAGGCGACCCCAACACCGGGATCATCGTCGGGGATGATGCCTGCATGGTCGTCGATACGCAGGCGACGCCGGCGATGGCCGCAGATGTGATCGCGCGCGTACGTGCCGTGACAGACAAGCCGATCAAGTACGTCTTGCTCTCGCATTATCACGCTGTCCGCGTGTTCGGCGCCTCGGCGTACAAGGCCTCCGAGATCATCGCCAGCGAGGCGACCCGGAAACTCATCGTGGAGCGCGGCGAGCAGGACAAAGCGTCGGAGATCGGCCGGTTTCCGAGGCTGTTCCAGGGGGCGGACACGATCCCGGCGGGCCTGACATGGCCGACGCTGACTTTCGATACATGCATGACGCTCTGGCTGGGCCGACGCCGCGTCGAGATCGTTCATCTGGGTCGCGGACACACGTCCGGCGACACGATCGCCTGGGTGCCCGACTCCGGGGTGATGTTCTCCGGCGATCTCGTCGAGTACAAATCCGCCTGCTACTGCGGCGATGCCCACTTCCGGGACTGGCCCGGAACGCTCGATCGCGTGGCGGCTTACCGGCCGAAAGCGCTCGTGCCCGGGCGCGGCGATGCTCTCGTCGGCGACCGTATGGTGGCGGACGCGATTCAGGGGACGCGCGATTTTCTCGCTGCGACATATGAGACGGCGGCGACCGCGGTTGCACAGGGGCGCACGCTCAAGGAGACGTTCTCCGCTGTCCGCAAAGCGATGGACGGCCCCTTCGGCTCTTACGCCATTTACGAGCACTGCCTGCCGTTCAACGTGTCCCGTGCCTATGACGAGGCACGCGGCATCGACAATCCGGTGGTTTGGACCGACATGCGCGACCGCGAAATGTGGGCCGCTCTGCAGGGATAGGCGCCAAGCGATGATCTCTTTCGGCCTGCTTGTGATCTTCCTGTGGTGCGGTCTCGTCTACAGTCGGGCGAGCAAGGAGATGGTGCGCCTCGACAAACTGCGACTGGAGCGCGAGCCGCCCGATGCGCCCAAGGCCATTCTCGGCGCGGCCACCGAGTTCATGCGCAAGATGGGGCTGCCGATGGCGCCGGGTGGCGACGAATTGAAAGCCTTCTGCGCCCGGAACGGACTTTCCCGGGAGTACGACCGCGCCAACAATCGATTGCTGGGCTCTATTGTCGTTGCGGTCACATGTGTGGTGGCGATCCTCTGGCTTGGAGGAAAGCAGCCGTGAACGAGCCTTACAGCAAGCCACACCTTCAGTTCTCCTACACCCGCCACCGCGACCAGAGCCTGCCGACTCCGGCGCGCCACAAGGTCGTGATCGTGGGAGCGGGACCGGTGGGGCTCGCCTTGGCGATCGGCCTTGCTCAGCTCGGTGTGCCTTGCATCGTGCTGGACGACAATGACCGCATCGGCGACGGCTCGCGAGCGATCTGCTTTTCGAAGAAGACGCTGGAGATCTTCGACCGGCTCGGCGTTGCCGACGAACCATTGCGCAAGGGTGTGCAGTGGCAGGTCGGCAAGGTCTTTCGCGGGAACGAGCAGATCTATCGCTTCGATCTGCTGCCCGAGAGCGGACACAAGATGCCGGCCTTCATCAATCTGCAGCAATATTACGCCGAGGAGTACCTTATCGCGCGTGCGAACCAGATCGGGACCGTCGACGTGCGCTGGCGCAATAAGGTGGTCGCCGTCTCTCAGGGTGCAGGCAGCGTTCGGTTGGCAATCGAAACCCCCGATGGACCCTATGCCGTCGACGCCGATTGGGTGATCGCCTGCGACGGTGCGCGTTCACCGGTGAGGGGCATGCTCGGCCTCGAGTTCAAGGGAGAGGTCTTCGACGAGCAGTTTCTGATCGCTGACGTGAAGATGTCTGCGGCGTTTCCGACCGAGCGCTGGTTCTGGTTCGAGCCGCCGTTTCACAGCGGGCAGTCCGCACTCCTGCACAAGCAACCCGATGACGTCTGGCGGATCGATCTGCAGCTTTCCCCGGATGCCGACGCCGAGAAGGAGCGTCAGCCGCAGGTGGTACGGCCCCGCATCGAGCGCATGCTCGGGCATTCCGATTTCGAACTGGAATGGGTCTCGGTCTATCGCTTCCAGTGCCGCCGGATCGACCGTTTCGTCCATGGCCGCGTGATCTTCGCAGGCGACAGTGCGCATCAGGTCTCTCCCTTCGGCGCGCGCGGCGCGAACTCGGGTCTGCAGGACGCGGAAAACCTCGCCTGGAAACTCGCGCTGGTCGTAAAGGGCGGCGCGCCAGCCCGACTGCTCGAGACCTACGACAGCGAGCGGACCGCGGCTGCGGACGAGAACATCGCACACTCGACGCGCTCCACGGACTTCATTGCGCCACACGGGCCGGCCGAAAGGATCCTGCGCGACGCCGCCCTGGATCTCGCCCGGTCCACGGAGTTCGCCAAACGGATGGTCAATCCGGGTCGCCTCTCGACGGCCACACCGTATCGCGACAGCATACTGTCGACGGCAGACGATGCGACATGGGCGGCTGGGCCGCCCCCGGGCGCCCCGATGATCGATGCGCCGATAGTCGATGCAGCGGGCCGCCGCGGTTACCTGTGCGAGACCCTGGGCCCAGACTTCACCGTGCTGGTGCACACGCCCGCGAGCGATATTCCCGCAGGCGACGAGGTGCGGATCGTGGCGATCGGCGAAGGAGGAAACTATCGCGATGTCGAAGGCCTGATTGTCGCGCGCTACGGTCTCTCGCCGGGGGCCGCCTATCTCTTGCGCCCGGATTGCCACGTTGCGGCACGCTTTCGCGTATTGAAGCCGTCAGCGTTGCGTTGGGCGCTCGATCGCGCGAAAGGGCTCCCATGAACAAGCTCGACACCCGATCCCGTTTTCCCGATCCAGATGCCGCGTTCCGCCTGCTGGTCGAGGCGCGTCGCGGTCTCGATCGTGACGCAGCGGCGGCCCTCGACGCGAAGCTCGTCCTGCTGCTCGCCAATCATATCGGCGACATCGAGGTGCTCCGGGAGGCGATTGATCTGGCGCGTGCTGGTGCGGGCGGGAACACTTGAATTCCCACACTCACCGATAAGCCAACGGCCGAGTCAGCGCGTGGCTCGGGTCCGAGCGGCTCGGTGCGCGGTATGCAGGGCGACGGCTGCTGCGTTCGAGACGTTGAGCGAGGCGAGCGACGCTGCGGTGTCGATCCGCGCCAGCCGATCGCAGGTCTGCCGGGTGAGTTGACGCAACCCCTTGCCTTCCGCCCCGAGAACCAGAGCGGGAGCCATCGGCCAGGCGCAGTCTTCGAGCGTGGTTTCGGCCTCCCCGTCGAGTCCGATGACGGTGACACCAGCCTCCTGCAATTCGGCGAGTGCCCGTGACAGGTTCTGCACCCGGCATACAGGCACCAGTTCGAGGGCCCCCGATGCGGCTTTCGCGAGGACACCGGCGAGTTGAGGGGAGTGGCGGCGTGTCATGACCAAGCCGCTCGCCCCGAAAACCGCAGCAGATCTGAGGATCGCACCGACATTGTGCGGATCGGTGATCTGGTCCAGCACCACGAGGGGGTGGGCCACCTCGGTCTTGGCCGCAAGCTCGCTCAACTCTGGCTCGGGCAACTCGTCGACGTCGATGGCGACGCCCTGATGGACCGTGTCCGGCCCCAGCAGCTTGTCGAGGTCTCGCGGCGTGACCTTCTCGATCGACGTGGTCTTGCCGCCGATCAGCTCACGCAGCTTGTTTTCGGCATTTTCCGTGGCGCGCACATGGTGCACGACGCGGACCGGGTTCGCCAGCGCCGCCTCCACCGCATGCAACCCGAACAGGCGGATTTGTCCTTCGGGCAGTCCTGATTCCCATGCAGCCCCCGCCGCCGGGTCTGCGTCCCGATCTTGCGACGGCGCGAAGGCCGGCCGCTGACGCGTCCAGCCTCCGCCGCCCGTTCTGAACGGAGGCCGCTTCTGCCACGCAGATCCGCGAGATTTGCCCTGCCCCTTCGCCATGGCCGGATGTGATGGGGGCGAACGTTGGCTGTCAAGCGTGAGCCCGCCAATTCGGCTCGGCCCTACGTCGGAAGATGGACACGCCTTATTTTCCAGCTAGCATCGGGTGTCCAGTTCCGTTCGATTACAACAAGCGAGGCTCTACCGATGTCGAACCCCGCGCCATCTCCCGCGCCTGCCAAGGCGCCTTTGCCAGACAAGCCCGCCGATACGAGCATCACGCTCATTCGCCACTACGATCTTCTCTACTGGTGGGTGGTGTGGCTCTACGCGGCCGTCGCCTGGGTCATTTCCGGCGCCGGTCCATTCGGTTGGGGCATCCGCGTCCATATGGTCGAACTGGTCGACGGAAAGCTGCCGCAGTCCGTCGTCGACGGCACGTCGAAGGCCCTCAACTTCCACCCCGATCCGCTGCTCGGGATCGGGTTCATCGCGACGTTCCTGTTCGTTGCGATTTTCACGGCCGTGCGTGCCCGAGGGGTGTTGTCGGCCGTGCTGGTGTTCGCCTTCCTCGCCGCAGGGGCGGCCATCTACTTCCTCGGCCTGTCGCGCGTGCTGCTGGAAGCCTTCCCGCGACTGAGGATACACATGAACCAGGGCTTTTATGGCGCCGTGTTCTCGGTACTGTTCCCGATCTGGGTCCTGACGACGTTTTTCTTCAATCGCTTTCACTATTACTCGTTCGCTCACGGCAAGCAGATCGGCGACGTGCGCCGCCTGGGCGGCGGCACGCGGAGTTTCAATGCGCACAACGTGGCCGTTCACAAGCTTCCCGACGACATCTTCGTCCACCGGGTGCTCGGGCTGCGCTGGCTCGGGTTCGGCACCGGGGATATCGAAGTAACGTTCACCGAGCCTGGCTCGGGAACCCAGAAGTGGACCATCCACAACGTCTGGAGCGCGGATAAGCGTGTCAGGGAAATCGAGGAACGGATCAGGTAGCGGGCGCAGACTTGAGATCAGACGGCAAGAATGACAACGGCGCGCCGCGGGAGCCCCCGGCGCGCCGCTCAGTTTTAGAGGTGCAGGCGAACTACTTCTTGAAGGCGTCGATCACCGCCTGGCCATCCGCGCCGGCCTTCTTGAGCCAGCCCGACGTCAGATCCTCGCCGAACTTCTTCAGGCCGGCCGCGAACTCTGCCGATGGCGGTTGGACTTTCATGCCTTTCGCCTTCAGTTCCTGAATGTACCAGGTGGCCTTCTCCTCGGCGATCTTCCAGCCGCGGTCCTCAGAGGCTTTTGCGGCCCTCGAAAGCGCCTCCTGCTGGTCTTTGGGAAGCGCGTCGAATGCGGCCTTGTTCACGAAGGTGATGTTCTTCGGGATCCACGCCTGGGTGTCATACCAGTGCGTCAAGCTCTCCCAGACCTTGCTGTCGTAACCGGTCGATCCGGAGGAGATGAAGCTGTCGACCACGCCGGTCGCGAGAGCCTGGGGCAGTTCGGCGGCCTGGATGGTCACCGGCTGGGCGCCCGCGAGTTCGGCGATGCGAGAGGTACCCGCATTGTACGAGCGGAACTTGAGGCCCTTCATGTCGGCGACCGAATTGAGGTCCTTCTTGGCGTAGATGCCCTGCGGTCCCCACGGAACTGCCATCAGCACCATGAGACCCTGGGAGGCGAGTTTCTTCTCGGTCGCCGCCTTGGAGACTTCCCACAGCTTCCTGGCGTCCGCAAAACTGGTGGCGAGGAAAGGCACGACATCGATTCCGAAGATGGGGTCTTCGTTCTCGTGGATCGAGATGAGCACTTCGCCGAGTTGGGCCTGCCCGGTCGCGACCGCGCGCTTGATCTCGGGCGCTTTGAACAGCGACGCGTTGCCGTGGACGGTGATCTTGAGCTTGCCGCCGGTCGCGGCTTCTACATCCTTTGCGAACTGGACGAGGTTCTCGGTGTGGTAGTTCGAGTTGGCGTAGGCAGCGGGCAGGTTCCACTGTGTCTGCGCCATGGCCGGGCCGGCAGCGAGCGCGGCAGCTGATAGCGCGATCGCCGAGAATGCAGTGCGGCGGTTCATCGATGGTCCTCCTTTGGAACTAGCTTTTCTTGATCCCGGTTTCCGGGAAAGCCCAGTTGGGAATCACGGTCACGATTTCCGGGAACGTCGTGATGATGATAACGGCGACATTGAGCAGAATGAAGAAGGGGAATGCAGCCCGTGCAACAGTCCAGGTGTCCTTGCCGCTCATGTTCTGCAGCACGAACAGGTTGAAGCCCACCGGCGGCGTGATCTGCGCCATCTCCACGTGGATGATGAGGTAGACCCCGAACCAGACGAGATCGAAGCCGGCTTTCTCCACCATCGGCAGCACGACGACCGCCGTGAGCACGATCATCGAGATGCCGTCGATCAGACAGCCCAGGATGATGTACATGATCGTAAGGGCCAAAACGAGCTTGTGCGGTGTCAGATTCTGCCCCTGCACCCACTCGGCCAGCGCGTTCGGAATACCCGTGTAGGCCATGGCTGCCGTGCAGTAGGCGGCCCCCGCCAGGATCAGCATGATCATGCAGGTGAGGCGGGTCGCGCTCATCACGCTTTCCGTGAACGTCGCAACCGAGAGCGTGCCGCTCCACCATGCCAGAACCAGCGCGCCGATGACGCCCCACGCGGCACATTCGGTCGCCGTCGCAAAACCGAACACCAGTGAAGAGAACACCGTTGCAATAAGCAGAAGGCAGGGAATCAGGCGACGCGACTGGCGCAGCTTCGCCGCAAACGACATGAGCGGATCGCGCGGCGGTGTTTTGCCGGGATTCAGGAGCGACCACGCCGCGATGTATCCGGAGTAGAGCGCCATCACCAGCAGCCCCGGCAGGAAGCCGCCGAGGAACACCTTGAGCACGGAGACGTTCGCAGTCACCGCATAGACGACCATCGGGATCGACGGCGGGATGAGCAGGCCGAGTGTGCCGGCGCCAGCGAGTGAACCCAGCGCCATGCGTTCGTCGTAGCCGCGCTTGGCGAGTTCGGGCAGTGCAATCTTACCGATTGTCGCGCAAGTCGCCGCCGACGATCCGGACATGGTTGCAAAGATCCCGCAGCCGACGACATTCACATGCAGGAGGCGGCCCGGGAGCCACTGCAACCAAGGCGAAAGACCGCGGAACATCTCTTCCGACAGTTTGGTGCGGAAGAGGATTTCGCCCATCCAAATGAAAAGCGGCAATGCGGCGATCTGCCAGCTGGCAGCCGCATCCCAGACCTTGGTGGCAAGCACGTTGCCCACCGGTACCGGCGTCGTGAGCACCATAGCAAGGAGACCGACGAGGCCGAGGCCGATGGCGATCCAGACGCCGCTCGCCAGTATGATAGTCAGGGCAAACAGCAGAATGATCGAGAGCGTCGGGAGATCGAGACCTGCGACCATGGCTCAAACGCCTCCGCCTTCTGCGATCCGCGCCAACAGTTCCTCGGTCGTTGCCGGTGGCGGCCGCTCGAAGCTCGGATTGTTACCCTTGAGCACGTGCACCAACTCATCCACGACCGCGACGGCGAGCAGAGTGATGCCGGCAAGAAAAGAGATTTGCGGGATCCACATCGGTACGGCCACGACGCCATTCGACATCTCGTGCATCATCCAGGAGGTGCGAACGAAATTCCAAGCGTGATAGGCGAAGAACCCGACGAATCCGAGCGTCACCGACAGGGCGATGATTTCGAAGAACCAGCGCCGCCGATGCGGCAGCTTCTCGAGCAGCAGCCCGACGCGGATCATCTCTCCAGCCTTGAAGGTATGGGCGAGCCCGAGAAAGGCCATCGCCGCCATGGACCAAGCCGCGAAGTCGTCGCCGGAAGGAATGTTCAGACCGAACTGACGGCCGACGGACATGATCATCATTATGGCGAAGATGACGATCAGAAAGAACCCGGCGGCATAACCAGCCGCGAGATAAAGCGCATCGAGTAGCCGGCGCATTGTCCCCCCAATTCCCTCGCTGCCCCGTCCGTCGAATGCGTGCTGCGACGGGAATGTCGAGCAAAGCATACCGGGTGATCCGGCGCAGGACCAGCGTCACGGGGGCGTCGTCAGTGCTTGCGCCGACGCTTCCCCAGCGCTGAGCGTCGTGACAATGTGAACTCATCCCGGTCTCGAGGCCCGCGCGCCGTCGTGCGGGGCGCTGCGGGTCACGAGGAACCGGCGGCACTGGATGGCTGAGGCATGCTTCCCGAGCGTATCCGCGAGCAATGGACCAGCGATCGCGCGCGGGTCGTGACGATCGCCGCCATCCTGGCGATGGTCACCGTCAACCAGTGTGGAACCGGCATTCTATCGGTCGTCATTCCGGTGAAGCTGGCGGCGGATGGCTATTCGGCGTCGGCTGCCGGCGCCGTCTCGACGACGTTCTCCGTCTTCTTTCTGATCGGGTGCATTCTGGGGCCGGAGATCACGCGCCGGATCGGCCCCGATCGCACGGTGATCTCGGTCGCAGCGATCAATGCAGGGCTGGCGCTGCTGCATTGGAGTTTTCCCGGACCTGTGACCTGGGCGGTTTTTCGCGGATGCGGCGGCGTCTCGACCGCGGTGTACTTCGTGCTGATCGAGAGCTGGCTGGCGGCTCAGGCGACGGCTGAGACCCGCGGCATCGTATTCGGCACCTACATGGTCCTCAACCGGCTGGCATTCGCATTCGGCCAGATTGTCATTTCGTTCGTTGCCCCGAGCGCCGCCACGCAGTTGTTCGTGATCAGTGCGCTCGCCTACCTCACGGCCCCCCTGCTGCGACCGCGCGCGCCCGCCAATCTGCCGACATCGAGCCGTGCATCCCTGGCAGGCTTCCTCGAATTGCCGCGACTGCTGCCGACGGCAGCCATGGCCTCGATGGCGCATGGTCTCGTATTTGGAACGCTGCCCGGTCTTTTGCCGAAATGGGGCTTCGATGCCGGTATTCCCATTTCCACCATCGGTCAGGGGCTGGCGGCCCTGCAGATCGGCGGCATGGCTCTGCAACTGCCGGTCTCTTACGCGGCAGACCGCTTGGATCGGCGAACCGTCATGGCCGTGGTGAGCGTTGCGACGGCCGCAATCTCGATCGCCATGATCTGGGTCCCTCATCAATATGCCTGGCTCTGGGTCGGGCTGCTGTTTCTGTGGGGAGGTTGCGCTTCGACGCTCTATTCGCTGGCTGCGGCTCATGCGGGGGATCTGGCCCCGCCAGAACGGCGCCTCGTCTGGGTTTCGAGCATCATGCTGTTCTGGGGCACGGGGGCGGCGCTCGGGCCGTTGGTGGCAGCCGCCGCCATGGACCGGCTGGGGTCGTCCGTCCTCTGGAGCTACGCCGCCCTCGCCAGCATGGCACTGGTGGCATTCCTGGTCTGGCGCAAGATCGTCCGGCCCTAGTTGTCAGGCGGTCGTGATCGCGTCGAACGCCCGTTCCCCGGGGTAGTGTCCCGGAGGCTCACCGGCCCAGGCGCGATGGGAGGTCCGTCCGACGTGCGTGCCGAGCGACACCGCCCGAAGGGCCTGGCGCCGCCCTGGGCCGGCCTCGGGCGGGACGGTTTGCACTTGCACAGCACGCCTGGTGTGGGTAGAACCCGCCCCGTTCGGGTTGGCCGTGCGCAACGCGCGACGGACCGCCCGACACCACCCCGCATCGGGGATGGGGGATCGTCTAATGGTAGGACTGCAGACTCTGGATCTGCCTGTCTAGGTTCGAATCCTAGTCCCCCAGCCAACCTAATCAAAACTCTGAAATTTCTGTCGCCACGGGGAGTATTCGAGGGCCGCCGCGCGGGCTCTCCCTC
>CAYMEB010000096.1:0-16514 GCA_964389095.1 uncultured Hyphomicrobiaceae bacterium
GACATGGAGGGTAAGCTCAACATCGACGACATGATCACCCACACCATGCCGCTGTCTCAGATCAAGACCGCCTTCGATCTGATGCACCAGGGCAAGTCGATCCGCAGCGTGGTCACGTTTTGAGGCGATCTCGACTGGAGCCTTCGTCGCCGCCGAGATACGGGCGAATCCACAACGGCACGGCCATCATGAGGCCGAAGAAGCGCGCGATGTGGTGGGCGCCGACGAATGCAGCGTCATAGCCGAGCGCCATCGTGACGACGGCCATGGTCTCCACCGCTCCCGGTGCGTAGGCCAGCCAGACTTGCGCGATGGGCAGGCCGGCAATGGCTGCTACGGGCCACGCACAGGCGAGTGACGTCAGGCTGCCGACCGCGAGTGCCCCGGCGGCGGCAGGGACCGTCCGCCGCAGCACGGTGGTGTCGGCGCCGGAGAAGCTCGCGGCGGTCATCGCGCCGATGACCACATTGCCCGGGACCACGAGCCAAGCCGGGAACGACGTCGCGATCAGACCGCTCCCGAAGCAGGCAGCACCGGCGACCATCGAGCCGAACAGCGAGGGGGCGGGCATTCCCAGCCTGGCGAAGATCAGCCAGCCGATGAGGCCGGCCGTCAACGCCAGCAGCAGTTCACCGCCGTGAAGCGATCTGCCGACCAGTGCATCCGTGCCGGCGGCATGACCCGCACCACCCAAGACGGTCACCGCACTGGGAAGCAGCGCGGCGATCGCGACCAGTCTGAAAATCTGGACGATCATGACGCGGCTCGTGTCGCCACGGGTCTCCGCTGCCATGGCGAGGACGTACGGCAAGACGCCGGGAACCGCCGCGAGGCGCGCCGAAGCACCGTCGAAGCCGTGCACGCGCTGCAGATAGGTCGATACCGCGATCATCACCAGCGGCACAGCGACGAGCAGTCCCGCCAGGCCCAACGGAAAACGCAGCATCAGCGCCAGAGTGTCGGGGGTCATCGTCGCGCCCATCGACACACCGAGGAAGACCAGCGCGATTTCTCTCACGGCACGCGGCAGCCCGAGTTTCGCCCCGCACAGCGCGGCGATCGTCGTCGCCACTGCGGCGCCCGACAGCCAAGGCGCCGGCAAATGAGCGAGTGCCGCTGCCGCGCCTCCAGCCGAGGCGACCGCAAGGGTCACGGGCATCGCCCGCAACGCCTCGCGCTCCATCCAGGAATTGAGGATTGCCCGCATGCGCTCCGGCGTGCCAAACGAAACGACGCCTCGCAGGCCGGATGCCAGGATGCTGTTCGCTCATTCCAGCATTCACCACGCCGCGGGCTCGCATCAAGCTGAAGCTCAGGATGGCTCCCATGCTCACCGACCGCATCGAGCACAAATGGATCGACGTCTTCGCCGAGATCCTCGCCCGCTCCGCGATGGGCAACTCCGAGCCTGTCGCGATCCTGTCCGAGACGCAGTCCCGGCAGCTGAATGTGCACCTCGCCGAACTCGCTTTGCAGCGGCTGGGAGCACGCCCATTTCACATTGTGGTCCCCACGCCGCGCAATCGTCACCCCGTCGCCGTCCGTTCGACCGGTGCCTCCGAGGCGATCGGTGGACTCGCCCCGGTGGTCGATGCCTTGAAGTCGACGCCAGCAATCGTCGATCTCACGGTAGAGGGGCTGATGCACGCCCGCGAGACGCCGGTGATCCTGCGTGGGGGAGCGCGGATCCTTCACATCACCAACGAGCATCCCGAGGCGCTCGAGCGGTTGGTGCCGGATGCCGCGCTCGAAGCCCGCGTGCGGTCGGCGATGAAAGTGTTCCGGGCGGCCAGGCTGATGACCGTGACCTCGCACGCAGGTACGGACCTTCGTGTCATTATGGAGGGAGCGGCGACCGTCGGAGTCTGGGGAGCCGCGACGAAGCCGGGCACGCTGCAGCACGTCCCTGCAGGTCTGGTCGTGAGTTTTCCCAAGGCCAAGACGGTGAACGGCCGGCTGGTGTTCGCGCCGGGTGACGCGAACCTGACGTTCAAGCGCCTCTACGAGAGCGCGGTCATCGCTACCATCGAGGATGACTACATCGCCCGCCTCGACGGAAGCGGCGTCGATGTGGAGTTGATGCGGCGCTACCTCGCCGCCTGGGGCGATCGCGAAGCATATGCGGTGAGCCACGTTGGGCTGGGCCTGAACGACGGCGCGCGGCTGGAGAGCCTTTTGATGTACGATCAGCGCGATACGAATGCGACCGAGATCCGCGCCGTGGCCGGCAATTTCTTGTTCTCCACGGGCGCCAACGAGTTCGCCGGGCGGTTCACCGCAGGTCATTTCGATCTGCCCGTTATGGGCACCACCATCGCTCTGGATGGCCGCGTGATCGTGAAAGATGGCGTGGTTCAGGATCTGGGGGCATGATTTCGCGCCCCGGTCCGGGGCTCAGGCGGGCCGGCAGAAGAATGCGGGCCCCGTCCCCACGATGAGCGCGTCGCGTTCACCGATCGCGTCGCTGTTTTTCCCTTCGTAGTCGATTGCCGACAAGATCAGACGTATGGCGGCGATCCGGGCGCGCCGCTGATCGTTCGCAAGGATCACCGTCCAAGGGGCCGCCACCGTGTTCGTGAAGCGGAACATGTCCTCTTTGGCTTTCGTGTAATCCTCGAAACGGCACATCGCCGCGATGTCGATGTCCGTGATCTTCCATTGCTTCACGGGATCGTGCCGGCGCTCGTGGAAACGCAGGATCTGCATCTCCTGGCCGATTTCGAGATAGATCTTGAACAGGCGTATCCCGTCCCGCACGAGCAGCTCCTCCACCTCAGGGGCGTCCCGCAGGAAGTCGGCAATCTGGTCGGCGTTCGCGAACCCCATCACGCGCTCGACACCGGCGCGATTGTACCAGGAGCGATCGAACAGGACGATGTTGCCCGCCGAGGGCAGATGCGCGAGGTAGCGCTGGAAGTACCACTGCCCCCGCTCGATCTCCGTCGGTTTGGATAGAGCAACGATGCGCGCGCCTCGCGGGTTGAGGTTCTCGGTGAAGTACTTGATGCAGGTTCCCTTGCCCGCCGCATCCCGCCCTTCGAAGATGACCAGGATGCGCTCCCCCGTCTTCTGGACGTGGCGCTGCATCTTCACCAGTTCGACCTGTAGCGGCTCCATCTGCGCGTCGAAGTCGCCGCGCTTGAGCTTCTTGTCGTGGGGATACCCTCCGGAGGGCAGCGCAGCCTCTGCGATCCGATCCGGTAGCTTGTCGTTTTCGATGTCGAAGGCGGCGAGTACCTCCTTGCGATCCTTCTCCTCCCGAACCTTGTCGCGCCCCATGAGGGATCTCCGTGGTCAGACCTCTGAGCGACATTGTCCGCCGGCTCGGCTCGGCTCAAGCACTGTCCCGGAACAAGGTTTCGATCGCTGCAATCCCATGAACGCGAAGGGCCGGAGCCGCTTTCGCAGCTCCGGCCCTCTCCCCCGCGGTCCCGCCCCAGCCCTCCAGCGTCGGCGGAACCGAACGATCAGCCTGCACCCGGTCCGGGTCAGGCGTTTTCCTTTTCTCCACTGCCGTTCGCCGGCGTGTGATCGAGAACGGTCTGGAACGTCGGCGCCATGACCGGCTCTCTCCGACGCGGCTGCGGCGGTTGGAACGCTCTGCGCGCATGGAACTCGCAATAGGGAAGACCAGGAACCTTGTTCTTCCCGCAGAAATGAAAATCGGCCATTTGCGGATCGCCGATCGGCCAGCGGCAGCAGCTCTCGGTCACAGTCTGGATGTACTTGCGCTCCTTCTCGGGGATCACGAGCTCCTCGACCGGGGGCGTATAAGGCTCGGCATCGGCCTGATACAGCGCGCGGAGCGCCGTGTTCCCGACCTGGGCGAAACGGGGCTTTGCAGCGCGCTTCTGAGCCACCGGGGTGCGGCGGGGACGATGGGATTTCATGCGGCTGGTTGTCGCACGGCCCGAAAGACCGAGCCGATGCACCTTGCCGATCACGGCGTTGCGGGTGACTCCGCCGATCCTGCTGGCGATCTGGCTCGCCGAAAGGCCTTCCTGCCAGAGCTTCTTGAGGGTCTCGACGCGCTCGTCGTTCCACGACATTCGGTCGTCTCCGTATTCGTACGTTGTCCGCACGCGCTGTCGCGCCGTGCGTCGGAAACCGGACCGTGCGCTCGATGTCCCAGACCTCCGCGCGCAAAGCGGCGCCGGGAGACCGTTGCAGACGCAATTACGGCCGGAGCGGGTACTCGGAACTGGGTTTGAACTCGCGGAACCCGCCTCGCGGCGATGGCCCCGTTACAGACGCGCGATACACGGCGCGACGGAACGCAAGCACGAAACTGAAGGAACGCTCCCGCGATGTGACGCGAGATGTCGTGCTGGACGAGCGGGAAACTACTACGTGTGGACTCTCGTGCTCAAGCGCGGCTCGTCGCCGAGCCGAAGTCGGCTTGCCGCAAGTGTCCGAATCGCAACAATTTATCGATTGGCTCTGCGAATCTCATGGACAACTCGCGAGCGCTACCTGCTGCCGCATTGCGTGTTGCATGTCGGCCGCGGCACGGGCGCAGGTCTGCCTTGGCAGAATACCCCGGCCTCGGCCAGAGTGCGCCCGCATCGGGATGGGGAGCTGAGCCATGCGAACGGCCGAGGTGGTTGTGATCGGAGGCGGGGCCGTCGGCAGCGCGACCGCCCATGCGCTGACCCGGCTGGGCGTTGCGGGCGCCGCGGTTACGATCGTCGAACGCGATACCACTTACGCAAAATGCTCCACTGCGCGCTCGGCCGGTGGCGTTCGCCAGCAGTTCTCGACGCCTGAAAACATCGCCCTTTCGCAGGCCACGCTGTCGCTCCTGCGCAACCTCGTCGCCGAGTTCGGTCCCGACGCTTCTCTGCCGTTCAAGGAGCAGGGCTATCTCCTGATGGCGTCGGCAGAAGGCCGGACCGTGCTGGAGGAGAACGTCGCTCTTCAGCGCGCAGATGGTGCGGACATCGAGGTCGTTGAGGGGCGAGACCTGGCAACCCGATTTCCCTGGCTGGTGCCGGATGGCGTGGCCTGCGCCAGCTACGGCCGCTCGGGCGAGGGTTGGATCGATCCCGTCGGGCTGATGACCATGATGCGCCGCGCGGCGGTCGCTGCGGGTACCCGCATCGTCCACGGGGAAGTGACCGCCATCGAGCGAACCGGCGGCACCGTCTCGGCGGTTCGCCTTGCGGACGGCCGCCGCCTCGCCTGCAGCGCGGTCGTGAATGCCGCTGGCTATGACGCGGGACGCGTCGCCGCCATGGCCGGCATTGTCCTGCCGGTCGAGCCGCGCAAGCGCTACGTCTACGTGATTGACAGCCGCAGGGCCACGCAGGAGCAGCGCCAGGGGCCTCTGACGGTCGATCCCTCGGGCGTCTGGTACCGCCCCGAGGGCCGCACGTTCATTTGCGGCGTCTCGCCCGATGAGAAAGACGAGCCTGCACCCGAGAACCTGGACGACATCGATTATCGCCCGTTCGAGGAAGTGGTCTGGCCAATGCTGGCCGCGCGTGTCCCAGCATTCGAGGAGGCGAAGGTCCTCGGCGCCTGGGCAGGCTTCTACGACTACAATACGCTCGACCAGAACGCGATCATCGGTGCCCACCCGGAAGTCGGGAACTTCTATTTCGCCAACGGCTTCTCTGGGCACGGCTTGCAGCAGTCTTATGCCGCCGGACGGGCCGTGGCGGAACTTATCGTCCACGGGGGCTACAGGTCGATCGACCTGACGCGGTTCGGCTACGATCGGATCGCGCGCCGCGCGCCGCTGCTGGAACGCAACGTGATCTGACGGGGACGAACTTGGCCCGCATTCTCGCCATATCGTCGCAAGTCGCCCGCGGCCATGTCGGGCTCTCCGCCATCGTTCCCGCATTGCAGCGGCTCGGACACGAAGTTCTACCCCTTCCCACGATCATTCTTTCAAATCACCCCGGGCACCCTCATGTCGCCGGAACGCGCATCGCTGTCGACACGCTCCGCCAGATGATCGAGGCTTTGGCGAAGAACGGCTGGCTGGCCAGTATCGATGTCGTGCTCACCGGCTATCTGCCGTCGCGAGAGCATGTCGATTGCGCGGCCGAAGCGGTGGCTCTCGTCCGCGAGCACAGTCCCGCGGCACGCTTCGTTTGCGATCCGGTGATGGGCGACGATCCCAAGGGCCTGTACATCGCGCAGGATGCGGCCGAGGCCATCCGTGACCGGCTGGTCCCGCTCGCGGATGTGACGACGCCCAACCGCTTCGAATTGTCGTGGTTGAGCGGCCGGACAGTGACCGAGACGGCGAGTTCCCTGCGGGCGGCGGCTGCGTTGGCCCCAGGGGCGGTTGTCGCGACCTCGATACCGGATGGACCGAACCTCGCGAATGTCCTGGCCGTGGCGGGACAGTCCTTCTGCTGCCGCGTCCTTCGGCGTAGCGGTGTCCCGCACGGCACCGGCGACCTGCTGAGCGGCTTGCTTGCCGGCCGGATGGCCCAGGGCAGGGCACTGCCGCACGCATTGTCTCTCGCTGTCGGCGGCCTCGAGCGCGCGGTGGCGCGAAGTGCCGGTGCCGACGACCTGCGTCTGGCGATCCCGGGCGGCGACGACGATTGGGCGGCAGCCCCGCCGGCCAGGATCGAGTTACTTTAGGCGCGCTGTCTGCGCCGCGCTCAGGAACTGGCGCGCACCAGCCCCGAACACCCGCGGGAAATGAGTGTAGACGTAGCGGCAGCCGCTCTCCGTAACGCTTGCGAGCGCATCTGTTGCTGCCGGCATGCCCGGCGTCTTGCCCGCAGCGCGGATCTTCGCGAGGGTCGCGGCGATGGCCGCTGCGACCGCAGGGGCCTTCGGATCGCCCGGATGCCCCATCGACTGCGACAAGTCGGAAGGGCCGATGAAGAACACGTCGATGCCCTCTACGGCGATGATGTCGTCGGCATTGCCGATCGCATCCACGTCCTCGAGTTGTGCGATCAGCAGCGTCTCCTGGTTCGCCTGCTTGGCGAAATCGGTCATTTTCGCGCCCAGTCCCCAGCGGTCCGGCCGTGTTCCGGCGGCGAGGCTGCGCTCGGCGCCCGGCCCGAACTTCACCGCGGAGACGACGCGGCGCGCATCGGCCGCGGTTCGAACGTGCGGGACCTGCACGCCGAGCGCGCCACGATCGAGCACCTGCTGGATATCCGCCGTCGCGTTGCTACGCGGGCGGGCGACCGGCGTGATGCCCGCAGCGTCTGCGGCCATGCAGAGCACTTCGAGTTCGCCGGGCCCGATGGAGCCATGCTCGCAATCGAGCAAGATCCAGTCGAAGCCGGCGTAGGCGATCATCTCGACGGCTTGCGGCGACGCGAACATCAGCGAGCAGCCGAGTTGCAGCCGGCCGGCGCCGAGATTGGCCTTGAGGGTGTTGGATTTCATGGCGTCGCTCCTTGCGTCGGCGTGGTCGCGCCGTACCGGTGCTCGCGATACAGAATATAGAGGCCTGCGCCGGCAACCATGGCCATGCCGATCGCAGCCGTCATGTCGGGCGTGTGCCGCCAGATCAGGTAGCCGAGCAGCACGGCGAGTGGCATCTGTACATATCGGAATGGCGCCACGACCGAAATCTCCCCGGTCCGCATCGCAATCACGCCGGCCACGTAGGCGATGGTGATGAAGAGGGAGGCCAACAACAGTAGGCCGGTCTGTGGGACATCGAGCTTCACCCAGGCTTCGACTCGAGACAGTGCCAGACCGCCGGCTGCGACGGCGATCGATCCCGCCAGCGCGACGGCGAGCGCCGACGTTTGCGGCGGTGTCCAGCGGGTGGCGAGATCCCGCGCGGCGGTGAAGCACAAGGCCACCAGCGTCAGGGCTGCGCCGCTCTCGAGTGCGTCCCTTCCTGGCCGGATGATCAGCAAGACACCTGTGAACCCGGTGGCGGCCGTCACCCACCTGCGCCATTCGATCCGCTCGCCCAGAAAAAGGCTGGCCCCGGCCATCACAACGAGCGGGGTGACCTGCAGAACCGCATTGACCGTTGCCAGCGGCAACTTCTGCAGAGACAGAATGATGAATACGGCGGAGCCGGTCGCCGCGAGGGAGCGGATGATCACACTCGGCGCGACGAGTTCGCGGGGAGACAGGATTTCGCCGCTCGCCCGCATCACGGCTGCGATGAGAATGCACGCAAACACGCCGCGAACGAACAGCGCCTGCCCCGGCGGCACCGCGTCAGTCACGAACTTCATCGTCGCGTCGTTCAGCAGGAAGCCGGCGGCGGCGGCCGTGATCGCGAGAATGCCTCTCGCGTTGGGGCTCATCGAGCCGGCCTCGCGCCGGCGTTTTCCAATCGGATGAAGGTATAGATGCCCGCGGCTACGATGACGGCGATGCCGACCAGGGCCAGGAGATCCGGGATGTCGCCCCAGATCGCGTACCCGAGCACCAACGACATTGGAACGATCGTGTAGCGGAACGGGGCGATGGTGGACAGGTTTGCGCGCTGAACGGCCACGATCGAGAAGTAGTATCCGCCCGAGATCGCGACGGCGGCAGCCGCCAGCGCCAGCACGGCCTTCAAATCCGGCATGATCCATCCGCCCTGTATCAGGCCCATCAAGCCGCCGATCATGGCTACTCCGACCGCCGTTGTCAGGGTGACGAGGGCGACCGGAATCCCACTTCCCATGTGTCGGGTGGCGAGGTCGCGCACGGTGACGGCAACAACACAGAGCAGCGCGCCTAGCGACCACCACGAAAATGCCGCGGTGCCGGGCATCACGATCAGCAGGACGCCGATGAAGCCCGCGACCGTCGCGCACCAGCGCCGCCAGCCGACGAACTCTCCGAGGAACACGGCTCCGGCCGCCGTCAGCGCCAGCGGAATGGTCTGCGTGATCGTCACGACGTTCGCCAGCGGTAGATGAACGAGTGCCGAAACGAACCCCGCAGCGGCAACCATTTCACCCGCCACGCGCGTCGCCCAGGCAGCATCGAATTGCTCGCGCAGCAGAGCGAGGGTATCGCTGCCTCGAACGGCCGCGATCAGCAAAAGCGCCGAGAAGAGCCCACGCAAGGCGATGACCTCGCCGACGGGCAATCCACGCTGGGCCGCGAGCTTGCACATCACGTCGCTCACGATGAAGCACCCCATCGCGGCGGTCATCGCGACGATGCCGCCGATGGGGTCCGGCTGCGTGACTGCGCGAGCGCTCTCTGTCATGGCTTCTCTGAGACCCTGATGGCTTTGAGCGTCTGTTCGCGCGCGAAGGTATAGATACCGGCCAGAGTGAGGATCGCCATCCCCGCCCACGACCATCGGTCCGGCAGCTCGCCCCACAGCCAGTAGCCTGCGACGATCGCCCAGATCAGGACCGAGTAGCGGAAGGGGCCGACCACGGAAATTTCTCCCGTTCTCAACGAGAATATCTGCCAGGAGTTGGCCGCCACCAGGAAGGCAGCCGCGAAGGCCAGCAATGCCAGCGCGGTGACATGGGGCATGCGCCAGTCTTCGAATGCGAGGCCGATCAGGCTGGCGCTGGTCACGCCGAGTGCCGAGGTCAACGAGATCGCGAGCACCGGAATCCCGCTTGGAAGGCCGCGCGTGATCAGGTCCCGCCCCACCACGGCGACGATCGAGACGAGACCGAGCAGAACGCCCACCGACATCGGCACGGCTCCGGGGCGCACGATGATGAGGGCTCCGGCAAAGCCGGCGAGGGTGGCAGTCCAGCGGCGCCAGCCCACCTTTTCTCCCAGAAGCAATGCGGCTCCGGCGGTGATAGCCAGCGGCACGAGCTGGAACATGCCGATCAGATCGGCGATCGGCATGGCCATGACTGCGTAGAGGTAGGCGAGCGATGCCACGATCTCGAGCGCCGTGCGCAACGCGCCCCTGCCGCGCGTGAGCGTGGCGACATGATGCAACTGCCCGTTCATCGCCACCAGGGCTGCCAGGACGCTCGTCGCCAGCAGCCCTCGCAGAAACACCGATTGGCTCAACGGCAGGCCTTGGGCGACCCATTTCATTGTTGCGTCGTTGATGACGAAGCAGAGCTGCGCCGCCATCATGGCGAGGATGCCCGCGAGGTTTGGTGTCATTCTCTGGCTCGTCCGGCCGCCGCTTCTCTTCGGCGGACCTGCTCGCGGTGGAACGTGTAGAGCCCGGCGATCACGACGATCGCAATCCCGAGCAGCGTGAGCCGGTCGGGAAATTCGCCCCATATGGTCAGGCTGAGGGCGAGCGCGAAGATGATCGAGGAATACCGGAAAGGCACGACGGCTGAGACCTCGCCGGCCCTGATCGAGATGATGACGCAGAGCTGTCCGGCCAGCATGCACATCGCTGGAATCGACAGCAGTGCAAGCTCGCTCGCGGTGGGAGCGCGCCAAGTTTCGAACGGCAGCAGCAGGAAACTGGCCGCTGTCGTGGCCGGCGCCGAGAAGGCCGTGATCAGCAGCGGCGGCACGCCCGGCGCCATCTTGCGCGTAATCAGGTCGCGCCCCGTCGAGCACAGCACTGCGCCGAGCAGAAGCAGGCTCGCCCAATGGAATGCGCCAGTCCCGGGCCGGATGATCAGCAGGACGCCGAGCAGGCCGATGGCCGTGGCCGTCCACCGTCTCCACCCGACCTTTTCGTTGAGGAAGATCGCGGCGCCGGCCGTCACCACCAGCGGATTGACCTGCACGATCGCGCTGGCGTCCGCGAAGGGGATGCGGGCCAATCCATTCTGAAAGGTCAGGCCGCCGCCGACCTCGCAGGCGGTGCGATAGCAGAGCAGCCGGGAGATGTGCAGGGGAAGTTCGCGGAGCGCGCCGCTCGCATACGCGATCGTCCACACCAGGATTGTCGCGATGAGTCCACGGATCAGCATGGTCTCGCCTGTGGCCATGCGTTGCGACATGAACTTCATCGCAGCATCGCCGCATACGAAGAAGAGGCACGCTGCCAGCATCGCGAGGATGCCGCGCGAATTGCCGCTCAGGCGCCGCCAGGCGCGGGCGAGGAGATTCGCCCGGACGCGCACGTCTCTCGATGTCGGAAGACCGGCCACCACCACCCCTCGTGCCGGCAGGTCCCGCCGGTCCGGCTACCGTATGACGAATAGGAAATGCCTCGCCGGAAAACCACCCGGCCGGGTGCATTGCTCACATGTCTGTAGGGGCAGTTCTCTAGGGGCAGGTTGCGACGGCTGTGCGCCCCGCCCGGGCTCGATCAGCCGCCGGTAACGCTCATGTGGCGTGAGACCGATGGGCGCTTCGTCCGCCGATCGATGACGAAATCGTGGCCCTTGGGCTTACGCGCGATGGCATTGTGGATCGCAGCTTCGAGCGCGGCGTCGTCCCTGTGCTCGCGCAACGGCGCCCGCAGATCTGCGGCATCTTCCTGACCAAGACACATGTAGAGCGTTCCAGTGCAGGTCAGGCGAACGCGATTGCACGATTCGCAGAAGTTGTGCGTCATCGGCGTGATGAAGCCCAGCCGACCCCCGGTCTCCTCGACGCGAACGTAGCGCGCCGGCCCGCCGGTCCGGTACGCAATGTCGGACAGCGTGAAGCGCTCCATCAACCGGGCCCGCACGATGGAGAGCGGCAGATACTGCTCCGTGCGGTCGCCGTCGATGTCGCCGAGCGGCATCGTCTCGATCAGCGTCAGGTCCATCCCGTGTCCGTGCGCGAAGCGCAGCAGGTCCGATGTCTCGTCCTCGTTGATGCCCTTCAGCGCCACCGCGTTGATCTTGATCGCCAATCCGGCGTTCTGGGCGGCGTCCAATCCACGCAGGACGTCCTCGAGCTCGCCCCACCGGGTGATGGCCTTGAACTTCCGCGCATCGAGCGTATCGAGCGAGACGTTGATGCGGCGCACGCCGGCGTCATGCAGAGACTTCGCGTGCTTGGCAAGCTGGCTGCCGTTGGTGGTCAGCGTCAGTTCCTCGAGCGCGCCGGAAGCCAGATGAGTCGACAGCGCTTCGAACAGCCACATGATGTTCTTGCGCACCAGCGGTTCGCCGCCCGTGATCCTGAGCTTTTTCACGCCCAGACGCACGAAGGAGCTGCAGACCCGGTGCAGCTCCTCGAGCGAAAGAAGCTCCTTCTTCGGCAGGAACGTCATGTGCTCGGACATGCAATAGACGCAGCGATAGTCGCACCGGTCGGTCACCGATACGCGCAAATAGCTCACATGCCGCCCGAACGGATCGAGCAGATTGCCGGCAGGCTGCTTGTCGGCGAGAGCGCTCATGCCTTGTCCATTGACGTCGTCAATCCCGTGGCGGCCCCAGTTTCTGCCAGAGAGCCATCTCGCAGGCAATCGCCTTGCCGGGGGACCGGCGCTGCGATCATGCAGCAGTCGCGCTTCCGGCCCTTGAGCAGGCGCAAGGCATTCCAGCCCCCGTTCGCCTCTCAGGCCTGCAGCGCCAACTCCATGAAAAGGCTGAGAGGATCTGGAGCGTAGTCGCCGAACGGCTCGATTTCCCGAAACCCGGCCGACCGGTAGAGACCGATCGCCTCGGGTTGATGGATCCCGGTTTCCAGTCGCAACGACCGATGACCCTTCGAGCGGGCGGCCGCGATCAGGTGTTCGAGCAGCCCACGTCCGATGCCCTGGCCGCGCCGGTCGGGGCTCGCCCACATTCTCTTGATCTCCGCGCTTCCCTCCCGGTCCGGGAGGAACGCACCGCATCCCGCTGCAATGCCGCCGATCCGCGCCACCAGGAACACGACACCCGGTGCCTGCAGTGTGGACAGCGGCGCAAAGTGGTTGCTCTCGGAGGGGTACAGAGAACTGGCATAGGCCTCGGATTGCCGAAAGAATTCCAGGACTTCCGGTTGATCGGGTGTCTCCTGGGCGATGGCGAGCGGGGCGCTGCGGGATGTCGGGCTGTGGCGGGTCATGGAACCTGGGCGGTTTGCTGACGAGGTCTCAGTGTATGCTCGGCGGGTCCTGCCGAAAATCGCTTGTTCCCCCTGGAGAGGAGAGCGTGTCGAGCATGCGGCAACGGTCCCTGCCGACCTGCGACCTCCAGAAGCATCGGCATCTGCAGCCGACAAAATCCCATAGGCAATCCATGGTGGCGCCGACAGATCCAGCCCCGGAAGGCCGGCAGCGGCGGGGTCATCGGAGCGTCAGTTGAAATCATGATGTAATATCAATGCAGAAGACGCGGTTGACGGATCAACTGCCCCACCGGTTCCGATCTGCCTCGTCGAGCAACCGGAAGCTGAATGAAAGCTCGAAGAAAGAGAAAAAGTTGTGCTGTTGCGGCTGGGCCCCGCGGCGCGCCGGTTTGACAGCGCGCCGGCGTTAACCCATCTTCCGCGCCGATTTGCCAGCCCCGATCCTCGACCGACGTGCCCGGTGGGCGTGCTCATGTGAGGGGTTGCGAGCCATTGGCCGGGCGCAGGTAGGGTCGGGTGAGGACGTCTCACCCGCGCACGGCCGTATCCAGCGGAACCTCACTGATGAACGTCCTGATCGTCGAGTCCGCCGCCAAAGCCAAGACAATCAATAAGTATCTTGGGTCTAGCTACAAGGTCATCGCATCCTATGGCCACGTGCGGGACCTGCCGTCCAAGGACGGCTCCGTCGAGCCCGAGAACGAATTCAATATGCATTGGTCGATGGAAGACGACCGCTCCAAAAAGGTCATCCGCGAGATCGCTGACGCGGTGAAGAACGCCGACAAGCTCATCCTCGCGACCGACCCTGATCGTGAAGGTGAGGCGATTTCCTGGCACCTGCTCGAGGTGCTCGCGCAGAAGAAGGCCCTCAAGAAGGGGATGCCGATCGAGCGGGTCACGTTCAATGCCATCACGAAACAGTCGGTGAGTGATGCGTTGAAGGCGCCGAGGCAGATCGACGGGCCGCTCGTCGACGCCTATCTCGCCCGCCGCGCTCTCGACTATCTGGTCGGGTTCACGCTGTCGCCGGTTCTGTGGCGCAAGCTGCCGGGCGCGCGTTCCGCAGGCCGCGTGCAGTCCGTCGCGCTGCGCCTGGTCTGCGACCGCGAGGCCGAGATCGAGGCATTCAAGACCGAAGAGTACTGGACCATCGAGGCGCTGCTCGAAACCCAGAAGGCGGAGGAGTTCACTGCCCGCCTAACCGCGATCGCCGGCCACAGGCTCGAAAAGCTCGAGATCAAGGACGAGGCCACCGCGCTTGCCATCAAGGCCGCGATCGAGAAGGGACGGTTCAAGGTCGTCTCCGTCGACAAGAAGCCGGTGAAGCGCAATCCGTTCCCGCCGTTCGCGACGTCGACGATGCAGATGGATGCATCCCGCAAGCTCGGCTTCTCCGCCAAGCAGACGATGAACATTGCCCAGCGGCTGTACGAGGGCGTCGACATCGGCGGAGAAACGGTCGGTCTCATTACCTACATGCGAACCGACGGCGTCCAGATCGCGCCCGAAGGGATTTCGCAGATCCGCAAGGTCGTGCAGGACGATTACTCGAACCGCTACCTTCCGCCGTTTATCCGGGAATACAAGACGAAGGCGAAGAACGCGCAGGAGGCGCACGAGGCGATCCGCCCCACCGATCCGCGCCGCCGCCCACAGGACGTCAAACGCTATCTGGAGAAGGACCAGTTCGCGCTTTACGAGTTGATCTGGAAGCGCGCCATCGCCAGCCAGATGGCCTCCGCAGAGCTGGAGCAGACCTCTGTCGACATTGAGGTCGACGGCCGTGACGGCAAGAAGTACGGCCTGCGTGCGAGCGGTTCGGTGGTTCAGTTCGACGGATTTCTGAGGGTCTACGAGGAAGGACGCGACGACCGCTTCCGTTACATCGAAAAGGGCAAGGAGGACGCCGAGGGCGACGACGACGGCAGCCGGCGCCTGCCCACGCTCGCGGCCGGTGACGCGCTCCGCGACAAGAAGGTCGACGCCGATCAGCATTTCACACAACCGCCTCCGCGCTATTCCGAGGCGAGCCTCATCAAGCGCATGGAGGAACTCGGCATCGGCCGGCCGTCCACCTACACCAGCACCATGGCCGTGTTGCAGGATCGCGGCTACGTCCGCTTCGACAAGAAGCGGCTCGTTCCCGAGGACAAGGGCCGGCTCGTCACGGCGTTCCTGGAGAGCTTCTTCAGCCGATATGTCGAGTATGACTTCACGGCAGACCTTGAAGAAAAGCTGGACCTGATTTCCGACGGCAGCTTGAAGTGGCGTGATGTCCTGCGCGAATTCTGGCGCGACTTCACCCGGCAGGTCGGCGAGACCAAGGAATTGCGCGTTTCTGACGTGCTGGAAGCGCTGAACGAGTTGCTCGGTCCGCACGTGTTCCCTGCCCGCGACGACGGCGGCGATCCCCGCCTCTGCCCCAAATGCGGCAAGGGCCAGCTCAGCCTCAAGATCTCCAACAAGAGCGGTGCCTTCGTGGGGTGCGGCAACTACCCCGAGTGCCGCTACACGCGCCAGCTTTCGGTCTCCGGCGCGGCCGGGGATGCCGCCGCGCTCGATGGAAAAGTGCTCGGCGTCGATCCCGAGACCGGCCTGGAGGTGACGTTGCGCAACGGGCGCTTCGGTCCCTACGTGCAGCTGGGCGAGGCGCAGGACAAGGCCGACAAGCCACGCCGCTCTTCGCTGCCCAAGGGCTGGGACCCGGCGACGCTCGATCTGGAGCGCGCGCTGATGTTGCTCAATCTGCCGCGCACCGTGGGAGCTCATCCCGAGACGCAGACTCCGATCACCGCGGCGCTGGGGCGGTTCGGTCCCTACATCCTCCACGACGGAACGTACGTGAACTTGCCGTCCATCGAGGAGGTTTTCGAGATCGGCCTCAATCGCGCTGTCACGCTGCTCGCCGAGAAGCGCGCCGGCGGCGGCAAGTCGCGCTTCCAGCGCGCGAAGCCGACAGTGTTGAAGGCGCTCGGCGATCACCCCGACGGCGGCAAGGTGGAAATTCTCGATGGCCGCTATGGGCCGTACGTTTCACACAACGGCGTCAATGCGACCGTGCCGAAGGGCAAGCAGCCGACGGAGTTGACGATGGCGGAGGCGGTCCAGCTGCTCAGCGAGCGGGCTGCCAAGGGCGGCGCCAAGTCGCGAAAGGGCGGCGCCGGCTCCAAGAAGAAGGCCGCGGGCGAAGGCGCGTCGGCGACCAAAGCGCCCTCGAAGTCCCGCAAGAAGTCACCCGCCGTCGCCGACGCCGACCAATAGGCTCACCCCGTGGCACGATCATCCCGTCGGACGACCAGGAAGCAAGACCATCCCGGGCCGTCCGGCCGGATGCCGGACCGCGAGGCGATCCTCGCCTTCATTCGCGATGCCGACGGGAAGGTCGGCAAGCGCGAGATCGCGCGCGCCTTCGATGTGCGGGGCGCGGACAGGGTCGAGCTGAAGCGCCTGCTTCAGGAAATGGCCCACGATGGCACCCTCAAGGGTAACCGGCGCCAGTTCGCCGAGGTCGGTCAGCTTCCCGCGACGGGTGTCTTCGACATCGTCGGCCGTGATCGCGACGGCGACCTTTTTTGCGAACCGCGCGACTGGGACGCTGACGATGGGCCCAGACCTCGCGCGTTGCTCAGGGAAATGCCAGCGCATCATCGCCGCGCGCCGGGTGAATCCGCGCTGGGCATCGG
>CAYMEB010000097.1:0-16453 GCA_964389095.1 uncultured Hyphomicrobiaceae bacterium
GTCAACGCTGGGAAGACGCGCTGACGGCGGCGATCGCGGTTCTCATCATCACCTGTCCCTGCGCGCTGGCCCTGGCGGTGCCCGCGGTCCAGGTTGTTGCCGGCAGTAGGCTCTTCCGCAGCGACATCATCCTCAAGGCACCAGATGGGCTCGAGCGTCTGTCCGAGATCGACACCGTGATCTTCGACAAGACAGGAACGCTGACGATCGGCGAACCGGATCTCATCGACGCCTCGATCCAGGATCAGGACCTGCGGGCGGCGGCCGGATTGGCTGCCGCCAGCCGGCATCCGTACTCGAAGGCCGTCGTGCGGGCCGCGCAGCGGCGCGGGCTTCCCGTCGAGGCCTTGGACGGCATCCGCGAGCAGACCGGCCTCGGTCTCGGTGCGAGCATCGAAGGCGGCAGTCTGCGACTGGGTTCCGCGGCATTCGTCGGCGTACCGGCCGGCCGCGCTCGAGAGGCGAGTCTCTGGTTCTCGAGGCCAGGGCGGGAACCGATCGCTTTGCCCCTGTCAGACCCGCTCCGGGAGGATGTCGCCTCCGTCGTCGCCGGCTTGCGCGAGCGCGGCCTCGAGGTCGCAATCGTCTCGGGCGACCGCACCGAGGCGGTGGCCGATATCGCTCGGCGCTGCGGCATTGCGTCATGGTCGGCCGAACAGCGTCCGCAGGACAAATTGGCCAGGATCGAGGACCTCAAGAAGCGCGGTCATCGCGTCCTGATGGTCGGCGACGGCCTCAACGATGCGCCCGCGCTGGCGGCCGGTCATGCCTCGCTGTCACCGTCGACAGCGACGGATGTTTCCCAGACGGCAGCCGACGCCATCTTCCAGGGCTATCGCCTCGCGCCAGTTCTGGACGCCATCGACGTAGGCCGCGCAGCCCAGCGCCACGCCAAGGAGAACTTCGCGATCGCGATCGCCTACAACATGGTCTTCGTGCCGATGGCCGTCGTCGGGTGGGTGACGCCGTTGATCGCCGCAATCGCCATGTCGGCCTCTTCGATCGCAGTGACGGCAAATGCCTTGAGGCTCGGCCTCGCCCGAAGAAACAGGAGCGTCCGATGACCGCACTCGCCTGGCTCGTGCCGATCGCGCTCGGTTTGGGCGCTTTGGGCCTCGTCGGATTTCTCTGGTCCCTGCGCTCGGGACAGTTCGACGATCTGGAAGGCGCCGGCTGGCGAGCTCTCGACGATGTCGCCCCCGGTGATGCGGCGGCGATGGCGGCGCGGCGCTCCGGCGAGGAGAAAGGCGCATGAGCGAGCCCGCTACCTCGGGGCCTCAGGCAGCGACCGTCGTCCTCGATGCGATCCCGAAGCCGCGCCGCATCGCCTTCGAGGCGCCTTGGAATTGGCTGGCCGCCGGCTGGAAGGACATTTGGGACAACCCTGCGCTCTCGCTGACGTTCGGCATTCTCGCCGCGATCGGGGCGGGCGTGCTCCTGGCGGGACTGGTGTCGATCGGCGCGCAATCGCTCTTCCTGGCGCTTGCGGGCGGCTTCATGCTCGTGGCCCCCGTCGTTGCGGTCGGCCTCTACGAAGAAAGCCGCATGCTCGCCAAAGGGCATCGCCTCCGCTTCCGCGATGCCGCGCTCGCCGCATTCGGCGCACGCGGACAACTCGCCTTCTTCGGAATGCTTCTGCTGTTCATTTTCCTCGTCTGGATGCAGCTCGCCTTCCTCCTGCTGATGCTGTTCCTCGGCACCAGCGTTTTCCCGCCTGCCAGCGCCTTCATCCCGACACTGCTGTTCACCAAGCAGGGCCTCGGGCTGCTCATCGTGGGATCGACGATCGGGGGTTTGATCGCTGCCGTCGTGTTCGCCATCTCGGCGCTCGCCGTGCCCATGCTGCTCGCTCGGCGCATCGACGCCATCTCGGCTGCACGCGCCAGTCTCGATGCCGTGATCACCAATCCCAAGCCTATGGCACTGTGGGCCGGCCTGATCGCCGCGCTGATGGCCAGCGCTTTTGCGACCATCCTCGTCGGCCTCGTGTTCGTCTTCCCGCTCATCGGCCACGCCACCTGGCACGCCTACGCGGAAATCTTCGGGGGCGAGGACTGATCCTCATTGCGCGGTATCAATGAGCCGCGCCGTGAAGCCGGGGAGAATGCATTCAGCTTATCTGCCTCGGGAGCTTGCACATGACCTTGAAGCGCATTCGCCTCGAACTCGCGCGCGATCACGATTTCCCGAGCGGGTCGAGTGCACACGGCTACGATTTCGCGGCCCCTCTCGACGATGAAGGCCACCTCGACGCCGCCGAATGGAGGAAAACGCGCGAGCGTTGCCGCGTCAAAAGGTTCTGGCCGGGCGAGAAGGACCAGATCGGGCACCTCGTGCACCGCCCCGGCGGCAGCTGGGCATTCGACTACGATCCGACCAAGCGCAGCGACGACGAGCCCGGCTTCAAGTTCGACAAACATCGCTTCGTGCCGGGCGAGTACGTCTCCATCAAGGAGCACGATGGCGTCATGCGCACGTTCCGCATCCGCTCGGTCGTCGACCTTGATTGACGAGGGATGGGGCGGCTAGTCTTGGCGTCCCATCCCCTCGTATCCGATGCACATCGGAAACGCCCCAGGGGACACGCCGGCACCCCAGAAGCAGGTAGGCCTGATCATGGGAACGAATGCTCCGGCCTCCCCCGGGCTCGGCGGCCAACTCGGACTTAAGCGCACGTTGTCGCTGAGCCTGCTCGTTCTCTACGGTCTCGGGGTCACGGTAGGGGCCGGCATCTATGTGCTCATCGGCGCGGCGTCGGCGCGAGCCGGCATCTACGCACCCGCCGCATTCCTGATCGCTGCCGTGGCCATGGGCCTCTCGGCCGCGTCGTTCTCTGAATTGTCCGCCCGCCTGCCGGTCGCCTCCGGAGAAGCCGCCTTCGTTCGCGCCGGATTCGGGTCCGACCGGCTCGCCGTCGCAACTGGTCTGTTGGTCGTGGTCGCTGCACTCGTTGCGAGCGCGGCTATCGCCAAGGGCGCGGCCGGCTACCTCTCGATCTTCCTGCCCCTGCCCATCCAACTGCTCACCTTGCTGGTGATCCTCGCCATGGGCGCGATCGCGGCCCGCGGCATCGGCGAGGCGGCCAGCATCGCGGCGGTTATGACAGTGGTCGAGATCGGTGGCCTGATCGCGATCGTCACGTGCGGACTCTGGCAAAAGCCGGAGCTGGCAGTGTCCGTCGTCAGCGGTGTTCCCATGACTTTGGAGGCGAGTATTTGGCGCGGCGTTCTCTCGGCGACGCTGCTCGCATTCTTCGCTTTCATCGGCTTCGAGGGAATCGTCAACCTCGCGGAGGAGGCGCACTCTCCATCGAAGCTCGTACCGCGGGCGATCTTTCTCACGCTGCTCATCTCCACCGTGCTGTACATCCTGGTCGTCGCCGTCGCGAACGGCTTTGCCACGTCGGGCGAACTTGGCGCGTCGAAAGCGCCATTGAGCCTCGTTTTCGAGCGCACGACAGGCGCTTCTCCGCTGGTCATCGCGGCCATCGCAGTGATGGCCACCATCAACGGCGTCATCGCTCAGATCGTACTGGCGTCCCGCGTCCTCTACGGGCTGGCCCGCCAAGGCCACCTGCCTGAAGCGCTCGGCCGGGTGCACGGCGAGACACGGGCGCCGCGCATCGCGACGCTTGTCGTGATTGCCATCGCCGCCGGCCTCGCGATGTCGGCACCGATCGAGGCCCTCGCAGACTGGACCACCCGCGTGATGCTGGTGATCTTCGCGGCGGTCAATCTTGCACTGGTGGCGATCAAATTGCGCGGCGAGCCCGCTGCACCGGGCATTCGAACCTGGCCGGTCTGGATACCGCTCCTCGGCGCAATCGTATGTCTATCGCTGCTCGTCCTGGAATGGATTTTGCCGTCTGGCGCTTGATGCTTCGCAAAGTGACCGGCAATCGCCGGCGATACGGTGTGCCGATCAGTGGCGACCGCCGGAGAGAAGCGATGTCCGACACCTACCGCAGCATTCTCGTGCATCTGGCGGACGAACGGCGCGCAAAGCCGCTCATTGCCGCCGCGATGCGAATCGGATCGATCGGCGAGGCGCATGTGACCGGGCTCTACGTCATGCCCTCCGCGCTGCCGTCTGCGGCGATCGGCGGCGCCACCGGGCGCGCCCTTGCCGAAGCCGGCATCAAGACGTTCCGGGAACGTGGCGAGCGGTTGCGGGCCATGTTCGAAAGTGCGGCCAAGGGCCTGCCGGTCAAGATCGAGTGGCGCGTGCTCGAGCCCGGGCGCAAGCCGATGGTCGAGGTGGTCGTGGCGAACGCACGCGCCAGCGATCTGATCATTACGGCCCAGCGTGATCCCGAGTGGGAAGATACCGCCATCTGCGAACTGCCCGCAGAACTTGTGCTCGAATCCGGCCGCCCAGTGCTCTTGCTGCCCAATTCGTGGCGCGAAACGGCATTCCCACGGCGCGTGACCATCGCTTGGAACGACCGCCGCGAGGCCGCGCGCGCCACCTTCGATGCCATGCCTCTGCTGCGCATGGCCGAGCACGTCCGCCTGTTGTGGATCAACCCGGAAGCGGAACGCATCGAAAAGGGCGACATTCCGACCGTGCAGATCGCATCGGCCCTGGCGCGGCACGGCGTCAAGGTGGTGTCCGCGGTGGCGCACGGCTCCGACATCGCGATCGGCGACGAGTTGCTCAATCAGGTGAGCGACGACGGGTCGGACCTTCTGATCATGGGCGCCTACGGCCACACCCGCGTGCGCCAGCTGTTGTTCGGCGGAGCGACCCGTCATCTCCTGCGGCACATGACCGTGCCGCTGCTGCTGTCGCACTGACGCGAAGCCCAGGCCGGAGACCGGTGCAGCCCGTTACTTGTCCTCGCCGAACCCGTCCTGGATGAGGGCGGCAAGTGCCTCGATCGCCTCCGGCGCTTCGGGGCCCTCCGCCTCGATACGGACCGAGGTGCCGATGCTCGCGCCCAGCATCATCAACCCCATGATCGAGGTGCCTCCAACGGTCTGGCCGTCCTTGGTCACATGCACGTTGGCGTCGAAAGTCTCGGCGCACTTGACGAACTTGGCCGAGGCACGGGCATGCAAGCCCTTGCGGTTGCAGATCGTGACGACTGCATGGGGTCTGTTGCTCACACTCACCCGGCGCCCTCGGTGCAGATGATGCTTAGTTCTCGCCCGACAGGACCTGGCTTGCAACCGAGATGTATTTGCGGCCGGCATCCTTGGCCGCGGTGATCGCCTGCTCCAGCGAGCAATCGGTACGTACGCTGGCGAGCTTGATCAGCATCGGCAAGTTGATGCCGGCGACGACCTCGCACCCGGTCTCTTCCATGACCGAGATCGCGAGATTTGACGGCGTGCCGCCGAACATGTCGGTCAGGACCACCACCCCCTTGTCGCCGCGAACCCGGCCGATCGCCTCGATCAGTTCGACCCGCCTGCGCTCCATGTCGTCCTCGGGCCCGATCGAGATGGTCTCGACCTGCTCCTGACGTCCGACGACGTGCTCCAGAGCGGCCCGGAACTCCTGCGCCAGGCCCCCGTGCGTGACTATGACGACGCCGATCATGTGTTTCGTCTGTCGCTCCGCAGCGCTCTCGACCGCATTTCGGCCACCCCCCGGCGGCGCCGCATGTTTGGTCAACCTGCCGGTGAAACGCAAGACCAAACGATCCACGTATCAAGTTTCCACTCGATCGCTGGTGAATCCAACTCGATTGGAAGCTGCAAGTGCCAAAAAATGAAAGACTTTCAATGGCGCAGAGGCCTCGAAGGCAGTCAGGGACACGCAGGGCAGTTCGCACTCGAGCAGGCTTGCAGCCTGCCCCGGGGGCGGCATCCGTTCGACGTCCGCCGGGCCAACGAGATCGATCACAGCCAGCAGCCGGGCCTCGGCGCGATAGGCGACAGGCACCACGCCCAACCCTCTGATTTCCAGCAGCCCGCGCAGCGCCTCCGCGGCCCGGATGCGCAATTCCCGCCCCGGTCCGCGGGTGACGACCACCTGGTCGTCACCGACCAGGGACGGGGTCGGGTCGGCTGCCGCGGACATCTCGGTGAAGATCGCGCGGACCACCGCCGGCGGCGTGCTGATCAGGCGTAGCGCCAGGTCGGACTTGCCCGCGCCGGAGGGACCGCGGAGCATCAAACCGCAATCTCCGACGGCGATCGCTGTGCCGTGAACGCGAATCTGTGCTCCCGGGGTGGTCACCTGCGCCCGCCGCCTGTCGGTTCCATCTGACTGAACACCATGTGATCGGCCGCGAGCATATTGTGGTTTCCCGCCGGCGGCCACCGAGCGGTATACAGGATGTGTCCTGCCGCCGAACTTCGAAAGAGACACCGATGCCGCATGAATCCCCCCACATCTCGCGCCGCAGCGCATTCGCCATCGGGCTCGGTGCGCTCTCCGCCGCGGCCGGCTGGACGTGGCTTGCGCCCGCGCGCGCGGCGTCCGGCAAGTTCGAGGTCACGCGCACCGAGGAGGAGTGGAAGAAGCTGCTCACCCCGGAGCAGTACTACGTGTTGCGCAAGCACGGCACGGAGCGCGCCGGGACCAGTCCGCTCGACAAGGTCTACGATCCGGGCACCTACCACTGCGCCGGCTGTGACCTGCCCGTCTTCTCTTCGGAAACGAAGTACGACAGTCGCACCGGCTGGCCGAGCTTCTGGAAGCCGCTCGACAAGGCCGTCGGCATGTCGACCGACCGCAGCTGGGGCATGCTCAGGACCGAGGTTCATTGCCGCCGTTGTGGCGGCCATCTCGGACACGTCTTTTCCGACGGCCCGCCCCCCACGGGGCAGCGCTACTGCATGAACGGCGTGGCACTGAAGTTCGTTGCCAAGGCAGCCGGCTGAACACGAACCCCGGAGATCCCCGATGCAGTTGTCTCGTCGTCTCGCAGGGCTCCTCGTCGCGCTCGCGGCGCTGGCATCCCCGGCCAGCGCCCAGCGGATCGCAGACGCTCCACCTGCGCCCGGAACGGAACTGGCGACCTTCGCGGGCGGCTGCTTCTGGTGCGTGGAGGCTGATTTCGACAAGGTGCCCGGCGTGACACGCACGATCTCGGGCTTCATGGGCGGAACGACCAAGAACCCGACCTACGAGCAGGTGACTCGCGGCGGCACCGGACATCTCGAAGTGGTTCAGATCCACTTCGACCCCAAGAAAATCTCGTACAAGGACCTCGTCCATCTCTTCTACCGGACCATCGACCCCACGGACGACACCGGTCAGTTCTGCGACAAGGGCGACGGCTACAGGACCGCCGTCTTCGCGCATTCGGATCAGCAGCGCGCGGAGGCGGAAGCGGAGAAATCGCGCATCGACGCATCGAAGCGCTTCCCCCAGCCGATCGTAACGCGCGTTCTGCCGGCCTCGGAATTCACCAGCGCGCCCGATTATCATCAGGACTTCTATACGAAGAGCCCGGGGCGCTACTACAGCTACCGGGCCGGCTGCGGCCGCGACGCCCGCGTGCGCGCCCTGTGGGGCGACGAAGCATTCGCTGGACGCAAGCTCACGCAGTGAGGCGCGCTCTCAAGGCAGGATCGCCACAGCGCGAGTCCAGCCCGCGGACGCACCCTTGATCTTCACCGGGAAGCACGCGATTTCGAATCCGGTCGCAGGAAGCGCTTCGAGATTGTGCAGCTTCTCGATATGGCAATAGCCGATCTCCCGGCCGGCTTTGTGCCCTTCCCAGATGATCCGGGCATCGCGCGTCTCAGCGTATCTGCGCGCCGTGTACAGAAACGGTGCATCCCACGACCACGCGTCCGTGCCCGTGATCCGCACGCCGCGCGACGTGAGATAGAGTGTAGCCTCGCGGCCAATCCCGCATCCCGAAGGCACGTAGTCGGGCTGGCCATACTTCGCGCCGGCCGATGTGTTGACGACGACGATGTCCAGCGGACTGAGAACGTGCCCGATCCGTGCGAGTTCGTGTTCGACGTCTTTTGCGGTTGCGACATACCCGTCGGGAAGGCGGCGAAAATCGAGTTTCACGGCCGGTCGCAGGCACCAGTCGAGCGGGATCTCGTCGATCGTCCAGGCCCTTGCGCCCCCGTCCATCGTGGAGGCGAAATGCCAAGGTGCGTCGAGATGCGTGCCGTTGTGGGTCGACAGGTCGCAACGCTCGACCGCCCAGCCCTCCGCATCGTGCAGATCGCCCGCGGCGAGACCAGGAAAGAAGGGCAGCATCATCTGCGCCCCGGTCGCGTGTCCGACGTACTGGATCTTGGGCTCGGTGCCGGGCGGATCCGAAGCGATGTCGGCCTGCAGCGGCACCGAGATGTCGACGAAACGCCTGCTCATTGACATGCTCCTGGATCGGGAGAATGGAGCATCTATCGCACGCCGCCGACGACGGCGCGAGGCGAGCCGTCGGTCCTTGTCGAAGGATCTCCATCAAGAGCACTTCGCCCGGCGACGACCTGAATCTGGACGGCATCGCCGGCCGACCCGCGCTCCAGGAACAACCCGCTTTTGCGGGTCCATCAGCGGGCCGTGGGATGAATGCGACGCGGCCTCTGGCCTGCCTGCCACTGCCATAATGCGCCATCGCTCGTGAGCGCGAGTGTATCGCTGCTTCCCGCGGCGACGACCGCGACGTTCTCCAGAGCGAGGCGCGGTGAGGGACCAAATCCGGCGCCCCATACCCACAAGGTGTTGTCCTTGCGCAGCGCGGCCGAGTGCGAGGCCCCGGTAGCCACGCCTTTGGCACCATCGAAGATCTTGCCCCACCGTATCGCCTTGTCGCCGAAGCCGTGGGTCGACAGCGGACCATAGATGTTCCCGCCGGTACCGAGCACCTCACCATTGCGCGACAGATAGATCGCATGGCCCGTGTGCGCCTTCACGTCGACCGCCTCGGCCGCAGTCTTCACGAACTCGGCAGTCGTCCTGAGCAGGCCGTCTCCATATTGGCCGCGGTGGGCGGCTCCCTTGACGTAAAGGCTGCCGTCGGCCGTCACGTAATAGTCGGCGCCATCCCCGATCGAAGCCGCGATGACTCCGCTGGCAATCCGCTGCGGGCTGCCGGAAGAGCCGATATGCCAGAGCACCCGCAGAGTATCGATGGCAAACACGCCGCTCTGGCCCGAGGCGAAAGAGGCCACCCCGCCCATGATTCGAGAGGCATCGCGGCCGTCACCCGTCCATCGCAACAAGCTGCCGTCCGCCTTCAGCGCGAGATAGCTGCTCTTCGTCACCCCGACCTGCTTCACGCCGTCGAGCATTCGCCTGGGTGGATCGGAGCCCGTCCATCCGAATGCCGCGCCATCGACGATGGCCATGTGACGCTCATAGTACGAGGCGAGTTCTGGTCCTGAGCTGTCGGCCCTGCACGGCTGAGCGCACACCAGCAGCCCCACGACGACGCAGCTTCCCAGGATGCGCATCCGACGCCCCTCCCTGTCCCGAGCCACCATACCGGTTCAGCCGCGCACCCACGCCGGCAGACCAGCATCGCACCTTCACTCCGTCCCTGGGCGCTCGGCGCATCGTGTGCGCTGTTCTGCGATCCGTCTACCTGCGACCGACGCGCCGGGCACCCTCTTTCAGAGCGGCGAGTTTCGCCCATGCGATCTGCGGATCGACCGCGCCGAATCCGGCGAAGGTGCCGAAACCGCAGTCGGAGCCCGCAATCACGCGCTCCCGACCCACGATCGAGACGAAGCGCTCGAGCCGTTGTGCGACGAGGTCGGGATGTTCGACGAAGTTGGTCGTGGTGTCGACCACACCCGGCACCAGGATCTTGTCGTCGGGGAACTCCCGCGCGCGGTCACGAAACACGGTCCATTCGTGTTGGTGCCTCGGATTGGCGCTCTCGAACAGGATGTAGCGTGCCGGCGCGCGCATCAATAGCGGGAACACCTTGTCGAGCGCGATGTCGCAGACGTGGGGTCCTTCATAGTTTCCCCAGCAGATGTGCAAGCGGATGCGGTCCCTCGGCAGGCCGACCAGGGCATGCTCCAGCGCCTCGACGTGGCTCCCTGCAACCTTCACGAAGTCATCGTCGCTGAGATCCGTGAACAGCATGTGACGCGACAGGGCGAGATCGGGGCAATCCAATTGCAGATCGAGGCCCGCCTCAACGATCGAGCGATACTCCTCGCGCATGGCCTCCGCGAGCGCCACGAGGTAAGCCTCCCGGCTCGGATAGTGGACATTCTGCAGGAAGAGCGCGACGACGCCCGGCGAAGCGGCATTCACGAAGCCGCGCGTCGCACCGTGTCGCGCCATCGCCGCCTTCAGCGCCGAGATGTCCTTCTGCAGATCATTTTGCCCCATCGACCGCACCGGGCCGACGCACTGTGGTCGCGCGAACTTGGGGCCCTCCCCAGACTTCGCGACCCGCTCCAGGAAGGTCGGAAACAGCTTCAAGTCCGCAGGAACGGTGCGCGGACCACGACCTGCAAACCCCGAATAGCGATCTTTCACGTACGTCGCATAGGAGATTTTCGACGTCTCTCCATCCGACACGATGTCGATCCCCGCCTCGACCTGCCGGCGCACCAGTTCCATCACCGCATCAGCCATGCAGGCGTCGAAGGCCGCTGGATCGAACGGCTCTCGACGCTCGCGCGCGAACAGGAAATCCACCACCGCTTGCGAGCGCGGCAGCGAGCCGACGTGAGTTGCAGGTAACGTCATGCATCGCGCCTCACGGCAGCCTTCAGATCAGGCCCTCTACCAACCCGGCATCGTTCACCTAAGTGGCGGACTTGACGGGCGAGGCGCCGCACTTGGAGAAGCGCCCACCCGTCCCGAACCGATCACTCGGCAGCCGTGCCGTACGCGACGTTGCCGCGCCCATACCGCCGGACGCGGACGTTGCACTGCTCGGCGTGCCCCACGAACCCTTCCAGCATGCACAGCCGCGAACCGTAGCGTCCCATCAATGCCGCAGCCTCATCCGTCACGATACGCTGATAGCTGTGCGTCTTGAGGAATTTTCCGACCCAGAGCCCGCCCGTATACCGGCCGGCCCGCTTGGTCGGCAGCGTGTGATTGGTGCCGATCACCTTGTCCCCGTTGGCCACGTTGGTACGGGCACCGAGGAACAGCGCGCCGTAGTTGCGCATGTTGGTGAGAAACCAGTCGTCACGGTCGGTCATGACCTGCACGTGCTCGTAGGCCATCTCGTTGGCGACCTCGAGAACCTCATCGTAGGTGTCGCAATGGATGACGTCGCCGTAGTCTCGCCAGCTCGCCGCAGCCGTCTCCGCCGTCGGCAGGATCTTCAGAAGGCGCTCGACTTCCGCGATCGTGGCGTGAGCCAGCTTCATGGAGGTGGTGATCAGGCAGGCCGGAGAATTGTAACCGTGCTCCGCCTGGCCGAGCAGATCGGTCGCGCACAACTCCGCGTCGACGGTATCGTCGGCCAGCAGCATCGTCTCGGTCGGCCCGGCAAACAGATCTATTCCGACGCGACCGAAGAGCTGCCGCTTGGCTTCCGCCACGAACGCATTGCCGGGCCCGACCAGCATGTCGACCGGCTTGATGGACTGGGTGCCGAGCGCCATCGCAGCCACCGCCTGCACACCGCCGAGCACGTAGATTTCGTGCGCGCCGCCCAGGTGCATCGCCGCGACGATCGCAGGATGCGGCTCGCCCCTCGTCGGCGGGGCAGACGCAATAATCCGCGGAACACCGGCGACCGAGGCGGTCAGCACGGACATGTGCGCGGAGGCGACCATGGGGAACTTGCCGCCCGGCACATAGCACCCGACCGACTGCACCGGAATGTTGCGGTGGCCCAGGATCACGCCGGGCATCGTCTCCACCTCGATGTCCGTCATGCTCGCCCGCTGCGCTTGCGCGAACTTGCGGATCTGCGCCTGCGCGAAGCGGATGTCCTCCATGTCTCGCGGCGCGACCTTCTGCATCGCCGCCTCGATCTGCGAGGGCGAAAGCCGGAACGACGCCGGTGCATAGCCGTCGAACTTCTGCGACAACTCCCGAACGGCGGCATCGCCGCGCGCCTCGACGTCCTTGAGGAGGGCAGCGACGGTCGCGCTCACCTTTTCTTCGTCCTCGGCCCGTTCGTGGGCCGGCTTGCCGCTCTTCAGCCGTTTGACCGCCATCTCTCGACTCCTTCCTCTCACCCGCGGCTCGAAGACACCCGGTCCCCGCCAGCGAACACCACGATACCGGACTGACGCAGGACCCGCGCGAAATCAACTGATACCTGATCGCCCTTGCGACGGCTTCGTCCTCGCGGCAGAACCGCGAATGCGCGCAAGCGTCTTGCCCGGGAATGCGTGATGGCGGCATCGGATTTGCCGCACCGGCGATCGGGATCGCCGCATTCCCCGGGCTCGGTCAGCTCAGAAACCGTATTCGATCGGGTTGAGCACGCGGCCGCTGATCGCCCTAGAGCAACGCCTTCACGCGCGCCCGCAGGTCGACGAGCAGTTCGCGCTCGAACCACGGATTGCGCCGCAGCCAGGCATTATTGCGCCATGACGGGTGAGGCGTCGGCACGAGCGCCGGCACGGTACCCGGAGCGCAATAGGTGCGCCAGCGCGAGACCGTGTCGGTCAGGTTGCGGGCGCGCCGTGGACCCAGGTGGAACGCATGCGCATAGAGTCCGACAGCGACGATCAGCTCGATTTTCGGCATCGCCTGGAACAGACGCGCGTGCCAATGGTGCGCGCACTCCGGCCGCGGCGGCAGGTCTCCACCCTTGCCGTCATGGCCCGGGAACCAGAATCCCATCGGCACGATGGCGATTCGCGTCTGGTCGTAGAACGTCGCTTCATCGACGTCGAGCCAGTTGCGCAGCCGGTCACCAGAGGGGTCCGTGAAGGGAACGCCCGAGGCATGGACGCGCACGCCCGGCGCCTGCCCGCAGACGAGCACGCGTGCGGACGCGCTCGGCCGCAGCACCGGACGCGGCTCATGTGGCAGCGGGGCACCCTTCGGCGTTTCGACGCAGATGCGGCAGCGGCGGATCTCCCCGACCAGCGCCCCCAGGTCCCTTGCCCGTCCCGCCTCAGATTTCGACGACAAGGGCATCCTCGGCCGGAAAGACCCGCTGCGTCGTGACTTCGCGCATGTGCGCCAGCATGTCGTCCGCCATATGGGTGAGCATGATGCGACGCGCATCGAGCCGATGGAGATTGCCGGCGATGCTCTCCCAGGCCGTGTGCGACCTCGGCGCACCGACGAAGCGGTAGCACTCCATGATGTAGAGATCCGCGCCGCGCCCACCGGCGACGAGGCTTTCGTTCCACTGGCTGTCGCCGGTGAAGGCCAGCAGCTTGCCGCCGTACGCGAACCGCAACCCATGCGAGGGCGCGCCCGATGGATGATCTGCTTCGAACGCCTCCACCTCGACCCCGCCTACCCGGACCGCGCGCCCTGCGTGCATCTCGTGGAACGTGAGCTTGAACTTCCTTTCGACTGCCGTGCAGCCGGGAAAAAGCGCCTCCGCCGCGGCGACGAACCGGGCTTCGATGCCGGGGGGGCCCCAGATATCGAGAGGCGCCGTCCGCCGGCCCGGATAGAGCGCATGCAGCAGCCACCAGACTAGACCGCCGAAGTGGTCGCCGTGCAAGTGCGAGATTACGGCTTTCTCGATACTGTTGGGATCGATCCCGAGCCGGCCGAGGCCGAGCATCGTCGTCGCTCCGCAGTCGATCATCACCCGATCGCGCCCGGCCTCGAGCAGGTAGCACGATTGGAACCTGCCCCCCGAGCTGAAGGCATCGCCGCAGCCAACCACGGTCAATTTCACGCGTTCTTCCTCCGAGCACGAGCTCCAGCCGTCCTATCCCGGCCGATTGTTTCCCGCTCTCCGTCTGGACGCAACCGGCATCAGCGACGCTCGCGGGGCCTCCTCGGCAATCGATGTTCAGGTCTTGCTCTCCTTCGGCACGAGCAGGACGAGAAGAAGCGCGACGGCCGAAATCACCGCATGCAGCAGCGCGGCATTGAGATGGCCGACCATGATCGCCTGGCGATTGATCTCGCGCGCCAGCGCGGAGATTCCCTGCGTGGTCTCGATGGTCCACCCGCCGGCGATCGAGGGCACGGCGAGGGAGCGGTTGAAGGCCGAGATGGTCTCGGATAGCCCGGCGTAGCTCTGGCCGGTCGACCGCACGACGATCGCGACGGAGACCGCGATGAACATGCTGGTCGCAACCGACCTCACGAGGTGGAACATCGCCATCGCGGGCGCACGCTTGTCCACCGAGATGGTCCGGAAGGTGAGTGTCGATATCGGCGCCCAGACCAGGCCGATGGAAATGCCCTGCAGGAGTGCGTTGGCGCAGAACACCGGCAGCGTCGTGTTGAGATCAAGCCGCATCATCCACAGGCCGGACCACAATTGCGCGCCGTAGCCCAGCAGGATCAGCAGGCGCTGATCGAGCCTGCTCATGAGGATGCAAAGTGCGAAGCCGACCATGATGCCGAAGCCGCGCCAGGCGATCATGATGCCGATGTCGCTGTCGGGGAAGCCCATCTGGATCTGCATCAGCGGAGGCAGCAGTACGACCGGCGTGAAGCTCACCATCCCGAACGCGATGATCAGGATCGTTCCTATCGCATAGTTGCGATCGAGCAGCAGCGAGAGGTCGATGAACGGCCGTCGCGCCGTGAGCGAGTGGGCGAGAAAGATCCAGGCAGCGATCAGGCATGCCCAGGTCGCCAGAATGATCTCGCGCGAGTCGAACCAGTCCACCCGTTCGCCTCGGGAAAGCACCCATTGCAAGGCGGCGATCGCGAGCGAGAGCGAGAGGAAGCCTGTCCAGTCGAGGTCAGGCCTGTCGCCCTGCGTCCGCTGAGGGAGTGCCGCATAAGCCGCGATCGCGCTCGCGATGCCGATCGGAACCAGCATGTGGAAAGCTAGGCGCCAGGTGTAGTGCTCCGCCAGATAGCCGCCGGCCAGCGGTCCCATGACCGGACCGACCGTATTCGCCAGGCCGAAGAGCGAGATCACCAGGCTGTGCTGTCGGCGGGGAAACACTTCCAGGATGACGATCTGGCCCAGCGGAATCAGCGCCGCTCCGGAGGCGCCCTGAAAGATCCTGAACAGAATCATGGTCTCGAGCGTTTGTGCGATGCCGCATAAGAATGTCGCGAAACTGAACGCGGTCATCGCCACGAACATGACGTTGCGCGTGCCGTATCGGGGGACGAGCCAGCCCACCAGCGGCAACATGATCGCCGTCGCCAGCAGGCTCGACGTCATCGTCCACGAGATCTCGTCGGCGGTCGCTGCCAGCGCCCCCTGCATCTGCGGCAGAATGGCCGAGGCCGTGAATGTAGCGGCATTCTGGACGGTTGCGCTCGCGATCACCGTCGCGAGCACGAAAACCCTGCGGGCACCGGACAGCGGGACCGCAGGCTGATCCATGTTCATTAAGCTGTCCCCCGCGGGTTCGGCCGAAACGGGCTGCACGCCCGGCCCCGCCGATTCCGCTCTCCTGCGACACGCGCCAGGGTATTGGGTCCGCCGCCACGGCAGCCGCGCCAAAACGGTCGGGCCGCCCTGCCGGATTTGCAGACGGTTCATTGGCGAAATGGCGTTACAATTAATGCTCGCGCAAGTCGCAACCTTCCAAGAGAGCTATATGCGGCGCTCGCCCTGGACCCACCTGAGCACCTATTGGCACGAATCGGCGAAGCTGGCTCGGGCCGTCGTCGTGTTGGGCGCCCCGACTCTCGTTGTCGTCGGCGCGCTTGCGTTTTGGCTGCTCGGTCGGCCGACCGCCTCGACCGACAATGCCTACGTCAAGGCCGACGTCGTTCAGATTGCCTCCGACATCGCGGGGCGGGTGCTGTCGGTGGAGGTTCGTGACCATGCCCGGGTTTCGCCCGGTGACGTGTTGATTCGGATCGACCCGGAGCCGTTCCGGCTGGCGTTGCAGAAGGCCGAGGCGGAACTCGACCAGGCCAAGACGCAAGTCGAGACCTATCGGCTCCTGCTGGCGGAAGCCCGCATGGAACTGAAGGAAGCTGAAAGCAAAGTCCGCTACGGGGACCAGACCCTCGCGCGCCAGCGCCAACTGGCCTCCAGAGGCGTAGCGGCAACGGCAAAGCTCGAGGAGGCGGAGAGCGGCGCTGTCGCGGCCCGTGACCGTGTCCAGGTCTTGCGTGAGAAAGAGCGTCGGGCCCTGACCGCGCTCGGCAACGCGCCCGACCTCCCCACCGCTGATCATGCCCTCGTACGAGAAAAGACTGCCCTGCGCGACCGGGCCGCGTACGATCTGTCACGGACGACGATCGTGGCACCGTCAGGCGGCATCGCGGCCAACGTCAAGCTTCAACCGGGAGAGCAGATCAAGGCAGCGACGCCGGTGCTCGCCATCGTCACCGACACCCGCCCGTGGGTGGAGGCGAACTTCAAGGAAACCGACCTCACGCACATGCAGCCGGGACAGTTGGCAGAGATCACGATCGACACCTACCCCGGCCTGATCTGGACGGCGGTGGTGGAAAGCATCAGCCCGGCGACCGGCGCGGCTGC
>CAYMEB010000098.1:0-16306 GCA_964389095.1 uncultured Hyphomicrobiaceae bacterium
GTGGCGGTGGCGGTGGCGTCACGGAAGCTATGAGCGTCGCAGTCACGCCTAACTCGATGAACACAATTGCTGTTGGCGCCGGTGGAGCGGGTTCAAGCTTGAGCACATCCGGCTCCTTGACTGCGGGAAGTAATGGAGGCCAGTCAAGTGCGCTGGGGATCAGTGCTGCCGGTGGTGGTCTCGGAGCATCGTGGACTAGTAGCGCTGCCGGTTCGGCTGCTACAGGTGGCGGCGCATCTGGAACAGGTAGTGGTGGTATCGGTTTATCCGCCGGAACGGGAAGTAATGGTGGAAACGGCGGCGCTGCTGCAGGAACAAGTCCGACCTACTACCAATACGGCTATCCAGCGGGTGGCGGTGGCGGCGCTGGTGGTAATGGTGGTGACGCGGTTTACACCGCAAATGTGAGTGGACAGGCAGGAGCCGGTGGCGTTGGTGAAGCCTCAGTGATTACGGGCGCTACTTATGGTGGCGGTGGCGGTGGCGGATGTCACGGCATCGGGACAGTGTCTCCTTGTGCAATTGGTCTTGGAGTAAACGGTGGCGGCAATGGTGGTGGCGTCACTGCGGGAACAACAACCGCATCTCATACCTATGTGGTGGCAACATCTGGTAGCGCCAACACAGGCGGTGGAGGTGGTGGCGCAGGAACTCCAAATGGTGGTGGATGGCCTACGACCACTCGAACCGGTGGCAGTGGTGGATCAGGTTTAGTAGTTCTTCGAATCGTTAATGCCCCAGCTATTTCACTTTCAAGTACATCTATTAATGCCAATATCGGAAGTGCGATTTCGAGCTACTCCATTACAAATACTGGTACCGCGGGGCCAGCCAGTTCCTACTCAATTCCAAATGCTGATTCTACAGCCCTCTCTAATGTAGGAATTTCTTTTAGTACCTCTACTGGACTTCTTTCAGGAACGCCGACAACAACGCTTGCTTCGCGCTCGATAACAATAACTGCCACAAATACATCTGGCACCAGCACAGCATCTTTCACAATTTCAGTCACATTACGCACTTGTACTCCAAGCACAGATACAACTTCTGCACCTGGCTATACCATCGCAACTTTTTCGACAGTCGGCACTTGTGGTTGGTCTACGCCAACTGGTGTCACAACAGCTGATGTCCTTGTAGTTGGTGGCGGTGGCGGTGGTGCCGGTAATTTCTCAGGCAATTTCAATTCCGCAGGTGGTGCTGGCGGAGGAGGTGGTGCGTACTCGGCGGCCGCAGTTCCCCTTAGTGGAAATAACACAATCGTTGTTGGGTCTGGGGGTGTTGGTGGAACTGCTGGCGCGAACCGTCCTGGTCCTGAAGGTAGCCAAGGTAATCAATCTGCATTTGGCACCATCACCGCAGGAGGTGGCGGAGGTGGTGGTTGTGCTGCGAATTTGGCGAACAACATCGCCTGCACTTCATCATCAATGCAAGGTGGGAATGGCACTGCCGGTGGTGGCGGTGGTGGATCGTCCAATTATTGGCAGGCATTTAACTGGGGCGATGGAGGCACTGGATCTTCTGTAACGATTGGTGGCAGCACTTTTGCCGCCCAAAACGGTTTCCGTGGTGGGTTTTTCAACGATGGTGGCACAAGCATTGGTGGTGCGGGTGGTCCTGGTGGTGGCTCTCGGGGAGCGGCAAACTTCAACACCATCGGCGCAGGTTTGTCATCAACAATTTCTGGCGCAAGCGCTACCTACGGACAAGGCGGTGCAAGCTACGGGGTAAGCGGTTGGAGCTTTCGATCAACGACAAACGGCTACGGAACTGGTGGTGATGGTGCGTATTCAACGACAGTCGCGCTCAACGGAGCCTCTGGAGCTCAAGGCGTAGTTGTCGTCAAATATGTGGGTACATATACCGTTACCTACACATACAACGGAGCAACTGGCGGAAACTCAACGACAACACAAACATTTACTCCGGGCTCTACAGCGCTGACTCTGCCAACACCTACTCGTGGTGGATATATTTTCGCGGGATGGCACTCTGATATTGCGCTCAGTACATTGGTAGGAAATGCCGGGGCTTCTTACACGCCTTCTGGGATGAATGCCGCCATAACTTTGTATGCCAAATGGACCGCACTCACCTATTCGGTTTCTTATAACAACACAAATTCGGCTTTTTCAGGAATGAGCGGCGGCACTGCGCCATCGACTCAAACGGGTAGCGGGCTTGCAAGTATCACACTCTCGAATTACGCATCGCCACCAAGTGGATTTACATTCTTAGGTTGGGCAACTTCGAATGGTTCAACCACGGTTGCGTACACCAACCAACAATCAGTCTCAATTACTTCCAACTTAACACTCACTCTGTTCCCCGTTTGGGGATGCAGCCCTACGACATCAATAGCAAATGGATATACAGTAAATTCTTTTACTGCAGTGGGTAGTTGTTTATGGACTGTGCCTGCTGGAGCAACACGCGTCGATGCGTTAACTGTTGGTGGCGGTGGCGGTGGCGGCACTATCGTTGGCGGTGGTGGTGGCGGTGGTGGTCTCACAGAATCCTTAAACATCACCTCAACGCCGGGATCTACAAACATTATTGTCGTTGGTGCCGGTGGTGCAGGTTCAAGCTGGAGCCCATCTGGCCCTTTCACTGCGGGAAGTGATGGTGGTCAGTCGAGTGCGCTGGGAGTCAGCGCTGCCGGTGGCGGCCTCGGAGCATCGTGGACTAATGGTGCCGCAGGTTCTGCTGCTACGGGTGGTGGCGCCTCGGGAACGGGAATCAGCGGTAACGGTTTAGTCGCCGGAACGGGAAGTAATGGTGGAAACGGCGGTGCCGCTGCAGGAGCGGGCACTTACGGTTACCCAGCGGGTGGCGGTGGTGGCGCTGGTGGGAATGGTGGTGACGCGGTTTCCATCGCAAATGTGAATGGACAAGCAGGTGCCGGCGGCGTTGGTGAAGCCTCAGTAATTACGGGCGCTACTTATGGTGGCGGTGGCGGTGGCGGATGTCATGGCATCGGAACATTCCCATGTGCAATCGGATCGGGAGTACACGGTGGTGGCAATGGTGGTGGCGTCACTGCGGGAACAACAGTCGCATCTCATACCTATGTGGTGGCAACATCTGGTAGCGCCAACACAGGCGGTGGAGGTGGTGGCGCAGGTACTCCAAATGGTGGTGGATTTCCTACGACCACTCGAACCGGTGGCACCGGAGGTTCAGGAATAGTAGTTCTTCGTTATGTGAGCACGGTAACTATCACACCAACAGTCTCTCCAACATCAATTACTTTTGGTTCGAGCACCGCAATCACTGCCAGTTACACGCAAGCTCCAACATACACACTCACCACTAACCCAACATGCGAAATTTATTCTGATTTTGCTCGAACAAATAAAGTTTCAACTAACGGAAGTATCTCTGCTGCTACTGCAGCAACACTTTCGGCAGGAACTTATTATGTGAATTGCTCAGGCGCAGTAGCAACAAATGGTCCATCCATTTCATATGCATCTGATGGGACATTTACGATCAACTCGGCCACACTTGCCACCGCCACTACACCAACTCTTGCGGCAACTTCAGCAACTGCTGCATCGCTCACCGCGACTTGGACCGCAGTAACTAACGCAACTTCTTACACCGCGAAGGTTTATAACTCTGCCGGCACATCGTTGTTAGCCACTATCACAAGTGCGACTTCACCATTAGTGATTAACTCAAGCAATTTTGCGAGTATTGCAAGTGGCACCGGATACCGAGTGACTATCACCGCCATCGGCACCGGAAACTACGCAAGTGCAAATGAATCTTCACAATCAACCTCCGTAACGACTCTTGCCACTCAAGGAGGAATTAGTTTTGTCGGGTCGAGCGCTCCCCTAAACACAGCTATTACCCTCAGCGCTTCGGGTGGAAGTGGTACCGGAGCATTCAGTTACTCGCTAGCATCAGGAGGAACAGCCACTGGATGCTCAATAGCAGTTAATTCTCTAACGGCCACCGGAGCAGGAACATGCTTAGTTGTCGCGACTAAGGCCGCAGATAGTAGCTTCGTCGCGGCAAGTACTTCAAACACTACATTCACCTTTACTTTAGCTGCACCGGCAGCCCCAACGAGTATCTCCGCACAAGGCGGAATGCGACAAGTCACAATCACGTTTGTTCCTGGCTCTGATAACGGAGCCACAATTACTAATTACGAATACACACTTGATGGAACGGTTTGGACTGCATTCTCTCCAGCCGTTACTGCATCGCCAGTTGTTGTAACGGGTCTTAATGATGCAACGGCATACAATATTCGAGTTCGTGCTGTGAATATTGTCGGACCTGGAACTCAATCAAATCTCGGAAATGCAACCACTTTCTCAACATGTAGCTCTTCGGGTGACACTACCTCTGTTCCAGGTTACACAATTCGAACATTCACTTCTGTCGGTTCCTGCTCATACACCCCAGGAGTAGGTATCTCTGCAGTTGATGTCGTAGTAGTTGGCGGCGGCGGCGGCGCAGGTGGTAATGGTGGTGGCGGTGGTGGCGGTGGAGCTGTTTCATACAGGTCAAACTTCTCTGTGAGTGGAACGATATTGGTAACTGTTGGTGCTGGTGGCACAGGTGGGCTGGGTAGTGGCAATGGTTCGAATGGTGGTGCTTCTCAATTTTCTTCCGTTACAGCATCAGGAGGAAATGGCGGAGGAAGATGGAACTCCAACTCTGACCCAGGAACTGGCGGAACTTCAGTAACGGGAACAAATGACTCGACCTCGCTCTGTAGTTCATCGACTTCGGGCGCCGGTGGGGGTGGACTCGCTACTGCGGGAAGTACGGTTAACAACGGTGGCAATGGTCCTAGCTGCACAATCCAGGGAACTGCTAACAATTTTGGCGGTGGCGGTGGCGGTGGCGGCTGGAGCGCAACTGTAAGGGGTGGCCTTGGCGGACTTGGTGGCGGTGGTAACGCCGGAGGTGGAAATTCGACTCCTTCACTTAACTTAGGAACAAATGGAACTGCAAACACTGGTGGCGGTGGTGGATCAGGAGCAGACTCCAATTCAATCGGAGCGAGCGGCGGACTGGGAATCGTAATTATTCGTATCGCGAATCTCAATTCATATACCTACGACTTAAATGGTGGCAGTGGTACGACACCAACTGGCGGTACGGCACTTACTGGTTCAAACATCACAACGGCAGCCGGAACTGGATTCACAAGAGCTGGCTATACATTCACTGGCTGGAATACCGGAGCAGGTGGAAGTGGCACCCCTCTCGCAGCGAACGCAACTGTTGCAATGCCAGCTTCACGATTTGCGCTGGTTTTGTATGCACAGTGGACTGCAAACACTCTCAATATTGCATACGACGCGAACGGTGGAACTACCCCTGTCGGTGGTTCTGCAACAACAATCACAGGCGGAACAATTTCGACTCTCGCAACCACTTCGCGCTCCGGTTTTTCCTTCAGTGGATGGTTCACAGCCGCGACTGGCGGCACTCAAGTCACTACAAGTGCTGCACACAACCAGACAGCGAACTTTTCACTCTTCGCACAGTGGACAAGTTGCGGTTCAAGCGTCGTTCAAAGTGGATTACTCCTGCACCTCGATGCTGGCAACAATTGCTCGACCACCGGAAGCACCACCAGCTGGGTGGACATCTCAACAAATGGCAATAACGCGACGCTCGTATCTAACCCGGCATACACCGCATCGACTTCCGGAGGTTTCTACTCTTTCGCCTCTAATAATCAACATGGAACAGTCCCTGCTGGTTTTGCAGATTTCACCACAGGTTTCACCATTAGCTTCTTCGCTCGCTTTCTAACAACTACAGGTGCATGGCAGCGAATCATTGACTTTGGAAATGGAGCAGAAAGTAACAATATTTTAGTCGGCCGGTATTGGAATACTGATCAGCTCGTTCTGCAGTTTTTTAAAGGAACGGTCACATCTCCTGTCGGATATTGCACCTCTGATGCCGGAGCTATCGTTAATAATGTCTGGACCCATTTTGCCATCACCGTCGACCCAACGAATGGCTGCGTAATCTACAAAAATGGCATCGTAATCAAGACTGTTTCGTCTTACACGACAATGCCAAATAACATCAGTCGAACGACTAACTTTATTGCTCGAAGCCACTGGTCAGCAGATACCTATTTCACAGGAGCAATCGGAGATCTCGCGCTATACAACACAGCACTTACCGCGTCACAAGTAGCCACCAACTTTGCAGCGCAAGCTGATGCAAGTTACACAGTTACCTACAACCTCAACGGCCAAGCTGGTTCCGTACCGACCGACAGTCTGCGATATCTCAACGGTGCAACGGTCACCATCTCATCCACAACACCCACTGCATCGGGATCAGCCTTCGTAGGGTGGACAACAGATGCAGCTGGCAATGGCACTGTTTATTCATCGAGTGGCACCTACACAATGACCGCTGCCAATGTGACTTTCTACGCGAAGTGGGCAACAGTTCCAGGTGCACCAACAATAGGCACACCAACAGCTGGTAGCGGGCAAATCACTGTGAACTGGAGTGCGCCAGCGAGCAATGGTGGCTCAGCAATTACTAACTACATCGTTGATTACTCCAGTGATGCCGGAAGTACTTGGACAACTTTCACAGCATCCGCATCAACAACAACCTCGCGAACCGTAACTGGTCTAACAAATGGAATTGCCTATCGCTTCCGAGTGAGCGCAGTGAACATCGTCGGCACCGGAACAGCGTCTGGGACCTCAATAACACTCACGCCAACGGGCGTGACCACGGCGTGCAGCACCGCCGCAGGAACGGGAGATCCTTACCGAGTCGATGCAGGTGGCTCCCCCACCAATGAGACTTGCAACAAAGCATTCGACAACAACACCAGCACCAAATACATCAACTGGGGGGGCTCCAGTCAAAATAATGGCAGCAATACTGTTGGCGGGATTGGCGGCATTAACACCAGCGTTCTTATTGACCTCAAAGGTCCATGGGCCATCACCAAAATCGGATTAACCACTGCGAATGATTTTGACAACAGAGACCCGGTCTCATTTGAACTCTATGGTTCAAACACTTCCTTCGTATCAGGTATGACATTGGTTGGCACCGTCACAGGCATGTCGCCGCCATCGACTCGGAATGCTGACTACACAAATGATGCCTCGATCAGTTCTCAAGGATCATTTAGGTACTACAAACTCAAATTCACCGGAATTAGAAGTCAATCTCCCGATCCACTGGTCGCAGTGAGCGAGATTCGACTCTTTGGTGTCCAGAATCCAACGATTATTACTGCCACCTTCGATGCTAACGGTGGCACTGGATCATCGTCTGCTACCACTATTAGTAACGGATCGCTCCTAGTAGCACCAACGACGCCAACAAGGGCGGGGTACACATTCGTTGGTTGGTCTTTGTTATCGACAGGTGGAAGCACAATCTCGTTTCCCTATTCACATGGCCAGAGCGCGAACTTCACTTTGTATGCGCGATGGAACGCCGCGCAACAAACCATCTCGTATAGCGCAAACAATGGAAGTGGCACACCCATACCAACTCTGGGAAATACTGATACGAGTGTGACGCTTCGTTCAGGAAGTGAATTCACTCGGTCTGGGTACACCCTTGCGCGCTGGGATACCTTGAGCACCGGAACCGGAACAAGTTACACACTCGGAGAAACTGGTGTGCAAATGCCAGCAGGTGGCCTCACGCTCTATGCGATCTGGAACGCAAATTCACAAACCATTACATATATGCCAGGCACCGGTGGCTCGGGAACTGTTGCGGCTACAATCGGAAACACCAACTCAACGGTGACGCTAAGCAATGGCTCTGGATTCACACGACAGTGGTACACAATCTCACGGTGGGACACTTCAAGTGCCGGAAACGCCACCCCTTACGCATTGGGTCAAACAGGGGTCACGATGCCTGCCGGCGGCCTCACGCTCTGGGCTGTTTGGAGCGGAAACCAATATGTTTACGACGCCAATGGTGGATCAGGGTCAACAGCCACGCAGACCTATATTGGTAACTCACTGACCGCACAAACCAACGGATTTACACCACCGTCTGGCTACACATTCGGTGGTTGGTGCACCATCCAACCCGCATTAGGAGCAGCGTGTTCGGGAACGCAGTATGGCGGAAGTAGCTCTAGCGCGCTTCCAAATCCAGCAACTACCACCGTCACGCTCTTTGCTATTTGGACCGGAGTTTCGCAATCAATCACTTATAACTCAAATAGCGGCACCGGAACAATTGCCGCGACGACTGGAAACACAGGTGCGACAGTCTCGCTCAACAATGGCAGTGGTTTCACTCGAAGTGGCTACACCTTGTTGCGTTGGAATACCTTGTCAGGAGGTGGCGGCAACAACTACGCCCTTGGTCAAACAGGTGTGACAATGCCTGCCGGTGGATTGTCGCTATTCGCGATCTGGTCGGGAAATCAGTACACATACAACGGAAATACTGGCACTGGTAGCGGACCAGCAACCCAAACTTTCGCTGGAAGCACATTAACAGCGAGTACAAATACCTTCATCGCGCCGACGAACTACACATTCGACGGCTGGTGCACAACGCAACCTTCGGTTGGCGCTACTTGTTCCGTCGGTAAGTATGCAGCCGGTTCAACACTTCCTACACCGGCATCTGCAACGGTCACGCTCTATGCAATCTGGAAGCTTAATTCCTTTACCGTTACCTATAGCGCGGCAACAGCAACAAGTGGATCGCCTTCGGTAGCTTCCGCCTCTTACACCATCGGTAATCCAGGTCTGACGCTTGCCACTGTTGGAACAATGGTGAAGACCGGACACACCTTCTCAGGATGGTCAACAATTAGTGGAAGCGCTGCAGATACGAGCTCGCCATACATCCTCACTCAAGACATCACCCTCTATGCCGCGTGGACTGTCAATACATATAACGTGAATTTTGATAGCCGAGGTGGCTCCACAGTCACTGCCGGCACATTCACCTACGCAGGTTCGGTCTCGGCGCCATCGCCGCCAACGCGTACTGGATACACCTTCAATGGTTGGTTCACCGCAACAAGTGGTGGAAGTGCGCTGCTATTCCCCTACGCACCGGGCGGCACTAGCGACATTACGCTCCATGCACAATGGACGCCGATCAATTACATCGTTGTTTATGGTCGAAATGGTGGCACCGGCACCGCCCCCACTGAATCCACAAAGAACATCGGAGCCACCTTCACCGTTGCTGGAATCGGTGCCGTTACCCGAACGGGTTGGAACTTCACCGGCTGGAACGATGGCTCAACCACCTACCAACCTGGTGATACCTACACGGTCGGTTCCAGCAATATCACACTCAATGCACAATGGAATCTCGCCGTTTACGCGATTACATACGATGCAAATAACGGAACCGGCAGCGCTTCGCGCAACTCAGAGAACTACACCTATGGCTCCCCAGCAATTAACTTACCTACTGTCGGCTCACTGACTCGAGTTGGCTACACCTTTAGCGGTTGGTCTGAGAGCACATCAGGTGCTGCGATCAGTGGTTCGTACACACCAACACAAACGCGCACTCTTTATGCAGTCTGGAGCGCGAATACCTACACAATCTCTTACAACGCCAATGGCGCTGGTGGTTCTGCGCCAGCAAATGGCTCATATACAACTGCGGGAACAACCGTCACGCTCCCAGGTATCGGATTGATGACCCGAACTGGTTATGACTTTATTGGATGGGCCACGACTGCTGGTGCACTAAGTGCAATTTCAAATACTGGCTTCACCACCACCAGTGATGTCACGCTCTATGCGGTATGGACTATCAAGACCATCACTGTTACTTACAACGCCGGACTTGCCGGTGGAGCCGCACCAAATCCAACGCTCACCTCTTTCCCAACAAATACGAGCGGCACCTACGGCACGAATATCACCATCAGCTCCTTGATTGATACTTATGCGAACAACACCAACTACACATTTGCCGGTTGGTCTGATGGAACGAGCATCTACAACAAGGGTGATACTTACCGCCTCCAAGATGCACCACTAGTGCTAACAGCACAATGGATTGCAATCTATGCAGTGCGCTACTCACTTGGTGGCGGCACGCTCGCACCAGGCACCTTCACCTACGACAGTGAGTGCGTCGCTGATCAAAATAGTGCACAACCAGAACAAAAGTGTTCTAACAATCAAGCGATTACCGCCAACGCAAGCCCTTCTCGCGCTGGCTACACCTTTGCTGGATGGAAAGATCAATCTGGTAACACAATCAACCAAGGAGCAAATGGTTGGATCATCACCCAAACAAGCTATCTCGCCTTTGCGACCTGGACGCCAATCGCGTATCAAATCACCTATGACCCAGCCGGCGGCTCCACTGCACCCACCGAAAGTAGCAAGAACATCGGCGATATCATCACTGTCAAGGCTGCAGTGACGCGAACTGGTTACACATTCAATGGCTGGGTGGCTAATGGTGTCACCTACGGACCGGGTGCCACTATCCAAATTGGCACCTCAGATATCGCATTTACCGCATCGTGGACCGCGATCAATTACCTAGCATCGTATGACTTAAACGGCGGCACTAGCGCAGTTCCATCATCAGTGACAACTACTTATCTAGGCAATGTTTCAGTAGCCGCAGCACCTACGCGCCCTGGTTACACCTTCAACAATTGGAATGATGGCGTAGACCCCGTGAGCGCAAGTAGTAACTATGGAATGCCTGCACGAAATATCACCTTCACCGCACAGTGGACGGCAATAAATTACTCAGTCTCGTATAACTCCAATGGCGGAAGCGCCGCACCAACCGGGCTTACTGGTCGAAATATCGGTGACACATTCTCGGTTGGAGCGGCAGTCACTCTTGCTGGGCGCCTCTTCTTGGGGTGGAACGATGGCACCAACACTTATAACCCTGGTCAAACCTATGTTGTCCAGACTTCAAATGTTTCTTTCACCGCAGTCTGGTCGGGGCAGCTCTACACGATTACATATCTTGCTAATGGTGGCAGCGGCACGCCCCCCACTGAATCCGATCGCCTTACCAATGACTCCTTCTTCGTAGCCTCGGGCGTTTCTTTGGCACGGACTGGTTACACCTTCGCGGGGTGGACATCAGGCGGCCAGACATATCAACCAAACGAAATCTATGTCGTTGGTTCATCCACACTGACATTTACCGCCATTTGGAATAAGAATTCAATCACACTGACCTTTGATGCGAATGGCGGCAGTCCTGCAAGTGCTACCCAAAGTCTCACTGCCGATACCGCTACGAACCTCACTGCCAATACATTCACCCGAACCGACTACACCTTCGGTGGCTGGACAGCAAATGGCGATGGCACGGGGTCGCAATACAGCAATGGTCAATCGATCAATTTCTTGGAGAATAAGACAATCTTCGCCAAGTGGATACCTGCCTTCGTTGTGACATTCGATTCCAATGGTGGCAGCGCAGTCACCTCGCTCACATATACCGGAACCGCACTCACCAAACCAAGTGACCCAACTCGTACCGGATACACATTTGCGGGATGGTCGAATGGCAGCACAGTGGTTGGTTGGTCTTACTCACCAACTGCCTCGATTACTTTGACTGCGCAATGGAATGCCAACACATTAAGTGTTAATTACAACGCCAATGGCGGAGGCACGCCAAGTGGAGGCGCAACAAGCACGGTTACCGGAGCTGTGCTTTCCACCTTGCCGTCGATAGCAAGAGCCGGGTACGACTTCGACGGTTGGTTCACCGCACCCACTGGTGGAACGCGAGTGACCACTAGCGCAGCACATGGCAAAACAGCGGACTTCACCCTGCATGCACGATGGAGCGCACGAACCCTGAACATCTCTTACGACGGAAATGGCACCGGCGTCACCGGCGTCACCGGTGGGCCGGCGACAACACTGACCGATGGCACTTTGAATTCGCTACCAACGCCAGCCCGGCCTGGCTACAGCTTCAACGGTTGGTTCACGCAAACCTCAGGTGGATCACAGGTCACGACTAGCGCAATCCATGGCCAAACCGATGACTTTGCGCTCTATGCGCAATGGAGTGCTAATAACTACTCGATTACATTCGATAAGAATGATGGGACTAGTACCACGGCATCGCAAGCAAACATTGTCGCGGATCAAGCAACTGCATTAACCGCCGCAAACTCACTGAGCTTCTCCAGACAGTATTTCGCCTTCGATGGGTGGAGTGAGAACGCGGACGGTAGTGGCGCAACTTACAGTGATGGTGCAAACATCACTATTCTTGGCGCGAAGACTCTCTACGCAAAGTGGCGAGCAACAAACTACATCGTCACCTATCACGCAGGTACTAATGGCTCTGCCCCAAGAGCAAGTGATAACTTCGCGATTGGTGGTTCAGGATTAACGCTGCCGCTACCCACACGAGCGAACTTCACCTTTGATGGTTGGTATGACGCCTCCTCAACCATAAATGGGCGTGTTAACGGCAGCGGCACCAAGATTGGCAATGCCGGAATCGCCTTCACTCCGGACCGAACGAGAACGCTCCATGCTAAGTGGATCCAAACCTCCCTCTACGGAGTCAACGAAAATTCGCTCACGCCACTCGGAAGCGTTCAGGCTCTAACCGGATCTGCCACCAGGCTCAGCGCCGATGTCGACCCAGAGCGCAGCGTAGAAATCGCTGTTCCGGCAGGAGCGCTTCCAGATAACACCACCATCTCAGCAAAACTCGTTGGAGATTTCTCTCGTGCTCGAAACCTTCTCGACAACAGTAATAATGTCCTCCTTTCGATGGTGGTCTCGTGGCTCGCACCCGATGAGACAGTGCCAAATACCGCGCCCGGCAAACCTCTCGCGATGACCATTGTGAACCCTGCAATAAAAATCGGCTCTGCCATCTACAGCATCCTGGGTGAATCAGTCACGCTATTAGGCCGGGCGACAGAAAATAATCGTGCCACCTTCTATTTACAGAGCGATCCCGAACTAGTTATTGCTGCAACAGCACCCGAAACGCCAACCGGTGTCTCTGCCACTCCAGGTAATACCCAAGCAACTGTTTCGTGGAGCGCGCCTATCGATGGTGGCTCTCCAATAACTGGCTATCGCGCAACTTCAAGTGGTGGACAGACCTGCACCACAACTGGCGCCTTATCGTGCACCGTTACTGGATTGACAAATGGAACCGGGTACACATTCACCGTAGTGGCAATCAATGCACGAGGTGAATCGAGCGCGTCTAGCGCCTCACTTTCAACCACACCACGAACAGTTCCCGATGCGCCCACCTCAGTGACAGCACTTCCAGGAAACACCCAAGCAACGATTTCGTGGAGCGCGCCGCTATCAAATGGGGGGTCGGCAATCACCGGTTACACGGTCACTTCAACACCTGCGGTTACCACGCCTGCTGATTGCACAACCACGATTAATCTCAGCTGCACCTTCTCGGGATTAACAAACGGCACTGCGTACACCTTCACCGTGGTTGCCCTTAACGCAGCTGGTAGCTCCAATTCATCCGGTGCCTCTGCATCTATTACACCGCGGACAATTCCAAGTGCGCCGACTAATGTGATCGCAACAGCGGGCAATATGCAAGCAACGCTCTCGTGGAGCGCTCCAACATCAACTGGGGGCTCAGCGATTACTGGATATACCGTGACCTCGTCGCCTGGTTCCTTGACCTGCACCACAACCGGCGCCACCTCATGCACACTCACCGGGCTGACAAACGGCACCACCTACACCTTCACCGTTGTTGCGACCAATGTTGCTGGGTCATCAAGTGCATCAGTGGCCTCTGCCGCAATAACGCCACTGACAATTCCAGGTGCTCCCACTGGAACCACTGCGACTCTCGGAAATGCGCAAGCAGTAGTGGTCTGGCAAGCACCTGCATCTAATGGTGGATCGCCGATCACTGGTTATACCGTGACATCCTCGCCATCAGTCGCCGCTCCAGTTGATTGCGTGAATACATTGAATTTGACGTGCACGTATACCGGGTTAACAAATGGTCTCTCGTACACCTTCACAGTAGTGGCAATAAACGCTGCTGGAAACTCCTCGGCATCAGCGCCTTCTACTGCAGTCACACCACGCACTGTTCCTGGGGCGCCGACCAACGTCGTCACTATCGCTGGTAATACTGAGATCGTCATCAACTGGAGCGCACCTACGTCGGATGGTGGCTCGAGTATCACCGGTTACAGCGTGACATCATCACCTGCAGTCACCGCTCCTGCCGGGTGCACCAATGTCATCGCATTTACCTGTACCTTCACCGGTCTCACTAATGGCACTCCATATGCCTTCTCGGTGGTAGCAATAAATGGTGCCGGAACCGTCGCGGCTGATCCAACGGCTGCGCTCGCTCCGCGTACTCTCCCTGGCAGACCAACTTCAATAATAGCCGTTGCTGGGAATGCCCGGGCAACTGTCTCCTGGAGCGCACCAGCATCAAACGGTGGCGCAAATATCACGGGATACACCGTGACTTCGTCACCTGCAATTACCGCACCTACTGATTGCGTAAATACTGCAAACTTGAGTTGCACTTTCTCAGGCCTAGTGAACGGGAGTAGCTATACCTTCACAGTGATTGCAACAAATATCGCGGGCTCATCCACTTCATCTGTTGCATCTACATCTATCACTCCCGTCGCTGTGCCTGATGCGCCAACAGGTGTCACAACTACCGCGGGAAATACACAAATCGAACTAGCCTGGCTAGCACCAGTGATTGATGGCGGCGCTGTGATCACCGGTTATAGCGTGAGCGCATCTCCAGCAGTAACGGCGCCAGCAACTTGTACCAATACTGCGCTTCTCACTTGCACATTTACTGGACTCAATAACGGCACTGCATACACTTTCACAGTTACCGCGACAAATAGCGCCGGAAACTCACTTGCCTCGACGCCGTCAGCGGCTACTACACCACGCACGGTTCCCGATGCTCCAACTAATGTCGTTGGTATATCTGGAAATACTCAGGTGACGCTCTCGTGGAATGCGCCAGCCTTCAATGGCGGTTCACCTATCACACACTACGAAGTCACTTCAGTGCCGGCGGTCATTGCACCAACAGGATGCATCACGACCACCGCTTTGACCTGTATCTTCACAGGGTTAACCAACGGCACCGCTTATACATTCACAGTGGTAGCGAAAAATATTGCCGGAGATTCGGTGGCATCTGCGAGCTCGTTGGCAGTCACCCCCGCTATCCCTCCCGCTATCCCTCCCGCTTCATCGTCATCGAATAATCTCACCCAACCGAACGCGACAGATTCAGAAGAGGTCGACGAGGCAAAAGAACTCGTCGAGCCTGAGGAGAAAATCGAACCAACCGCTGTAGAGGTTCCAGCGACTCCGATTGTTGCCAGCGCTGATGGCACTCCAGTGGTCACCTATGCTGGAAAGAGCAACACCCTTGTCGATGGCAAGATTGTCAGTGACACGGTACGAGTAGTGAATTCTGTACAACTGGTGACCCAATCCCAAGGTGTAGAGCTGCTGATTGTCGCGAAAAGAGCTGATGCTAAGGCGATCGCAATTCCTGCGAATGCTCAACTCGTACTTGAACACGAAGGTGTCGCTGAGGTCTCTGGTGCTGGATTCAAACCCGAGAGTAAGGTCAAAGTATGGCTATTCTCTGACCCGATTTATCTTGGAGAGTTCACTGTTGGCTCGACGGGAATCTTCACTGCAGCCCTACAAGTTCTCAGCAGCCTTCCCGTAGGAGAACATGTACTACAGATCAATGGCGTCACTACCGATAATAAGATCTTCTCACAGTCACTACCGGTGATCGTAAAAACCAAGACGCGCACTGTTGTGAAGAAGAAGGTCAAAGCCGAATTACCGGTGATCAAAGCTGTCACAATTGGACTGTCCGCTACTTCAGTCACCTTCGCGTTTACCCAAATTGAAAACAGTGCGAAATACCGAATTTTCGTAACCGATGTTGGCACTGGAAGATTGGTGCGAGCAGTGGAATCGTTCAAAACCCGGGTTGCCTTATCACGGCTCACCGCTGGGACTAGTTACACATTGCTAGTCATTGCTTACAACTCGGCGAACAAGGAGATCGCAAAGATGACCGCGCCAGGCCTTGCATTCACCACCTTGGTCAAGAATCCGCCAAAACCCAAGATCTCGATTCTCTGCTCGATGCCTGGTCGATCGATGCGCGTCACTGGCGTGAAACCAAAGTGCCCAACTGGCTACTCATCAAAGGAGGATTTCGCTCCCCTTGGTGCAATCATTGCCAAGATCGGGCGAAACTAGTTATTCGCCATCAATCTGTTCGTTCCGCTTCTTCACCTTTGAGGTAGCCCGAG
>CAYMEB010000099.1:0-16298 GCA_964389095.1 uncultured Hyphomicrobiaceae bacterium
TCGAGAGATTGGAAATAGCCGGATTCGAACCTTATCCATGGCCTCGGATCGGGGGTGCAGGCCAGGATGCGGACGCGCGCGCCGACCCGCGGTATTCCCCCTCACTGCCGCCGCTCGACCTCGCCGTCCTCCGAGACGATTGAGAATTCGCCGTCGATCAGTTGCACGCCGAGCCGCGCGACGCCGATGCCGCGCCGCGTCTCCCGGCCGTTGCTCACCTCGAAGCCGTAGCGGAACGTGATGTCGATGGTGTCGCCGGCCCCCGGCGCCGCCTGGATGCTGTCCCTGATCAGCTCGTAGCGCCGTTGTGGCCAGCGCTTGTAGTAGGCGCTCTTGTCGGCCATCAGCGCCTCGCGGCTGATGACCCCCTTTTTATAGTATCTGACGCGCGGGGCGAACAATTCCGGCCGGTCGCGGTGATCGTAGCGCCCGTGGCCCAGATACTCGATCACCACGAAGTTGAACAACGCCCGCCGCAGCCGTTCGGTCTCGCTGTTGTCTCGGTTCCCGCCGTCCTCGCTCCGGTTGGGCTCGCGCGGCGGCCGGGAGAGCGAGGCGATCTTCGTGCTGGGCGACAGCAGGTACCAGTACGCCAGCTCCAGCCCGTCGCCGAAGGGATTGCGCTCGTCGTGGCGGTAGATCCAGCCCGTCGGCTGCCCGCCCTTGATCGCGACATCGACAGAGCATTCGCCACCGCGCGGCGCCACGTCGGTGGTGAAGCGCACGCCGTCTGGAAACGACTGCCGCCTCGGCGCTTCCAGCCCCTTGCACAGGTCGATGGCGCCGCCGCGGCCGAAGCGCTCGTAGCCGCCGTAGTTCATGTTAACGCAGGCATTGCAGATGCCCTGGGCGTCGACCGCCGGCGGTTGATCGATGCCGTACAGGTGGATGCGGAAGCGCACCGCCTTTCCGACGGTGTCGATAAAGAAGAAGTCGCTGGGCCCGCGCGCGATCATCTCCTGCATCAGTTCGGGCACGATGCGCTTGACCTGATTGCCGACCCCCAGCTCCATAAAGGCCTTCATGGCCTTGATGCCCTCGCTGTAGGCCGCGCCCACCTCGCCCTCGTCCACCATCAACCGGTTCTTGTTGTTGCTGTCGGGGATGTAGGGCGCGTGGAACCCCAGGACGCCCTGCGAATGCAGATAGCGGTTCAGCTCCCCCTTCCAGGGAAAGCTCCCGCCCATGAAGATGATGGCGCACGCAGAGTAGCATTCCCCGCCCGCCGGGATCGCGGTGCCGATCCCGTGCTCCATCAGGTATCGTGCGACGGCGAGTCCCTCGCCGTAGGAGCCGCCCGGGGAATGCAGGCACAGCCGCGGCGGCTTGTCGAACTGCCGCTCGCGCTGCGCACCGACCAGCGCGTGGAGCCGCTGCAGATCGCCCCGCTCGATCGCGCCTTCCAGCAGTAGGTTGCACAGGATCTGGCCGTCCTGGCGCAGATTGTGGCCGATGCCGATGTCCACATCTATGCTGCCGTTGTGCTGCTCGTCGAAGCGCTCGAGCTGGATCACGCTGATGTCGGCGGCCGCCGCTGCGCCCGGCCGCTGCGCGGACCCGAGCAGAAGGACGGCGAGGAGCAACACGATGATGCGTCCGGCCATGTCACCACTCCTGGCGTTGGGGCTTCCCGCCGGCAAGATTGGCGTCACCTGCGCCCGCCGACAAGGCCCGCGTTTCCTCGTCTGGCGCGGATCGATGGGCAGAGCCGCGGGCTATCAAGGCGGCACGGCGCGAGCCGCGGTTGCAGGCGCCGATAATGCTCCTCATGTGCGCGACGCAGGGTCGGGGATGGTTGAAAGAGCGAGGGCGATGAAGGCTGTAAAGACGAGATTGCGGGAGCGGAACCGCTGGCAACTCAATCGCGCCACGGGATCGCGCTCACGTCGGCATCATCCCCAATACCAACAGGGCGGCCCAAGACGATGGCGCCAGCTACACCGATAACTGCAACCCCCTTCCATCACTACCCGCGATCGTGAATACTCGTTTGTCCAGAGGAGGATCGACACATGCGCAAACTTGTTGCCGTTGCCGTTGCCGTCGCAGCGCTCTCGTCGCCCGCTAAAGCGCAGTCGCTGACAGATCTCTTGAAACAGATGAATATCGCCTGGAACAAGCCGACGGAGCCGCTGACGCTGATCGGCAACATCCACTATGTCGGCACCGATGGTCTTTCGGTATTCCTGATCACGACGCCCGAGGGGCATATCCTCGTCGACACGGCCCTGCCAGAGGCCAACACACAGATCCGCGCAAGCATCGAAAAGCTCGGCTTCAAGGTCGCCGACATCAAGATCATGATCAACACGCACGCCCACCTCGATCACACCGGCGGCTTCGCAGATTTCAAGCAGCAGACCAACGCTCAGATGATCGCTGGCTTCGCCGACAAGCCACTGCTGGAGGGCGGCTACTACCCAGGCCGCGAGACGGTCGCGGAATTGAAGTTTCCCCCGGTGAAGGTCGATCGCACAGTGAAGGCCGGCGACACTGTTTCGCTCGGTGGTGTCACGCTGACGGCGCACGAGACGCCGGGACACTCACCTGGCTGCACGAGCTGGTCGACGACGGTGCGCGATGGCGATGTCACGCGATCGGTTGTCTTCTTCTGCAGTGCGACCGTGGCTCTGAACCGTCTCGTCGGCCAGCCGACGCACGCGACAATCGTCGAGGACTATCGCAAGACATTCGCGTGGGCAAAGACGCAGGAGCCGCACGTGCTGCTCGCGCCGCATCCCGAGATGTTCGGCATGCACGAGAAGCGCAAGAAAATGGCGGCGGGTGCGGCCAATCCCTTCGTGCAACCCGGCGAATTCAAGGCGTATCTCGAAACGCTCGAGAAGCAGTTCGAAGATGGGCTCGCCAAGCAGAAGGCAGCCTCTCAGTAACGGGGACTGCGACTGCGTGTGAACCTGGCGATGCGATGCCAAACGCGGTCGCAGTTGCTCGGCCTGCGGCTGCGAATGCCGTGCTTGCGTACGCATGGACGACCCGGACCACATATAGCGAAGGAATTCAGCAGCAACGGCGGAGAACCCTGTCGCGCAGCAGTGTTGGGAGACATCCGGCTTACACCTGCTGATTGAGAGAACACTGCTAGCGGAACGACAGCTCCTCATCCGTCGGCAGACATCGGCAGTGGCAACGCGGGGTCAAGAAAAAGCGAGCACAGTTATCGCGGTGGCGCCAAATGCTTCTTGTGGGTCAGTTGCGCGCTTCGGTGTTCGCGGAAATGCCCGGGAAGGCGCACCCAGCGTTCCCGATCACCCGGAAGTGTCGTCGACTTTCGCAATTCGCATACGATCACCCGGCCCCCTCCCGCCAAATCGATGCCGCACAAAAGAAAGTCCCCCGGCGATGGGATCGGCGGCAGCCGAGATGGGCAAAGCCCTGTAGTGAAGGCTAAAGTGGACGGTCAGCGCCGCTCGGAATGCGGCGCGGCACAGCACGAATGCGCACCACCGCTGGTCGCGAGCCCTGCGCGGGTCACTTGGCCTTGCAGTCGTTGTAATCCTTGATGCACTGCGCCTTCGGCTTCGTGCACGACTTGAACGTATCGCCGCAGTTTTCGATTTTGGCGCAGCCAGCCTGGCAGCTGTCCAGCGTGATTTCGCAGTCGACGTAGCACTTGTTCTTGTTGATAGACGGGCCCGTGTCACACCGTCGGACGCACGCTTTGTTGGCGCTGTCGCAACGTGCCCGGCACGCCTTCGCCAGCTGCTGCGGGCTTTGCTGCGCGAATCCGACGTCAGTGCCGAGCAGGACGCCGGCCGTGAGAATGAGAGAGAACACCAGCCGAAACACGGTCCGTACTCCTCGACGCGTTTCACCGGATATTCATCTGCCGCAAGCCTGTACTCGGCGCCTTGATTGCCATCAACGAATTGCACCGAAGGCGGATATGTCCGGCCGCTCCGCGCGCAACTGTCGCGCGCTGGCGCCGTTCCCGCTTGATCCCTCACAAAGTCCGCTGCGCGTCGCCCCGATAGCGTGATCGTGCACGCAGCGCGCCCTCGACGGACGTCGCCAGCGTTTCCGGGTCCGGCTGGAGCGAGCACAGATGGCTGACAAGACTGAGAGCGCAAAACCTGGCGTATTCATGTCCTACAGCCGGGACGACCTCGAGTTCGCCGATCAGCTCAATGCGACGCTGACGCTCGCCGGCTACGAATCCAAGATCGATCATCTCGGGATCATGGGCGGTGAGAACTGGGAGCGGCGCCTCAGCGACATGATCCGCGACTCCGACGCCTTCGTGTTCGTGCTTTCGCCCTCGTCTTCGGCCTCGAAGGCGTGCGCCTGGGAGATGGAGGAGGCGAAGCGGCTGGGCAAGCGGATACTGCCCGTCATCTGCCGGCCGCTGACCGGCGACGCCAGGCCGCCGCCCGGCCTCGCCGCGCTCAACTACATCTTCTTCTATCACGAGCCGCGCCGCCCCGACGCCGGCTTTGCGCATGGTCTCTTCGAGCTGGCGAAGGCGCTCAACACCGATCTCGAATGGCTGCGCGAGCATACGCGCCTGCTGCAGCGGGCCAGCGAGTGGGATCAGGGCGGCCGTCCACCCAACCGGCTGCTCTCCGGCCGCGACATCGACGCCGCCAAGCAGTGGGTCGCCGCGCATCCCAAGGATGCCCCGGAGCCCACGGCGCTCCACTTCGATTTCATCCGCGCGAGCGAGGACGAAGAGATCAAGCGGCAGAGCGCGGAGGCGCAGCGGCTGCGCGAGATCGCCGTCGCGCAGGAGCAGCGCGGGCAGGCGCTGGCGCAGCGCGAGGAAGCGCTGGCCCGGGAAGCGATACAGTCCCGGCGCGTTGTACGCATCACGCTGCTCGGTTTGGCCGTCGCGGTCGTGCTCGCCTCGGTCGCGACCTACTTCGGTCACACGGCGCGAGTTGAGCGCGACACGGCGGAGCGCATGCGCGATCTGGCGCTCGTGACGCAATCGAAATTCCTGACGGACGGTGCGTTCGCCGCCATCCACGACAAGCGCGACGCGGGCACCGGACTTCTCCTCGCCCTGGAAGCGCTCAAGGATCCGAGCAGCGACGACGACACGCAGCGCGTTCGCCCGTTCTGGCCACTGGCGGAAGCGGCGCTCGGCGAGGCGCGGCGGACGCTGCGTGAGCTACGGGTACTCCAAGGCCATACGAAATGGACCAGCGCCGTCGCCGTCTCGCCCGACGCTGCGCGCATCGTGACGGCCAGCGCCGACGGGACAGCCAGGGTCTGGAACGCAGCGACCGGTGTCGAGATCGGGCGGTTCGCCGACCACGTAGGTGTCGTGAACGGACTGGCGATCCTGCCGGACGGGAAGCGGGTCGTCACGGTCGCGGACGATGCTACGGCGAAGATCTGGACGCTGGCTGATGCGCGGGTGGACCTCGTGCTCCAGGGGCACACTGCGCCGATCAGGGCCGTGGCGGCCTTTCCCGACGGCAGGCGCATTGTGACGGGCTCGAACGACCGCACGCTGCGCATCTGGGATGCGGCGAGCGGAGCGACGCTCAAACTGCTGAGCGGTCACACCGACCATGTCGTGAGCGTCGCGGTGACGGCCGATGGGCGTCGCGTCGTGTCCGGATCCTACGACCGGTCGAACCGCATCTGGGATGCCGAGAGCGGCGAGGAGATCACCCGGATCGCCGGTACGGCCGGCGGTCTCGTGGCCGTAACGCCGTCGGGCGACCGCCTGCTGACGTCGGACACGGACAACGTGGCGCGGATCTGGGACGCGCGAACCGGGACCCTGCTGCAGACGCTGCCGAACTCGGGCCGGGAAGTTTGGGCGGTCGCGTTCTCGGGCGATGGCCGGCTGGCCTACGTCGGGTCGGCCAGCGGCACTTTGCGGATCTTCGATGCGGCGACCGGCGAGCCGCGTCTGCAACTGCACAGCCCTTCCGACGGGTTGACCGCAATTGCCGAGATCGTTCTCGGACAGGAACTCATCGTCGGCGCCAGCGACGGCACCGCGCGCATCTGGGACATCCGGCCGGGACGGGACACCGCGAAGGCGACCTTCATGGTGCCTGGAGACCTGATCCAGCGAGTGGCCTTCTCGCCGGACGGCTCGCGGTTGATCACCGGTTCGCTCGACCTTACGGCACGGGTCTGGAACGTTGCAACCGGCGCCATGATCGCCGAACTCAAGGGCCACACTTAGATGGTGACGGGCGTGACGTTCCTCGCCGGCACGTCGCGGGCTGCGACCACCTCCCAGGACGGGACGTTGCGCATCTGGGATGCCGACCGAGGCAGCGAGATCTTGGTCGTCAAGGCGCACGCCGACGAGATCGGGGGACTTGCCGCCTCCCGCGACGGGACTCGGATCTTGACCGGCGCAGAGGATGCGAGTGTGCGCCTCTGGGACGGCGCCACTGGCCGCGAGATCTCGAAGTTCGACAGTCCCGGCAATCGCGTGCTCTCGGTCGCCGTCTCGGACGACGGCAGCTCGGCGGTCGCGGGGACACAGGACGGGAAGGTGCTCATCTTCGATGTGCGCAACGGGACTACGGTCGCCACGAGAGGCGGGCACGCAATGGAAGTTTGGAGTCTGGCGTTTACCCCGGACGGCGGGCGCCTGGTGTCGGCATCCACCGACAAGACAATCCGCGTCTGGGACGTTCACACCGGCGCCCCGCTGAAGGAAATTCGGAGCCATACCGAGGGCGTCAATGGTGTCACGGTCTCCCCCGACGGGGCGAGCGTCGTATCCGTTTCCGAGGATACGACGGCCAAGGTCTGGGAACTCGCGACGGGGATCGAGACTGCCCGCTTCGTTTTGAATGCCGGCAAAGCACTGTCCGTCGCGTTGTCTCAGGATGGATCTCGTTTTGTGGTCGCCACGCTGAGTGGCGGAGCCCGCGTGTTCGATATGCCCGCGGGCGACGTGAAGGGAGCCGTGTTGATCGAGTGGGCCAAGCAGTCGGCCCCGCGCTGCCTGTTGGATGCGCAGCGTGCAGAGCACAAACTGCCGGCGAAGCAGCCCGGCTGGTGCACTGCCAGGGGGAAGTGGCCGACTGGCGGCGTCACTGCGCCCTGATCGGTGTATCAACGCCGCGGTGCGAGCTGCAGAAGGAGAACACCCGCGATGATGACCGCGGCGCCGAGCCAGGAGATGGCCGAAAGCCGCTCGCCGAGCAACAGCGCCCCGGCCATTGCGGCGAACAGGCTTTCCGTGCCGATGATCACGGCGGCTTCCGGTGCGGGCGTGTATCGTACGGCGATGGTGAAGAGGGTGAATGTCAGCGCGCTCGACAGGAGGCCGACGAAGGCGATGGCCTTCCACGCTTGCAGGAGGCGGCCGGCCTCAATCGGTTCCAACAGCATGGCCCCGATCCCGGCGAGTACGGCAACCACTGCGAACTGCATCGCCGTGAACCCGATCGGAGCATCGAAGCGTGCAGCCCCTGCGGTGATCACGACGTGCATCGCCCAGAAAACGGCGCAGACGGCCACGAGCAGGTCGCCCGTGGAGAAGGCTCCGAAGGTCGCGCCACCGAGAAGCCAGGTGCCCATGAAGCACATCGCCGCTGCCGGCCACACCATGGACGAGGGTCTGCGGCCGAGCAGTGCCCACGTCATCAGCGGCGTGAACACTACGTACAGCGCCGTCAGGAAGCCGCTGTTCGTCACGGTCGCTGTGACGATGCCGTACTGCTGGAAGAGAGCGGCGATCAGGAATGCGCCACCTCCGGCGAGGACGATCCGCAGTTCCGGCCAGCTCGGTGGAGATCCGATGCGCCGCCGTTCGGCCACGGCGAGTGGCAGCAGCGCCAGGGTCGCGACGCTGGCGCGCGCCGCTACGAATGTCATCGGCCCGAGGGCGGACATCGCGTCTTTCTGGAAGTAGAAAGCCACCCCCCAGATCGCCGCCACCAGCAGCAGGACGGCGTCGGCTGCGAGACGTGACACGCTGGGCGCTCTCCAGTGGGCCGGGAAGTGGTCTGTACTGGCCTGGGCCGCCGCTCAGCGTCCGCAGGTGCAATGGGTATCGTGCGCGCTGCGGATCTGGCGGATTACGCCGTTGAGCGAGCTGTCGGCCTGAGAGTAGCGCGCGACGAGGGCGTCGGCATAAACGCGAACTTCGATCATGCGCAGGGCGGCCAGCGCCGCGGCGCTCACGTCCGGCGCGGCCGTCTTCTGATCGAGCCCCCGCAACTTCTCCACGGCTTGTCGCAATCCGTCGAGCACCGCGCGGGGTGTATCCGGACCGGACGCGCCGAGATTCAAGGGGCGGCCCGCCTCCGCGAGCATGGCCGTGGCCGACATCTGAGCGTAGGCATCTGCGCCGCGAGCCGGCTAGGGTGTACGTCCGGCGCCGGCGGCCGGTGCCGGGGTGGCTGGCGTCGCGCCGCTTGGTGCCGCCTCGGAGGCCTTTGCCTGGGCCTTGGCGGTGAGATCCGCGGCGTCGGCGACGGCGAGATCCTGAATGCGTGCCGCCGCCAGTTTCCGGGCTGCTTCGGCCAGTTGCTTGACCTCGTCGAGGCGGCGACCGATCGGCGCCGTGTGTCCCGCGTAGAACTGCGTGACCTCACGTCCACCCGTGCACAGTGTCGCTCGGGTGCCTTGGCCCAGGTAATTGCGGACTTCCCCCGCCACCCTCGTCACGACAGCCGTGCTGCGCCCGTTGGCCTGGAACTCTGCCGGTGCGCCGCGCCCTAGGACGATTTCGCCGAGCTGCGCTACGATACGCTGCTCTTCCGTGCTCGGGCGCGCCTTCGCCTCGACCTCGCGCGGCAGCGGCACGCCATAGCGAACACAGCGCTCACGGCCGCGCGAAACGGCCGTTTCCAGGCATGGGCGTTCGCCGCCTTTGCCACGCGCCTCGCCCGGACTGCCGACGATCCAGCGACCCGGCATCCCCTCAACCGGCTGGCGCAGGCTCGATGCAGCCTGGCCGAGCGTTCCGTCGTGTGCCTTTGCGATATCGCCGAGTGCCTTGGCATAAGCCTCTGAGCAGGTGTCGGCGCGCGCCGACCCGCCCAAGGCCGCACCCGTGAGGTATGCAGCAGCGGCCAGGATAGAAGACACAGTCGCTCGGTGTTGGGTCATGGAAACGGAGGGGTTGTCGTTTTACCAGGCGGCGGCCGAATCGTCCGCGGCAGCCTTCCCGTCTGTGCAGTGAGTGATCGGCGCCCATTCGTCAACTGGCGCGCGCACCCCGCCCGCTGATGCATCCATCGCGGGAGGTCACGACTCGCACGGCCACTGGGTGGCCTGGCGCCGATCCCGTGCCTCGATGTCAAGAAACGGCAGGTCGCGCGAAGTTTCGGCTTGCGGGCTGCGCCATTGGCGATACACCTGGGGCATTCGCGTCCAGCCAACGGGAGTTGTGCCGTGCCTTCACGGAAAATCATGATCATGGGCGCCTCCTACGGCTCCCTGCTGGGAACCAAACTGGCCCTCGCCGGTCACGATGTCCATTTGGTCTGCCTCCCAGCGGAAGCTGATCTCTTCAACAAGGCCGGGGCACGCGTCCGGATGCCGGTGAAGGGCGTCGACGGATTGGTGGAGGTGGATTCGCGGCGGTTTCCCGGCCGCATTACGGCGTCACCGCCGGCGGGTGTCGAGCCCGGCCGCTACGATCTCGTGGCCCTCGCGATGCAGGAGCCCCAGTATCGGTCCCCGGGCGTGCGCGAATTGCTCGACGCTGTCGCGCGCTCCCGCGTCCCCTGCATATCGATCATGAACATGCCGCCGCTGCCCTACCTCGCGCGCATTCCAGGTCTCGATACCGCCAAGCTCGCACACTGCTTCACGGATGCTTCGGTGTGGTCTTCGTTCGACCCGTCCACGATGACGCTGTGCAGCCCCGACCCGCAGGCCTTCCGGCCACCTGAGGAGCCGACGAATGTGCTTCAGGTGCGCCTGCCGACCAACTTTAAGGCTGCGCGCTTCGTCTCCGATCAGCACACCGGCCTCTTGCGGGAACTGGAGAGCGGCATCGAAGCTGCGCGCTACGAGCACCAGGGCCGGCAGCTCGAGCTGCCGGTGAAGCTCAAGGTCCACGACTCGGTCTTCGTGCCGCTTGCGAAGTGGGCGATGCTCCTCGCCGGCAACTACCGTTGCGTCCAGGCGGACGCGATGCGCCCGATCCGCGATGCCGTGCATTCCGACTTGGCCGAGTCGCGCGCGGTCTACGATTGGGTTGTTCGGCTCTGCACCATGCTCGGCGCGAATGCGGCGGACATGGTGCCGTTCGAGAAGTATGCGAACGCGGCTCTATCCCTCGCGAGCCCTTCATCGGCGGCGCGCGCACTCGCGGCTGGAGCGCAGAACATCGAGCGTGTCGATTTGCTGGTGCAATCCATCGCCGCCCAGCGAGGGTTGAAACTCGAAGCCGTCGACAGGACCGTGGCCCTGGTCGATTCTTGGCTTTCACGGAACAGGTCCAAGCCGGCATAAGCCAACCTGATGCAGGCCGGCAGCCGGACAAGTCGCGCGCTCGTTGAGCTGTCGCGACCCGCGGCCATGCCACGCGCCGTGTCCGGCGCCGGCGGCTCACAAGTCGATGTCATGGACCAGTTCGCGGCTGATCCTTCTTGCGAACCCGGCGATTTCCGCGAAGGCCTTCTGGCACGCGGGATCCTGTGCGATCGCCGCTTGCGCTTTTTCGTAAGCCGCCTGATCGGCATACGTCACGATGACGAGCCAGTCTCCCGCACTCGGGCCGGTTTCGACGCGGCTCAGCCGGTAAGAGATGCCGTGCTTCTGGTAGGCGGCCTTCAGCGCCCTCGATACGGGCGCAACGATGTCCAGGCTGCCGCCGCGGTAGTACGAGATGGCCGATATGGTCATCGCAGAAGTCCCTCAACCGCAGCGCAGTTCGAATCACTTTGGGCGGCCACCTGTGCGCGCGGCGATCCGGGACGCTTCGTCGCGTAGCGAAGTTAGCCGACATGCAAGCCGCATCAGCGACCGCTCGCCGCCGCGTCGTGGCGCTCCGCGCCGGATCGCGCCGTCGGCGCGTCACGGCTGCCTCCCCGTCCGGCGATCAGTTCATCGAACACGGCCGCGAACTCGACCGCGCCGGCCTTGCGGACGTGAATCTCCATGCGCTCGTCCAGCGCCTTCAGCAATTCCGCCGCCGTCCTATCGCGCACCACGCCATTGCGGGAGTATCCGCCCTGGCTGAAGAAGTTGGACGTCGGCATCGGGCGTGCGACTGGTTCCATCATCTCCAGGCCGGTCCGTGGTCCGGCGAGGTTCATCAGCTCGAGCTCGGCGCCCGTCAGTTGCGCCCGGCCGGCCTCTGCAGCCGTCACGAGCAGGCCTTTCAACTTCACCACCTGCAGCCAAGGACCGATATCCCCGTCCAGGTTCAATGCATGGATGCCGAGACCCTGCGCCGTCTGGGCGAGCTTGACATGGTCGCGCCATTCGTTGGGTACCGAGCGCGCGACCTTGAGCATGGCCCGAAGCGCCTCGATCTTCGCGGCATAGGAGTCCCGGTCGGCGGTCGTTGCACGCGGCGATGCCGCCATGCCCTCGAGCCGGCGAATGAAATCGTCCCCGCTGCGCACGAGTTCATTGATCGAGTTGGCATGCAGCAGCTGGGCGTAACCGAGCGCCGATGAAATGGCTTTGCCGCGCTTGGTGATCGGATCGATGCCCGACTGCATGTCGAATGTGCCCTGCCCACCCGTTTCGAGCGCGTAGACACGGACAACCTGCGATTTGGACAATCCGACAGCCAGCGCTTCGGCCGCGTAACGGCGCTTGAACTCGCGCTCGCTGATCGTGGTGGGGACGAAACCGTAGTGCGAACGAGCGCCCTCCAGGAAATCGGCAACGGTTGGAAGCGGCGTTTCCGGTGGCGTAGGGCGGACCTCGGCCACGATCTTGGCGATGTCCGGCGGCAAGCTGACGCCCGCGTACTTGGGCGGGTGCTCGGCGACATAGTCGGCGGCGACCATTGCCTGCCCGGCGGCGCGTTTGCGACGCCGGTTGTCCCGGCGCTCCTCGATCATCGCCCAATACATCTCGTGCTGGCGGTCGAAGGCGCCGCGTTCCAGCAGATAGCGCTTGTAGAGGGTCAGCTGGGCCGGATTCAGCCGCGCAGCGATCTCTGGCGCGACCTTGGGCTCGCTGGTCCGCGCAAGGCCGGCGTCAGGTGCCATCGCCAGCAGTGCACAGGCGAGGAGCATGAAGCCTCGCCGGGACCTGTTCGCGCGCATGTGGTCATTTCCCCTTTCGGCCGCTACGGCGGGCTCGCCATCCCGCCATGCTGCATCAGTTCATGAAAGGAGTAAGGCCAGGTTAACCATCAAGCGGCAGTTCGGAGGAACCTATCGAAGCGCCGCCAGACGGCCGTCGGCCATGGCATGGCCGAGGAGCCCGGCCGCGATATAGAGTTCCCTGGACCGGCCAGGGTCGGCGAGAACGCCCCTGGTGCCCAGAGCGGCCAGGACATTGGGATCGTAGGTCTCCGCCATTGCGAAGAGCGCCTCGGGGCTGCGGGCCGCTGCAGCGATCGCCAGGGCATTGCGGGCACCCGAGACGTCGCTTTGGGCGAGCAGGTCACGGGCCCGGTTCACGGAAATGTCCACCTCGGGCGTGGCCACCTTGAGCGGAACTCCCGCGGCATCCAGAGGAACCAGCGCCTGCGGCTCGTCCAATCGGGCATAGCGCGTCCTCTCCCGGGCGGCAGCCGCGATCCCGCTGGTCGCCTCGTGTCGTGCGGGCGTGTCGTTTCGCGGCGCGAAGGCACCGAATCAGAGAACGGCTGGGACCATGAAGAAAAGGCCGGCGACGAGACCGATCCCAGCCGCGCGCAACTCCTCGCGGAACGGCATCGCGGCGGGCGGCTCTTCTGGCGTGGTGGAATAGAGCGCCGTCGGCAGAATGATGTCGTCGCTCTCCACGTCGTCTGCGGCGACCGGAGATGATGCCGTCTCCCGGATTTCGGCGCGTTTCGAGCGCCCGACGACCTCGATCAGGGCCCGCAGATCCGCGGGCAAGACGGTCGGTTCCCCATACAGGTTGCCGGCCGGCAGGGTCGAAATCGGCCCGCCCTCCTTCGCCTGCGCAGGCACAAGCGGATGGGCGCTGGGACCATTCGTGAGGGAGTGCATCATGGGTGCCTCCCGAAGTTCACGAAAACGAGAATACTTGCCCGCGCAACAGCGCGAGAGTCAAACGAGCCAGGCACGCGATACGATCCCCTCGCTCGCCGTCGGTCGCTGCACACCACTGGACCGTTCGGCATTTCACACGCGGCATTTCCCCTTGCCGCGTCCGGATCGGACCACCTCGCGGCCTCGATCGGATGGAAAGATTGAGCTTCCCAAACGCGCATATTTTAAGGCGAGAAACTGGCGATTTGCTGTCGCTGCCGTGCGAAGGCGAAGGCCGAAAAAGAGAATCGGCGCCTCTCTCCCTTGGAAAGAGGCGCCGATCGTGTCGGTCCAAACCGCTGTAGGATGTTCAGCGGCTCACGCTGCGCTCGAACTGGCGCAGCACCTGGTTGCCGCGCGAAACCGCATCGTCGAGAGCCTGCTTGGCTGTCTTCTTGCCAGCCAGTGCGGCTTCGATCTCCTCGGCCCACATGTCGCGCATCTGGACCATGTTGCCCAGCCGCAGGCCACGGCTGTTCTCCGTCGGCGCCTTGTTGGTGAGCTGCAGCAGCGGCGTCTCCAGATGCGGCTTGTCATTGTAGAAGCCCGACGCCTTCACCTTTTCATAGGCGGCCTTGGTGATCGGCAGGTAACCCGACACCGTGTGCAGGCGAACCTGGCGATCGACGTCGGAGAGGAAGGTGAAGAACTTGGCCACGCCCTTGTACTCTTCGGGCTTCTTGCCGCTCATCACCCAAAGCGAGGCGCCGCCGATGATCGAGTTCTGGGGCGCGCCTGCGACATCGGGATAGTAGGGCATCGGCGCATTGGCCCAGGCGAACTTGGCATTGGCGGCGACGTTTCCGAAGAAGGCCGACGACGTCATGAAGATCGGGCATTCACCCGAGGTGAAGCGGCCCTCGCCGGCGTTGGTGCGGCCGGAGTAGTCGAAGGTTTTGTCCTTCTGCAGCTCGATCAGCGTCTCGAGGTGCTTCACGTGCAACGGAGAGTTGAATTTCAACTCCGTATCGAAGCCTTCCATGCCGTTGGCCTTGGTAGCGAGCGGCACGTTGTGCCAGGCAGAGAGCTGCTCCAGGTTGAGCCACGTGATCCAGGCGGTCGAGAACCCGCACTTGTCCCAGCCGGCCGCGCGTAGCTTCTTGGCGGCCTCGAAGACTTCCGGCCAGGTCTTCGGCGGCGCGGACATGCCGATCTTCGTCAGCGCATCTTTATTGTACCACATCACCGCCGACGACGAGTTGAAGGGCATCGACAGCATTTCGCCCTTCAGTGTCGAGTAGTAGCCGGTGATGGTCGGTAGATAGGTGTTGGGATCGAAGGCCTCGCCGGCCTCTTTCATCATCACGTGCACGGGTTTGATGGCCGCGCCCGCCGACATCATCGTCGCCGTGCCGACTTCGAAGACCTGCATGATGTGCGGTGCGTTGCCAGCGCGGAAGGCGGCAATGCCGGCATTCATGGTGTCGGGGTAGCTGCCCTTGTACGAGGGCACGACCTTGTAGTCCTTGTTGGCGGCGTTGAATTCTTCGGCCAACTTGACGATCACGTCGTTGTTGGCGCCCGTCATGGCGTGCCACCACTGAATTTCGATCTGCGCCGAAGCAGCCGAGCTCGTCATCGTGAGCGCTGCCGCGGCGAGCCAGCCCAGTCCCATTCGGGTCTTCATTGAATTTCCTCCCATGTGAGCAGACCGTTCCGGTCCCAGATTTGACAGGCGTGCGCGACGTCCATGCGACAGCGCCGCCCCGGCCGGAAGCGTAGTCGCGATCCGGGGAGAGTTGAAGGCGGATCGTGGCACTTCGCCGGCCCGTACCCGATAAATCTCTGTGAACAAGCACTTGGCGCGTCCCGCGAGCCGGGCTACTTGGTGCCGCAGCGATCGGAGGCAACATGGCGCGACTGCAGATCCATCAGTTCCCCTGTCTGTCCGACAATTTCGGGGTTCTCATCCACGATCCCGACCGGGGCGTGACGGCGAGCATCGATGCGCCGGACGCGGCTCAGGTGCGTGCGGCCCTCGCGGAGACCGGGTGGAAGCTGTCCTCTATTTTTACGACGCATCACCATGGCGACCATACCGCCGGCAACCTCGCCCTCAAGCAGGAGACGGGATGCGTGATCATCGGCCCGCGCGAAGAGGCGGCGCGCGTGCCCGGGATCGATACGCAGGTCGGCGAGGGCGATGCCTTTCGTTTCGGCAATCACCAGGTCCACGTGCTCGACACGCCGGGGCACACGGCCGGTCACGTGAGTTACTGGATGCCGTCGGCCGCGAGCGCGTTCGTGGGCGACACGCTGTTCGCGATGGGCTGCGGCCGCGTCATCGAAGGCACCATGGAGATGATGTGGATGTCGCTGTCCAAGATCGCGCGCCTGCCGCCCGCGACCCAGCTGTACTGCGGGCACGAATACACGGTCGCGAATGCCAAGTTCGGCCTCACCATCGAGCCCGAGAACGAGAAGCTGAAGGCCCGCTTTGGTGAGGTCCAGGCCTTGCGGGCAGCCGGCAAGGCGACGCTGCCGACCAGGGTCGACGTCGAGCTGGAGACCAACGTCTTCCTGCGGCCGCACGTGCCGGCCATCCGCAAGCGGCTCGGCATGGAAGGCGCACAGGATTGGCAGGTCTTCGGCGAAATCCGCGAGCGCAAGAACCGCGGCTGAACCGGCATCGCGAGGCGAGGACGACGCGCCATGGCCGATCCAGGATCAACCGGAGGCGGAGCGCGGCGGTCGCCACATCTCGTGGGCGGCCTGCTGCCGAAGGTGGCCGCCAAATGCTTCGAGCGGCACGGCTTCCACGCCGCCGAGATTCTGTTGAACTGGCCCGCCATCGTCGGAACCGAGATCGCGTCTTTCACGCTGCCGTACCGGGTTCGCTGGCCCAAGGCGCCGGACCGGATCGTCCAGGACGACCGTCCGGCTGCAGGCCGCGGCCAGAAGACCGCGCTCGACATCCTCGTGGAAGGCGGACGCGCCCACGAGATCCCGTACCGGAAGCGCGCGATTCTCGAGCGGATAAATGCCTATTTCGGGTACAGGGCCGTCACTGATGTCCACCCCATCTCGGCCCCTTTGCCGCGCAACGAGCGCCCCCGGCCGCTCAGGCGTCCCAGCGAGGCCGCCGTGGCCGCGCAGCGTAAGGCGCTCCCGCCGATAGCCGATGACGGCCTGGCCCAGGCGCTGGCCCGGCTCGGCGCCAACGTGGCGGCCCGCAAAGGC
>CAYMEB010000100.1:0-16274 GCA_964389095.1 uncultured Hyphomicrobiaceae bacterium
TTCGGAGGGCAGTCTCTCAAGTAATCCTTGGTCCGAAAACCCTGGAGCAGGTCAGATCCGTGCCCGAATAAGTTGCGCCCGGCACTCGCCCGCAATCAGAAGGCGCGCGAGATCCTGCCGGAAAGCTCGAAAATCACATTTTCGTGAGGCAAGAAAATACTCAGGCGATCACGCCGGACGCCCGCAATTCGGCGATTTCAGGCTCCGATAGCCCTACTTCCGCGAGTACTTCGCCGGAATGCTCCCCGAGGCTGGGCGCACGCCGGGCGGGTGGGACCGCCACGCCCGTCAGCCCGAATGGCGCAGCCAGCGTCTGCGGCATCTGCGGATTGGCCGTTTCCACCACCGCACCGCACGCCACTGCCTGAGCATCGGCTGGCAGATCTCGGAGCTGCCCGATCAGGCCGACAGGAATTCCAGCCGCCCTCAAGCATTCACTCCAGTAATTCCAGTCGTTCCGGGCGAATACTTCGTCCAGAATAACAACCAGCTCACCGGAATTCTTGCGCCGCGCCGGCATTTCAGCGAAACGTGCGTCCTTTTCCAGATCCGGGTGCCCGATTGCGCGACAGAACGCGCCCCAATCCTTGTCCTCGCGCACGATGGTCAGTTGCATCCAACGATCGTCTGCGGTCCGGTAGGGATTGGTCAGGGCGCTTCGGGGACGCTCGCGGGGTGGCCTGGGTGGAAGAAACGCGCCGAGCAGGGCCGCCTGGGCACCGACGCCGTTCGACCACAGACCGTTGGCCAGCAGGGAACTGGTCACCTGCATGCCTTTGCCGGTGCGCTCGCGCTGCCACAGCGCCATCATGATGCCGGCGAGCAAGCTCATACCCGACATGCGGTCGCCCTGGCCCGGCATCGCGACACCCGGCGGCTGGCCTTCGTAGCGGTTGCAGTCGAACAGGCCGGAGCGCGCGAAGAATGCCGTCGAATCGAAGCCGACCTGATGCGCGTCGGGCCCGGTTTCGCCGTAGCCGGTGAAAGACGCATAGATCAGCCGCTCATTGAACGGCGCCACGTCCTCATGGCGCAGGCGCAGGCGCTCGCGCACCGCCAGCGGGTAGTTGGTGATCAGAACGTCGCACACGCGCACCAGCCTGTGCAGCAGGTCCTGTCCCTCGCGGGCCTTCAGGTCGATGGCGATCGAGCGCTTGCCGCGGCTGTCCATCTCCCAGGGGTAGTTGACCTGGGTGGGCGGGTAGCTCGGCAATGATCGGATGGAGCGGTTGGGATCGCCGGAGCCCGGCGGCTCGACCTTGATCACAGTGGCGCCGTAATCGGCCATGACGGTCGCGGCCACCGGCGCCGCAATGAAGGACGCCACGTCCAACACGCGGATGCCCGTCAACGGCAAGGTTCCAGCTGTCGTCTCCCGGCGGCTCACCATGACCCCTCGCTGCGCTGTGCGGACCGGCATGCTCAACGCGGCTCGGCCCGCCGGTCAAGCCGGTCGCGCCGACCCCGTTTCTGCAGCGCACAGCGCGCGCACCCCGCCTAACGGCGACTTGACGGTCGACGTTGCAGTTTCCAAAGGTGATGACAGTCCAGCGGCGACCCTTCACCGCCACTCAAAGGGAGATCTCACCATGTCGAATAAGAAGCGTGTCGTCCTCGTCACCGGCGGAATGGGCGGTCTTGGAGAGGCAATCTGCAAAAAGATGGCCGCGATGGGCTGCACGGTCATCGTGACCTATTCGCCGTCGAACAAGACCTCGGACGCCTGGATCGCCGAGATGAAGAAGGAAGGCTTCGACTTCAAGGCATATCCCGTCGACGTCACCAAGGCAGACGACTGCGCCGCAAAGTGCAACCAGATCGCCAAGGAGATCGGCCCCATCGACGTGCTGGTGAACAACGCCGGCATCACCCGCGACATGACCTTCAAGAAGATGACCAAGGTCGATTGGGATGCCGTCATCGACACCAACCTCGACAGCGTCTTCAACATGACCAAGCCGGTGATCGACGGCATGGTCGATCGCGGCTGGGGGCGTGTTATCAACGTATCCTCGGTGAACGGCCAGAAGGGCGCTTTCGGGCAGACCAACTACTCCGCGGCCAAGGCCGGCATGCACGGCTTCACCAAGGCGCTGGCCTACGAAGTGGCCAAGCGCGGCGTCACGGTGAACACGATCTCGCCCGGATACATCGGGACCAAGATGGTAACGGCGATCGACAAGACGGTGCTGGAGACGAAGATCCTCCCGCAGATCCCGATGGGGCGTCTCGGCAAACCCGACGAGGTGGCTGGGCTCGTCGCCTACCTCGCGTCGGACGAGGCCGCGTTCGTGACCGGCGCGAACATCGCCATCAACGGCGGCCAGCACATGCAGTGACGCCGAATTCACCAGCTCAGGCCCGGGCGTTGCGCGAATATCTGACGTGATGCCTGGGCGCTGGTGCGGATGGCATGGATCGGGCAGGTGTAGCACTTGGACCCGATTGCATGTCTCTCTCTCCCCAAAATCCCGTAGCGGAGCCCGGCGCGCCACCGCGCTGGCTCCGGCTCGCGCCGTGGATGTTCGTCGCGCTCTGGTCGGGCGGATACGTTCCCGTCAGGGTCGGACTCGACTATTGCGAGCCGGTCTTTTTCCTGGCTGTCCGCTACCTGGGCGTCCTTGCAATCCTGGCGCCGGCCTATCTGATCGTGCGGCCGCCGCTGCCTCGCAGCCGCCGCGAATGGCTCCATCTGGTCGTGGTCGGACTTCTGATTCAGGGCGCCTATTTCGTGCTGACGAACGTGGCCATCAAGCTCGGCGCTTCGGCCGCCGGGCTCGGGATCGTGCTTGCGCTACAGCCCATCCTCGTTGCGCTCGCCGTGCCGCGCTTCGCCGGCGAGAAGGTCGACCGGATCGTCTGGATCGGCCTGACCCTGGGCCTTGCCGGCGCTGTCACCGTCATACTCTCGAAGGCTGGGGCCGGCGGCGCGACGGCGACCGGGGTCCTGACCGCGGCCATCGCGCTTCTCTTCATTACGGCAGGAACGCTCTGGGAAAAGCGCTTCGGAAACTCGCAGCACCCGATCGTCGCCAACCTCGTCCAATGCGGCGCCGCCTGCGTGCTCGCCCTTGTCATCGCGGCGCCGCTCGAAAGCTTCTCCATCACCTGGTCGTGGCAGTTCGCAGCCGCGCTGGCCTACCTGGTCATCGGAAACTCTATCGTGGCCATGACCCTGCTGCTCGCGATGGTACGTCACGGTCAGGCGACGCGCGCGTCGGCCCTGCTCTTCCTGGTTCCGCCCGGCTCGGCCGCAATCGCCTGGTTGCTGCTGGGCGAGCCCTTGCCCGCCGGGGTGTGGATCGGCATGGGGATCGCCTGCGCCGGTGTCTGGCTGGTCGGGGCGCCCGCCGCCCGCCCGCGCGGATGAACCGCAATGACACGACGGACTTGCGGGAGAAGTGCCGCAGGAGAATGATGGCGCCGGGGCAAGGACCATGATCGAACTCCACCATCTCAACGAATCGCGCTCGCGGCGGATCTCATGGCTGCTCGAAGAGCTGGAGCTACCCTACGAGTTGATCCAGCACCGGCGTGATCCGCAGACCAATCTCGCTCCCGTCTCGCTGGAAGCCGTCCATCCGCTGGGCAAGGCGCCGGTCCTGCGTGACGGCGATCTGGTGCTGATCGAATCGGGGGCGATCATCGACTACCTGATCCGAACCTACGGCAAAGGCCGTTTCTCCCCGACGCCGGGCACGGCGGATCACGAACGGTACCTCGAATTGCTGCATTACGGAGAGGGTTCGGCGATGCTGCCTCTGTTGCTCCGCCTCTATCTGAGCCAGCTGGGCGCGGCAGGTGCGCCGTTGAGGCCGCGCGTGCGCAGCGAAACTGTCCGGCACCTGGGCTGGCTCGACGGCCTGATCGCCGGACGCCAGTTTTTCGTCGGGGATCGCCTCACCGGCGCCGACGTCCAGCTTTCTTTCGTAGCTCAGGTCGGCATCCAGATGTGGGGGCGGGACACGTTCCCGAATCTCGCGAACTTCGTCGATCGCATCGAAAGCCGGCCCGCCTATCGCCGCGCGATCGATCGCGCCGGCCGCTGATCGGTCGCGAAGGGCCCTCCCGATGGCGGGGACTTCCGCGATGAGCCGTGTCCCACCAGTCACACCTGGGTCGGGAATGCGGCCGGTTCCCGGGTGTCTGATTGCCCGACGGACGACAATCCGCAACATGCGTGCAGTGTATCTAGCGCTCACGAAGGTGCCGGAGGCCCCGATGGTCCCGAGTGTAAAGCTGGTTTTGGCCGCGCTCGCCTTTGCCGCGGGCCTCCTTGTCGCCGTCGACCCTGGCTTTGCCCAACAAGCCAATCAGGGACGGGATTGCCAGACCATCAGGACCTGCAACTTTTCGCGCACGGGGGCCGTACGCGGCTGCCTGTCGTCGTACAGTTGCCGCACCTGCCGGCTGGTCAATGCCCGCTGCGACATCGGCGGTGTCGCGGGAACGTGCCGAGCGGTGCGCTGCACGTGGGGCGGCTGACACGAGACTAACGAGAAACCAGCATTGACCGGCGCGGCTCGGGTGAGGGCGGCCCCGTGGTGCGTTCCCTGCGCGCCGCCGTGTACTCGTCCGCAGCACGCAGCTCGCGGTAACCGAACACAAACCTACACTTCATCTTTCAATTGATCGAACTGCTTTTCGACGGCAGCGTCCTTTCACGTATTGAGTGAAGGAGCGCGCGAGGATGTCCGATCAGGCCTCGAAAGAGCTGCAGTTCCTGGAGCGGCTCCTGGACATTCCCGAGTTCGAAATGGCCGGCTTCAGGGCCGTGGCACTGCCGGAAGGCGGCATTTCGATCAGTCGCCGAGGCAGTTTTCGCGGTGCCTGGAAGGGCTGCGACGAGGGATTGTGCTGGCGGCCCTCCGACATCGCGGTGGGGACATTCACTGTCCCCGACGTGGACGAGGCGCTCCGGCGGATGATGAAGATCGTGCTCATCTCACTGCAGATCCGCGCCAGCGTCAGCCGCGGTCCGGCGGTGGCGGCCTGACTCGTTCCGGCATCACCAGGACCCGCTTACCAGCTTTTGAACGGGGTCTCGGCGACGGGTGTCGGGGGTGGACGGCGCCCGGCGAACGCAGCGAGGTTGTCGACAACCAGCTGCCCCATGCCATCGCGCGTATGGACCGATGCCGAGCCGACATGCGGCAGCAGGGTCGCATTGGGCAGGGTCATAAGTTCCGGGTTGATCTTCGGTTCGTTCCAGAACACGTCGAGCCCGGCCGCCTGGATCGTTCCAGCCCTCAGGGCCGCGATCAGCGCCGTCTCGTCCACGACGGTGCCTCGTGCCATGTTGATGAGAATCCCGCGCGGGCCCAGCGCCTGCAGCACCGTCGCATTCACGAGGTTCTTGGTCTCGGCGCCGCCCGGCGTAATCACCATGAGCGTATCGACCGCCTTCGCCATCTCGACCAGATCGGCGTAGTATGCGTACGGAAGATCTGCCTTCCTGCTGCGCGCGAAGTAAGAGATCGGCAGACCGAACGCTGCCGCCCTGCGAGCGATCGCTTGTCCGATCCGGCCCATTCCGACCATGCCCAGCGATCGATCGCGCAGCGAGGCCGGGGTCAGGCGGTAGTCGCCTTCGCTGGCCCAACGGCCGGCGCGCAGATAGGCCTCCGCCTTGGAAAGCTCGCGGACCGTGCTCAAGAGCAAGCCCATCGAGGTGTCGGCGACCTCCTCGGTCAGCACGTCGGGCGTGTTCGTCACGACGATGCCGCGACGGGCAGCGGCCGCGACGTCGATCGTATCGTACCCCACGCCGAAGTTCGCGATGATCCTGAGGTTCGGCAGCTTCGCCATCAGGGCGTCGTCGAACTTGACGCCGGTGTGGGAGCCCGTGGTTGCAGCGGCGATCCTGGGGCCATTTTCGGCGAGGAAAGCGGCCCGGTCACCGGCCTCGTGCAGCCGGAGCACGTCGAAGGTCTCAGCAGTGCGCCGCTCGATCAGCGACAGCATGGGGCCGGCTTGAAGAAGGACTGGTCTGGTCATGGTGCTCGCTCCGGGCCGTTCACATCGGCCGGCGGGCATGTAAGGCAGGTTTTCCCGGTCGGGCAAGACGGTGCCCAAACTTTGGTCGCCCTGCATCCGAGAGGGCAATCCGAATGACAGGGGCCGGATTGGTGTTGCGAAACCATGCGCGACACAGCACGCTGCTCATCCCATACGCAATTCCGAAGGGTCAGATGACCGCGAGACGACTGTTCGACGAAATGCAAGAGGCCGACGGCTCGACCCGAGCCGCCTACGCCGCGGTGGGGCGATGGCTCGCCGAGACCCCGAGGGACATGATCGCAAGCCGCCAGGCGGAGGCAGAGCAGTTTTTCCGGCGGATCGGCATCACCTTCAACGTCTACGGCGACGCGGCAGGCGCAGAGCGCCTCATTCCCTTCGATGTCATCCCGAGGATACTGACCGCCGCCGAGTGGCAGATTCTCGCGCGCGGCCTCGAACAACGCGTGAAGGCGCTCAATGCCTTCATCAAAGACGTCTACGGCGCACGCGAGATCGTTGCGGCGGGCGTAGTGCCCGAGGAACTCGTGCTCCAGAACCCCACTTACCAGCCGGAGATGACCCGCATCCGGCCGCCCGGTGACGTCTATGTCCACATCGCGGGCATCGATGTCGTCCGCATCGATCCAGAGACTTTCTACGTGCTCGAAGACAATGCGCGCACGCCCTCCGGCGTTTCCTACATGCTGGAGAACCGCGAGGCGACGATGCGCCTGCTGCCGGACTTGTTCGGACAGCACCGGGTGCAGCCGATCGACCACTACCCAGACATGCTGCTGGCGACGCTGCGATCGGTGGCCCCTAAGTCGGCACCCGGCGAGCCGACCGTCGTGCTGCTCACGCCGGGCCAGTTCAACTCGGCCTACTACGAGCATTCGTTCCTCGCCGACAAGATGGGCGTCGAACTGGTCGAAGGCCGCGACCTGCTTGTGCGCAACAACATCGTCTATATGCGCACCACCGAAGGGCCGCGCCGCGTCGATGTCATCTACCGCAGGATCGACGACGAATACCTCGATCCGCTGATGTTCAATCCGACCTCGATGCTCGGCGTGCCGGGGCTCATGTCGGCCTACAAGGCCGGCAATGTGAGCATTGCCAACGCGGTGGGCACCGGCGTCAGCGACGACAAAGCCATCTACAGCTACATGCCGGAGATCCTGAAATTCTATCTCGGCGAGGAGCCGATCCTGAAGAACGTTCCGACATGGCGTTGCCGGGAGCCTGACGCGCTGAAGCACGTCCTCGCCAATCTCGACAGCCTCGTGGTGAAGGAAGTGAGCGGATCTGGCGGCTACGGCATGCTCGTCGGCCCGCATTCGACCAAGGACCAGCGCGCTGAGTTCGGACGCAAGATCGCCGCCCGACCCGCCGACTTCATCGCCCAACCGACCCTCGCCCTCTCCACGGTGCCATGCTTCGTCGAGGAAGGCATCGCCCCGCGCCATGTCGATCTTCGCCCTTACGTGTTGTGCGGCGCCGACAAGGTCCGCTGCACGCCGGGCGGACTGACGCGCGTGGCTCTGAAAAAGGGTTCACTGGTCGTCAATTCCTCGCAGGGAGGCGGCACCAAGGATACTTGGGTCGTGGAGGCTTGATGGTCATGCTGTCAAGAATGGCCGATCACCTGTTCTGGCTCTCGCGCTACACCGAGCGGGCAGAAAACCTCGCCCGCATTCTGGATGTTACGCAGCGTCTGGCAGCCTTGCCGTCGACCTACGGGGGTGAAACCAACGTCTGGCAGTCGGCCGTTGCCACAGCAGCCTGCAGCACGCCGTTTTCCGCCCTCTATGGGGAGGCGACCCGGGAGAACGTGATCCAGTTCATGATCGGGCTCGACGACAACCCGAACTCGATAAAGGCGTGCATCGAGACCGCACGTGCGAATGCGCGCGCCGTGAGAACCACCATCACGACCGAGATGTGGGAGATCCTCAACGGCGCTTGGAACGACATGCAGCGGATGAAGCGTGCCGATCTGCTCAAGACGGAAGAGATGTCGCGCTTCCTGTCGCGCGTGATGGAGATGTCCCTGCGATTCGACGGCGCCGCTTACCGGACCATGCTGCGCACCGATCCATATTGGTTCCAGCGTCTGGGGACCTTCCTGGAACGGTCGGACAACATGGCTCGTCTCCTGGACGTGAAGTATCACGTCCTTCTGCCCGCAGAAGAGCGGGTCGGCGGAGGCCTCGACTACTTCCAGTGGGCCTCGATCCTGCGCAGCGTGAATGCCCTGACCTCGTTCCACTGGGTCTACCGCAAGAGCGTGGAACCCTGGCTGGTCGCGGATTTCCTGATTCTCAGGCCCGAACAGCCGCGCTCGCTTCTTTCCTGCTATTCGGCGCTGCACGACTATCTCGACAAGCTCTCCGATGCCTACGGACGGCAGGGCCCCTCTCAGCGGCTCGCCCGCTCGATGGTCTCGCGCCTGTCCAACTCCAACATAGACGACATCTTCCAATCAGGACTGCACGAGTTCCTCTCCGACTTCATCGCCGAGAACAACCGCCTCGGAGAAGCGATCACCCAGCAGTATCTGATCTGATCCTGCCGAGCCGGCCGCGAGGACGGTCGGTTCGCTTCTCAGGACGCCGACGATCCATGCGCATCAAGATCAAGCACGAAACTTTCTACGACTACGAGAAGCCGGTGCACAGCGCCGTGCAACTCCTTCGCCTGACGCCGCGCTCCAGCGAAACGCAATTCGTGCGGTTCTGGCGCGTCGCCGTGGACGCCGACGCACGCCTCGAGCGCGACGAGGACGCCTTCGGCAACCTGACGCATCTCGTATTCATCGACGGTCCGATCGAAGCCTTGCGAATCAGCGTCGAGGGCGAGGTCGAGACGATGGATCATGCCGGAGTCGTGAAAGGGAGCGTGGAGCGGCAATCGGAGCGACTTTTCCTCCGCGACACCGCACTGACCCGCTGCGATTCCAAGATCCTCGCCTTCGCGCGGGATGCGTTGTCGGCAGAAGGTGGCGACCTTCTCGCCGGCCTCCACCGCATGAACCGCGAACTCAATCAGACCATGGATTTCCAGATCGGAGCGACCACCGCCGCCACGACCGCCGCCGAGGCGTTCGAGCGGCGAACAGGCGTCTGCCAGGACTTCGCGCACATACTGATCGCTTCGGCCCGGGCACTCGGCATTCCCGCACGTTATGCCAACGGCTACCTGATGCGCACCGACCGCATCGATCAGGACGCCGGTCATGCCTGGGTCGAAGCATATCTGCCAGACCTCGGCTGGGTGGCCTTCGACCCCGCCCAGGGCGTCAGTGCGACGGATCGTCATGTGCGCGTGGCGATCGGCGCGGATAGTAATGATGCCGCCCCGATCAGAGGGGCACGATCCGGCGGGATAGGGGAACGCCTGCGGGTGGCGATCGAGGTCGCGCCCGGGCGCAAGGTCCTCGAAATGTCCGCTCACCACATGCCGGGCGGGAACCAGCAACAATGATGGGATCCACTGACCACGCATGACCTACGGAGTGGGAATTCTGGTCAAGGACGGCCTGGTGATGATGGCCGACACGAGGACCAATGCAGGTCTCGACAACGTATCGACCTATCGGAAGCTGCACCTCTTCGAGCGCAAGGGAGAGTTTCTCGTCGCGCTCGCCGCGGCCGGCAACCTTTCGGTCACGCAGTCGATCATGTCTCACCTGAGGGAGGGCCTCGAGAATCCCGATACCGGAGCCAGGGAACGGCTGGTCGATCAGGAAGGCATGTTCAAGGCAGCGCAACTCGTCGGGCGGGCCATCCGCAAAGTCTACGACACCGACGGGGATGCGCTTCAGCAGCACGCCGCGTCGTTCGACGTCTCGATGCTGCTCGGCGGCCAGGTTCGCGGCCGCGAGCCGCGGCTGTTCATGCTCTACAAGGCCGGCAACTTCATCGAGGCCACGGCCGATACGCCCTTCCTGCAGATCGGTGAGCACAAGTACGGCAAACCGATCCTCGATCGTGCCGTAAACAGCGGCATCGACCTCTACGACGCTCTCAAGCTCGGTCTGATCTCGATGGATTCGACCATGAGATCCAACCTCAGCGTCGGGCTGCCCGTCGACATCGCCGTGCTCCGCCGGGATGCCCCCGGCTGGGAGGTCGACAGGCGGATCGAAGCCGGCGAGCCCTACTTCCACGACTTGCGGGAGCGCTGGTCCTACGCGCTGCGCAAAGCCCACATGGATATCCCAATTCCGCCCTACGGCGGCCGCAAGAGCGACCGCGAGGGTTGACGCAAAAAGGCCGGCCCGAAATCTCTGGCCGCGACCTGGAGTACAGATGACAGCGCGGCTCGAAAGCCGTAGGGCATCTCCGATGCATCACAGGAGTTCGCCATGCAGTTCAAAGGCAAAACGGCGCTGGTCACCGGATCGACCTCCGGGATCGGCCTTGCGATCGCTGAAGCGCTCGCAAAGGAGGGTGCTAGCGTTGTCCTGAATGGCCTAGGCAGCAAGGCGGACATCGAGGCTGCCACCGCCAGGGTCGCGACCTTCGGTGGCAAGGTGAGCCACGACCCGGCCAACATGCTCGAGCCAGCGGAGATCTCGGCGATGATCACGCGCGCCGAGAAGAGCCACGGATCGCTGGACATCCTGGTGAACAATGCGGGCATCCAGCATGTTTCGCCGGTCGACGAGTTTCCGATCGAGAAATGGAACGCGGTGCTCGCGATCAACCTGTCGAGTTCGTTCCATACCATCCGGACGGCGCTCCCCGGCATGAAGGCGCGGAAGTGGGGCCGGATCATCAATGTCTGCTCGGCGCACTCGCTGACGGCTTCGCCGTTCAAATCCGCGTACGTGGCAGCCAAGCATGGGCTGGCCGGCCTGACGAAGGTCGTGGCGCTCGAGGTCGCGGAGATCGGGATCACCTGCAATGCGATCTCGCCGGGCTTCGTATGGACGCCGCTGGTCGAGCGGCAGATCCCGGACCTCGCGCGCTCGGAGGGCATCACCGAGGACGAGGCGAAGCGAAAGGTTCTGGAGCGGCAGCCGACGCGACGCTTTTCCCAGCCTTCCGAGGTCGGCGCGCTCGCGGTCTATCTCGCGTCCGAAGCCGCCGGCAACGTCACGGGCACCAACATCTCGATCGACGGCGGCTGGACGGCATTGTGATCTTGCGCAGCGTCCAGGCCTGCGCCGGGGGATGACATGATCGAAGAGGCGGATGCGATCGTCGTCGGCGCGGGGCTCTCCGGTCTGGTGGCGACTTGTGAATTGATCGCGGCGGGGCGCCGCGTGCTGCTGCTCGACCAGGAAAGCGAGGCTTTCCTCGGTGGACAGGCATGGTGGTCGTTCGGCGGCCTGTTCCTTGTCGACAGCCAGGAGCAGCGCCGCATGAAGATCCGCGACAGCCGCGAGCTCGCTTGGCAGGATTGGCTCGGCACCGCGAACTTCGACCGGCCCGAGGATGAATGGCCGCGCCGGTGGGCCGAGGCCTACGTCGACTTCGCAGCAGGCGAGAAACGCAGCTGGCTGCGCTCGCTCGGCATGAAATGGTTTCCGGTGGTCGGCTGGGCCGAGCGCGGCGGCGGGTTGGCGACCGGCCACGGGAACTCCGTCCCCCGCTTCCACGTGACATGGGGCACGGGCCCCGGCGTAGTCGAACCGTTCGCAAAACGTGTCCAGGACGGGATCAAGCGCGGGCGCGTCGTTCTGCGTTGCCGCCACCGTGTGCGCGCCATCACCACCGCGGGCGGCGCCGTCACCGGCGTGGAGGGCGACGTGCTCGAGTCCAGTGCGGTGGAGCGGGGCATGCAGAGCAGCCGCACCGTCGTCGGCAGTTTCTCGATGCGCGCGGGCGCCGTCGTTCTCACCTCGGGCGGCATCGGCGGCAATCCCGACCTGGTGCGCAAGAGTTGGCCGCAGCGCCTGGGCCCGCCACCCGAGCGCATGGTGATCGGTGTTCCCCAGCATGTCGACGGTCTCATGCTCGGCGTCGCCGAAGGCATCGGCGCGCGGAACATAAATCGTGACCGGATGTGGCACTACACTGAAGGAGTGAAGAACCACGGGCCGATCTGGCCAGGGCACGGCATCAGGATCCTGCCGGGGCCATCCTCGCTTTGGCTCGACGCCTTCGGCCGGCGCTTGCCGGCGCCGTTGTTCCCCGGTTTCGATACGCTCGCGACTCTCGCGCATCTAAGGACGACCGGCCGGGACTGGTCCTGGTTCATCCTCACCGAGGACATCATCCGGCGCGAATTCGCGCTGTCGGGCTCCGAACAGAACCCGGACCTGACGGGCAAGAGCTGGCGCCTGGTCCTGCGCCGCGTGCTCAAGGGGCAGGAGCCCGTGGAAGCCTTCAAGCAGCGTGGCGAAGACTTCCTCGTCCGCACATCTCTGGACGACCTCGTGGCGGCAATGAATGGGCTCACCGGCGAGAACCTCCTGGACCTTGCGCAGGTCAGGACCGAGGTCGAGGCCCGTGACCGGGAGATCTCCAACGAGTTCACGAAGGATGCGCAGATCACTGCGATCCGCGGCGCCCGCCGCTATCGCGGTGACAAGCTGATCCGCGTCGCCAGCCCGCACCGGCTTCTGGATCCCAAGCGCGGGCCGCTGATCGCCGTCAGGCTGTGGACCCTGACGCGCAAGACCTTGGGCGGCCTCGAGACCGATCTCGCCGGTCGCGTGCTCGGTGGCGATGGCGCGCCGATCGCGGGCCTCTATGCGGCGGGCGAAGTCGCCGGCTTCGGCGGCGGCGGCATGCACGGATATCGCTCCCTGGAGGGTACGTTCCTCGGCGGCTGCCTGTTCTCCGGGCGGCAGGCGGGGCGTGGCGCAGCGACCCTCTGAGCCCGCCGGTCTCTTTCGACCCCGCCGCGAACATGCTACTCGCGACGCCATGTCGAAAAAGATCGCGGGCCCCGAAATCGAGCGGATCATTCAGCTCCTGGCGCGGCTGCCGGGACTTGGTCCCCGCTCCGCGCGCAAGGCGGGGCTTGCGCTGGTGAAGCGTCGCGCCGAGCTGCTTGAACCGCTCGCGCGGGCATTGTCCGACGCGGTCGAGCGCATCGTGACCTGCTCCGTCTGCGGGACCCTGGACACGGTATCGCCGTGCACGATCTGCTCTGATCCCCGGCGCGATCCATCGCTGATCGTCGTGGTCGAAGAGGTCGGCGACCTTTGGGCTCTGGAGCGCGCCGGCGTGGTCAATGCCCGCTACCATGTTCTGGGCGGCCATCTTTCGCCGCTGGACGGCATCGGTCCGGATCGGCTCGCCATCCCGCAGCTCGTCGAGCGCGCGAAGCCTCCAGTCCGCGAAGTTCTGCTGGCTCTGCCCGCGACGGTGGAAGGCCAGTCAACCGCGCACTACGTGAGCGAGCAACTGGCCGGGGCCGGTGTGACGGTATCGACGCTGGCTCGCGGCGTGCCGGTCGGCGGCGAGCTGGACTATCTCGACGAGGGCACGCTCGCCGCCGCGATCAAGAGCCGGCGCACGATTTGAGATTTCGCACACCTGCGGGCCGAAAATCCGCTCTCAGGCGCGCCTGATCCCGAACTTTTCACCTTAGGTTGTTCGGCTCGGCCGCTGCTGCGTCGCCGTTGCTCCCGACAGTCCGTGGATGCGATGCTCGATGACGAGCAATCCAGCGTGGGACCCATTGGTCATGCATGTATTGATCCTGAACGGGCCAAACCTCAATCTCCTCGGCACACGGGAGCCGGAAATATATGGGCGCACGTCGCTCGATGCGATCAGGTCGAGCTGCGAGGCCATGGCCGCGCGACTTGGCGTGTCGATGGGATTCGAGCAGTCTAATCACGAAGGCGTTCTGGTCGATCTCATGCAGGCTGCGCGCACCCGCGCCGATGCATTGGTGATCAATCCGGCGGGCTACTCGTTCACCTCTGTTGCGATCCTCGACGCGCTGAAGATTTTCCCTGGACCGATCATCGAGGTCCACATCTCGAACATCCACGCGCGCGACGAGCTGCATCGCAACTCGATCCTGTCACGTGTAGCCAAGGGAGTCGTATGTGGTCTGGGACCCTACGGCTATCTCCTCGCGTTGCAGGCCGCTGTGCACCTCGCGACTTTGGGCAGCGATTCGCTCCCACAGATCGGTTCCGGCGCGGGCAGCTGATCGGCCCGAAGCGGCCGGGCCGCCGGATCACGGCCTGCTCGGATCGAACCGCTTCTTCAAGCCACGCCAGCAGGCCATGTAATCGGGCTGCAGCGTATCGAGTTCGGCGGCGTACTTGGTCACGCGCTGCGGGAAGCGGGTCTCGAACATGAACGCCAGCGTGTTGGTGAGCTTGACGGGCTTCAGCTCGACGCTGCTCGCGTGCTCGAACGCGTCGGTGTCGGGTCCGTGGGCCAGCATGCAGTTGTGCAGCGACATGCCGCCCGGCGTGAACCCCTGCGGCTTGGCATCGTACTGGCCGTACACGAGCCCCATGAACTCGCTCATGATGTTGCGGTGATACCAGGGAGGTCGGAAGGTGTTCTCGGCCACCATCCAGCGCTCCGGGAAGATCACGAAGTCGATGTTCGAGGTTCCCGGCGTCTCGGAGGGCGCGGAGAGCACCGCGAAAATCGACGGATCGGGATGGTCGAAGCCTATCGCTCCGACGGGAGAATAACGACGCAGGTCGTACTTGTAGGGCGCGTAGTTGCCGTGCCAGGCGACCACGTCCAGCGGCGAGTGGCCGAGATCGGTCGCCCACAGCGTCCCGCACCACTTGACGAAGAGCTTGGTCGGCACCTCGCGATCCTCGTAGGCGGCGACCGGGGTGAGGAAATCCCGCGCGTTGGCGAGGCAGTTCGCGCCGATCGGGCCGCGCTCCGGCAGCGTGAATGCGCCGCCATAGTTCTCGCAGACGTAGCCGCGCGCAGTGCCGTCCGACAACTCGACACGAAACTTCACGCCGCGCGGGATGACGACGATCTCGCCCGGCTCGGCGTCTATGATGCCGAACTCCGTCACGAAGCGCAGCCGGCCCTGCTGCAGCACCACGAGCAGCTCGCCGTCGGCGTTCCAGAATACCTCGTCGACCATCGAGCGGGTTGCGACGTAGATGTGCGCGGCCATTCCATTCTGCGTGCTGGCATCACCGCAGGTGGTCATGGTCCTGAGTCCCTCGATGAACGAGAGCTTCTCAGCTGGCATCGGAACGGGCGACCAGCGCAGCTGAGCGATCGGCATGTCCAGCTCGACGCAAGGCGCCGTTCGCCAGAGGCGCGCGTCGGCTTTTCTGAACACACCGGAATGAGCAACCGAAGGCCTGATACGATAGAGCCAGGATCTCTCGTTGGTGGCCCGCGGGGCGGTGAACGGCGAGCCCGAAAGCTGCTCGGCGTAAAGTCCGTAACGGCATTTCTGCGGACTGTTGCGGCCGACCGGGAGCGCGCCGGGCAGAGCCTCTGTTTCGAAGCTGTTTCCGAAGCCGGACATATAGCCCACCGCGGCGCCGAGGGCCGAAGGGGTCTGGAACGCCATCGGGTTGGGGGCCGTATCCTGAGCCATGGTCGGTTCTCCGCGGAAATGGCTGAAAGTGCCGGCGGTCAGCCTGCTGCCGCGGCGGTCATGAGCCGGAATGATAGTTTCGAATAGAAACGAATCAAGCCGCGCCAGCTCGACGTCGCGTGAACTGCCCGATGACTGCCGGCATGGGCGCAGCCTGCGATCATTGGCCCGCCCCCACTGCCCCGTGGGGACGGAACGCCCTCAATGAGCGACAGCCTTTCCGATTTCCTCGGTCATCTTCTTGGCATCGCCCAGCACCATCACGGTGTTGTCGCGATAGAAGACCGGGTTGTCGATGCCGGCATAACCGGAGGCGAGCGAGCGCTTATTGAAGAGAACGGTGCCCGCTTTCCAGACCTGGAGCACCGGCATGCCATAGATCGGAGATGTCTTGTCCTCCTCGGCCGCCGGATTAACAACGTCGTTGGCGCCGATGACGTAGACCGCATCGGCCTGAGAGAATTCCGAGTTGATGTCCTCCAACTCGAAGACTTCGTCGTAAGGCACATTCGCCTCAGCAAGCAGAACGTTCATGTGCCCCGGCATGCGGCCGGCAACCGGATGGATGGCGTACTTCACCTCCACGCCGGCCTTCTTGAGGTTGTCCGCCAACTCGCGAAGCGCGTGCTGGGCCTGGGCCACCGCCATGCCGTAGCCCGGCACGATGATCACCTTCTGGGCGTTCTTCAAAATGTAAGCCGCGTCGTCCGCAGCGCCGAGTTTCACCGGCTTCTGCTCGCCGCCGCCGCTGGCAGCCGCAGCGGTCTCGC
>CAYMEB010000101.1:0-16245 GCA_964389095.1 uncultured Hyphomicrobiaceae bacterium
GACGTCTACGCCCGCGCCGCCGGCGCGGACGTCGTCGTGGCAAGTGCACCCAGCGAGATCGCGTTTGCCAGCATCGATGCAGTCCTCTTGGATGCACGGCTGATCGAAGCCGACCGCTTGACGATCGCGGCCTGCCGAGCGGCCTCGAAGGACATCCGGTTTCTCGTCGTAGGCCCCTTGGCAGCATCGGAATCCTTCGGCGCAGACGGGTTCGTGGGAAAGCCGATTGCCGCCAGCCCGCTCGTCGAGGTGATCGCGGAGGCCGTGAGCCGTCCGGCCGGAACCCGCCCGCGAAAGAACCGCAACACCGTCCCCCGCCAACGCACCTCCAGAAAAGCCGTCGGCATGAGCGTGCTGCTCGCGGAGGACAACGAAGTCAACGCCGAGGTCGCTCGGGCCTTCCTTTCAGAACTCGGCTGCACTGTGACATGCGTCCAGACGGGCACGGCGGCCGCCAGGGCAGCGGCCGAGACCCGGTTCGACGCGATACTGATGGACTGGGAAATGCCCGAAATGGATGGTCTGGCAGCCACCCACGCCATTCGCGCGGCCGAGTTGGCGGCGGGTCGTGCACCGGTTCCCATCATCGCTGTGACATCACACGCCTTCGACGAGGACAAGCGCCGCTGCACACAGGCAGGCATGACCGGCTACCTCTCCAAACCCTATCGCTCGGAGCAGCTTGCCGCGGCCCTGGAAGGCGCCGGATCCCCGGAAAGAGGCAAGCGCAAGGGTACTGCGAAATCTCGACCGCCGGACCGTCCGAAGGCCGTCAAGGCGACGTCCGCCGCAAAGACCACGCCTCCATCGCCGGCCGTCGCCGCCGCGCTCGACGAGGCGGCGATCGAGCCGATGCGTAATGCTCGCCCGCAGCTCCTCCTCAAGCTGCTCCGAACCTACCTCGAAACGGCGCCGCGGATCCTCGAGGAGCTTTCGAACGCGGTCGCATCCGCGGACTTGCAGACGGCGGGCCGATTGGCCCACGGCCTCAAGTCCAGCAGCGCGACGCTGGGCGCAGACCGGCTGTCGCAGGCCTGCCGCGCTCTGGAACTGGCCGCTTTCACCGGGCAGCCGACCGATTGCACGCCGCTGCTGGAATGCCTCAAGGCCCGACACGCCGACGTCCGGGTCGAAATGGAGAGCCTCGGAGCCGAACTCGCGCACACGTTGGCGGCGCGAACAGCGGTTTCATAACGCCGCAAGCTGAGCCAGACGCGCGAGGCCGGTCAGATATCCCGACTCCGGCGGAAAAGCGTAGGTCGCCAGCTCCTCCCTCGTGGCCCAGACCGAGCGGTCGTGCTCTGCGCTGAGCACCGGTTCTCCCCCGACGTGCGGACAAATCCTGGCGACAAGGAACTGGTGGACGCCGTCGGTCGGCCTCCGCCGGACCCACGTCACCGCGCCGGCGCCGATCTCGACGGTGAAATCCGCGCCGAGTTCCTCACGGATCTCGCGGGCGAGCACGTCCGCTTGCGGCACGAATTCCTCTCCGACATCGATGCGACCGCCCGGGAGCTCCCACAGCCCCGTGTCCGCCTCCCGCAGCAGCAGCACCCGCCGGTCACGGACGACGAACGCCTTCAGGCTGACCTCGAAGCGCTGGATCGATCGGACGGTCATTCGTGGCAGTCTCCAGTCAGCAGGCCGTGCATGGACGTGGCGGCTATTGGCGGCCGAGCCCTGCATGTGTCACGCTCCCCGGCCAGCAGACAAGGAGGCACTCATGATCCAGGGCGTGCACGCCATCGCCTACGCGCTGTTCGACGCGGACGAACGCCTCGATCGCGAAGCCATGCGCCGCCAGACGAGGCTCTGCCTGGACTGCGGCGCTGCGGGCATGGCCGCACTCGGCCTCGCCACCGAAGTCGCAAAGCTGGCCGAGGCCGAGCGCCGCCAAGTGATGGACTGGGTCGCCGAGGACGTCGCAAAGCGAGTCCCCCTCGCGTTCACGATCTATGGAAACTCCGTCGCAGAGCAGATCGCCCAGATCCGTCACGCCGAGGGCGTTGGAGCCGACTGGGTCATTCTCCAGCCCCCGGCGGCGGGCAGCTTCGCCGGCGGCGAGTACATCCGCTTCTTCGGACGGGTTGCGGAAAAGACGACCTTGCCCGTCGCCATCCAGAATGCTCCAGCCTACATGGGACGCGGCCTGACGGCGCAGGAGATCCGCGACCTCGTCGAGCAGCACCCCAACGTCCGCTTGCTGAAGGGTGAAGGCTCGGTCGTCGACATCAAGGGTGTGCTGGAGGCAACCCAGGGTCGGATCCCGGTCTTCAATGGACGCGGCGGGCTGGAGTTGGTCGACAACTTCCGCGCCGGCTGCGCCGGAATGATCCTAGCCCCCGACATCGTCGATCATGCTGTCGCGGTCTGGCGCGATCTGGCGGCGGGCGAGGGCGAGGTGGCGGAGCGGCGCTACGAGCGCATCCTGCCCTCCATCGTGTTCATCATGCAGTCGCTGGAGACGTTGATCTGCTACGGCAAGCGCGTGTTTGCGACCCGGGCGGGCCTTACCGTGCACGATCGAGCGCCGGCGCTGCGACCCACGCCGCTGGGACTGGAACTGGTCGCGCAGCATGCTGCCCGGCTCGGCCGGTTCGCCCGGCAATAGCCGCCGTCCACGATCGGGGGGCGGTCGAGAGGGCCACGGAAGCGGCGAGGATCAGGATTCCAGCAATTCGTCGACCTGGCGAACCAGATCCTTGAGGTGGAACGGCTTCGAAAGCACGCGGGCGTTCTTCGGGGCGTCCTGATCCGTGTTCAGGGTCACTGCCGCGAAACCCGTGATGAACATGATCTTGAGTTCGGGATCGAGCTCGCTCGCCCGCCGGGCCAGTTCGATACCGTCCATCTGCGGCATAACGATATCGGTGAGCAGCAGCGTAAAGGGTTCCTGCTTGAGCCGTTCCAGCGCGTCGCGGCCGTTGTCGCAAGAAACCACCTCGTAGGCGGCCTTGACCAGCGCGCGCTCGAGAAAGCCACGCATGGAATCGTCGTCCTCGGCCAGCAGGATGCGGCGGAGCGGCAAACGGGAAGGCTTGGCCGTCATGGCGAACAGTCTCTCTTCTACGCGCAGGTAGCTACCGGCCCCGGAGCCCGCGCGGCGATCACCGCCGCTTCGGCTCGCGACACAAGGACTGTGCCGGCATCGGCGGGAAATCTGGCGCAGGTTTGGTAAACGGTCCATGAAGGACCGACGACGGCGATGTGGACGTCCCCCACTCTGTCCGTGACATCATGGCGCCAGCTTGGCAAAGTCGAACCCATCGAGCGCGAGGGAGTGCATGGCGGGCGAGGCGACACACCACGGAGATGACAGGAACCATCGGATCGTTCGGCCGAGCGTGCAGACGATTCCCTTGGTGTTTTGCTCGCCCCACTCCGGACGCAGCTATCCGGCGGATTTCGTGGCGAGATCGCGATTGACCCCCCACGTGCTTCGCAAGTCCGAGGATTGCTTCGTCGACGAATTGTTCGCCGAGGCCCCGAGCCTCGGCGCACCGCTGATCGCAGCCGACTTTTCAAGAGCCTTCGTCGACGTCAATCGCGAGCCTTACGAACTCGACCCGGAACTGTTCGCCGACCGGGTTCCCCCGTTCGCCAACAGCCAGTCGGCGCGCGTGATCGGTGGCCTGGGAACGATCCCCCGGATCGTCGCCGACGGCGAGGAGATCTACGGCGCAAAACTGCCGATCGCCGAAGGGCTCGATCGCATCGAACGCTACTACCGCCCGTTCCATGCCGCCCTGTCGGGCCTGCTGGAAGCAACGCTCGCGAGGTTCGGCGTGGCGATCCTGATCGATTGCCACTCGATGCCGTCGGCCTCCAGCGGTGCGACGGCGGGACAGCGCCCGCACATCATCCTGGGAGATCGCTTCGGAAAATCCTGCGATGGCGGGCTCACGCGGACGTTTCGCGACATCTTCCAGGAGAGCGGACTCGAGGTGAGGCTCAACCGGCCGTACGCCGGCGGGTTCATCACCGAACACTATGGCCGGCCGGCGCGTGGCGTTCATGCCCTGCAGATCGAGATCAACCGGGCACTCTACCTCGACGAGGCGCGCCTGCAGAAATCGACCGAATTCGGCGAACTACGCTCGAAGCTCACCACATGCATGCGCCGCGTGGTTGCGGCACGGCCGTGGGAGTACGGCACGAAGGCCGCCGCCGAGTAAGGCGCCCGACGTCCCCGCAAGAGAGCCGATCCCCAGAAAAGAAAAGAGGCCGTCCGGGGTTGCCGAACGGCCCAAGTCTAGGGAGGAAACGCCCAAGAAGGGCTCACTGGCACCGCGTCAGCGGCGGCAGCTGAAAGAAAGTTAAGAGTGCGGCGCACAAAAAGCAAGTATCATCTTGCAGCGCAGCAATACGGAGGGCGCATACCTCCGCCCGCAACCGGCGCCGCCACAAGAGATTGATTTTAGGAAGAAAAAGGAGCCGATCGGGTCGACCGGCCCCAAGTCTAGGGAGGAAACGCCCGAGATGGGGCATGCTCCTGCAGCGCAGCGGCGGCAGGAACGAAACAAGGGCTGCGCCGATTTGGTGAACCGCACAACCGTTACCGCACAGTCGGAGAATCTTCCGCAACACAAAGTTGCTGATTTGCAACGAAGATGCGATTTGGCCACACCGCGCGACGATGACCGGCCGAACGCTTTGCCCTATAGAGCGCGCGTCCCCAATTCCTCCGACCCGACCGACATCGATGTCCACCGATACCGCCGTTCTCGCCCGCCTGGATGCGATCGCAGCAGCTCTGGAGCGCCTTGCTCCTCCTGCCTCCAAGGCTCCAGATTTTTCGCGCGCGGAAGGCTTCATCTGGCAGGCCGACCCGGAAGACTACATTCCCGTGCCCCAGATCAGCCGTCAGCCCCTGGCATTGCTCAAGGGGATATCGCGGGCGAGCGAGCAACTGCTGGACAACACGCGGCGCTTCGCCGAGGGCCTGCCGGCCAACAATGCCCTGCTCTGGGGCGCCAGAGGCATGGGCAAATCCTCGCTGGTCAAGGCCGTGCACGCCGAAGTGTCGCGCCATCTCCAGAAGATCAAGGCGGGACACGAGATCAAGCTGGTGGAGATCCACCGCGAAGACATCGCTTCGCTGCCCAGATGCCTGAGCCACATGCGGGCGGCCGGAGGAGAGAAAGGGACGCGGTTCATCGTTTTCTGTGACGATCTTTCCTTCGACAAGGACGACACCAGCTACAAGTCCCTCAAAGCGGTCCTCGAAGGCGGCATCGAAGGCAGACCCGAGAACGTCCTGTTCTACGCGACGTCCAACCGCCGCCATCTCATGCCCCGCGACATGATGGAGAACGAGCGGTCCACCGCGATCAACCCTTCAGAGGCGGTGGAGGAGAAGGTCTCGCTCTCCGATCGCTTCGGACTCTGGCTCGGCTTCCACAACGGAAGCCAGGACGACTACCTCGACATGATCCGAGGCTACGTCACGCACCACAAGCTCAAGATTGCGGCCGACGAGCTCGAGCGTGCGGCACTGGAATGGAGCATCACACGCGGCGGACGCTCCGGTCGCGTCGCCTGGCAGTTCATCCAGGACCTCGCCGGCCGTCTCGGCCAGAAGCTCCGCAAGGACTGACTCGCGTCCCCGGCACTACCGGGCGCTGATCCTGTCGATTTCCGCAATTTCGTCGGCGGACAGCGCCGTATTCCCCGCGAAGACGTTCTGCGCCACCTGATCGGGCGAAGTCGCGCCCGCGATCACGCTCGCGACTGGCTGCTTCGCGGCGAGCCAGGCGAATGCGATCTCGAGAAGCGAACGCCCGCGCTGCGCGGCGAACGCCTCCAATGCTTCGACGATGCGCCAGTTTGTGTCGTTGAAGTATCGGTCCTGATGGCGCTGCGTCGTCGTCAATCGCGCACCGGCGGGAAGCTGCGTGTTGCGGCGATACTTGCCAGTCAACATTCCGCACGCGAGAGGGAAATAGGGCAGCAAACCCATGCCGTGATGCCGCAATGCAGGCAGCAGCTCCTTCTCGTGGTCGCGCACCAGCAGCGAGTATTCGTCCTGCGCCGAAACGAACGAGACAGCGCCCGCTGCGCGCGCGGTCCAGACTGCATCGCTCGCCTGCCAGCCGCTGAAGTTCGAGCAGCCCACGTAGCGCACCTTGCCGCTGCGGACAAGGTCGTCGAGCGCCCGCACGGTCTCCTCCACCGGCGTAGCCGGATCGTAACGGTGCATCTGGTAGAGATCGATCCAATCCGTGCGCAGCCGCTTCAGGCTGGCCTCGAGGGCCGAGATGATGCAGCGCCGCGACCCGCCCTTCATGCGATCCGCATCGTCCATCGCCATCCCGAACTTGGTGGCAAGAACGATCTGCTTGCGTTGGGTGCCCAGCACGTCTCCCATCAGGGACTCCGAGCCGCCCCTGTTGCCGTAGATGTCGGCCGTGTCGAACAGCGTGATGCCTTTGTCGAGCGCCGCGTGGACGACCTTGCGCGTCCCTTCCAGATCGAGGCGGACACCGAAATTGTTGCACCCCAATCCCACGAGGGACACGTCGAGACCGCTCTTGCCGAGTTTCCTGTGCTGCATGGTCACGGATCCTATGTGGTTCGGTTTCGCAAGTTTGAAAGACGAGTCGTTGCAGCGGGATCGACTGCCCCCGGCGGAACGACGCCGCCCAAGATCGTCCGCGCCTGCTCGACGACTTCGAGCGCCTGTCCTTCGATGGCCTCTATGGTCAATCCGCCGATGTGCGGCGTCGCCGTGACGTCGGCACGAGCCGCCAGATGCGGGCTCGGCATCTGGTCGGGCGCACGCCCGACATCGAGCGCCGCGGCACAGATCCTGCCCTCGTTCAGTGCCGTCTCGAGCGCGACCTCGTCCACCAGATTGCCCCGTGACAGGTTCACCAGAACGGCCCCGCGCTTCATCATCGAGAAGGCGCGCTGCCCGATCAGATTTTCGGTCTCTTCCGTGGCGACGGCAAGCGGCAGAAGAAAATCGGCTCGACGGCACACCTCGTCGAATGTCGCGGGCGAAACACCCGCCAGTGCGACATCGACATACGGATCATGGACGAGAACATCCATCCCGAAGGCCACGCACAGCTCGGCCACGCGGCGGCCGAGTGGACCGAAGCCGATGATGCCTGCGGTCGAGCCGGCGAGTTGGCGGCCCATCACGATCGGGGGCTGCCGTCCGGCCTTGTAGGCGATGTTGGCACGGCTTATCCCGCGTGCCGCATCGATCATCAACCCGATCAGCATTTCGCTGACGGAGGAAACCCAGGTTCGGCTGGCCCGGCAAACGAGAATGCCGGCGCGGCTCGCTGCCTCTGCATCGATGTTACGGACATCGACGGCGACCCGCAGGACCGCGACCACCGTGCGAAGGAGCGACACGCGCTCCGCGCCGATCGGGGTCGCACGATCGGTGATCAGGACGTCGGCGCCATCCGCCAGCACCGCCAATTCGTGGTCGCCGATCACGCCGGCTCCCTCGTGCAGCCGCACGTCCGCAAAGCCGCGCAGAGCGGTCAGCGCACGCACCCCGAAGTAGCTCTCGCGCATGTGCGGGGTGTGGGTGAGCGCAACCAACGGACGCCTGGTCATGATCGGCGCGGCCCCGGCCATGCCTTCAGCCGGGCCAGGTCGGTCGAATGCTCCGCTTTGCAGAACGTGCCGCCCTGGAAGAAGTCGCCGATCGGCTCCGGCGCGATCTTGCGTTGCTCTGCCTCGGCAACCGCGAGATGGCTCTCCGAGTTGTGCCGCGGACGATACCCGAGTTCGTGAGCGCGGCTATTGTCCCACCAGGCACGCGTATTGCCCGAGGCGCCGTAGAGCACCTCGAAGACGATTTCGGGATGGTCGAGGCCGATCCGGATCAACTGCACGAGATCCTCCGGATGCAGCATGATCGCCATGCGCCGCATGTCCAGCGGAGTCTCGTTGACGTTGCCGATACGTAGGCATGTGACGCCCAGACCGTACTTCATGGCATACATGGCGCCGAGAGCCTCGCCGAAGGCCTTCGAGACGCCATAGCGGCTGTCCGGCAGAACCGTCACGTTCTCGCGGATCGTGCGCGAACGCGGATAATAGCCGACGGCATGATTGGACGAAGCGAAGACGATGCGCTTCGTGCCGGCCGCCCGTGCCGCTTCGAACAAATTGTAGCAACCCGCGATGTTCGCGTTGAGGATCGTCTCCCAAGGCCCCTCGACCGAAAACCCGCCCAGATGGACGATCCCGTCGATCCCCTCGACGGCGCGCGTCACCGCCGCCATGTCCCCCAGTTCGGCCTGGCGGAACTCGAGCCCCTTGCAGTCGGCAGGCATTTTCATGTCCGACAGCACGACACGGGGATAGGCAGCCGCCAGCAGTGGCGTGATGCGCCGGCCGACATCCCCGGCTGCACCGGTGATCAAAACGCTTTTCATGGCAGTCTCGTTCCTCTCCCGCTCTGGGACACCCGCAAGCGAAGGCGTCCGGCCGCTTCAGTTTTCCGATCGAACCCGCACACTGGCGGCTCAGGCAGCCGTGTCCCCGCCGGAACCGCTCGCGATCTTGCGATAGCGTTCGGCTGCCCGCGTCAGATGCTCGCGCATGGCGCTGCGCGCCGCGTCGGCGTCGCGCGCCTCCACGGCATCGAGAATGCGGCGGTGCTCGGCGACGATCCGGCTGAGGTAGGCGTCCTTGGGCACGAACGTCGTTCCCCAGATGCGCACGGACTGGCGCGGGATCACGAACGTGCCGAGGAACCGCAGAAACTCGGGAAACTGTGCATTGCCTGTCGCCGTCGCGATCGCGAGGTGGAAGGCGAAATCCTCATCTGCCGCGCTGTCGCCGCGGCCGATCGCGCTCTCGAACGCGGCATGGGCCGCGCGAATGGCCTTGATGGCCGACACATTGGCTCGCTTGCAGGCCAGACCGGCCGCCTCGGTCTCGACGGCGAGGCGCAGTTCGAGCACATCGAGCACGGCATCGAGAGAGCGCAACGTTTCGGGATCGAGCATGAAGCTGCGCCGCAGCGCTTCGTCGGCGACGAATGCGCCCGAGCCCTGACGAGTGACGACCAGACCGCGCGCCTTGAGCGCCGCCACGGCTTCGCGCACCACCGTGCGGCTGACGCCGAGCGAGGCGACCATCTCCTGCTCCGTGGGCAACTGTTGGCCTGCAGCGATGCGCCCACTCGAAATCTCCCCTGCGAGCCGCGCAACCACCTCCTCGGTGAGGTTGCGTTGGGCGCGCACCGGAGCGAGCATGGCCGCACGGCGCGCCTTGGCAGAATTGCCTGTGGACTTTATTTGTCTTGTCATCGTACAAATTGCTAGCACGCGGTCCGCCATGCCAGCAATCACCGTGTGAACCAGAAGGTCGAAACGACCCGCAATCGCAGGCGGACAAGAAACCGCGATCACCCGCTCGCCCGATGCCGGCGGCACAACTGGAGGAAACCCGCATGAAACGCCGTGAATTTCTGAGAATGAGCGCGCTGGCGGCGACCGCCGCTGCGGCAGGCGCGTCGCCGGCTTCCGCGCAGGCCAAGGTGGTGTGGAAAGCGACCGACGTCCACCCGACCGGCTACCCGACGGTCGAGGCCGTCGAACGGATGGGCAAGAAGCTCTCCGCCGCCACCAGCGACCGCATCTCGATCCAGATGTTTCCGTCGATGCAGCTCGGCGGCGAGAAGGAGATGATCGAGCAGGCCCAGCTCGGCGCCCTGCAGATCGCGCGCATCTCGGTCGGTCCGATGGGACCGCTGGTTCCCGAAATGAACGTGTTCAACCTGCCGTTCATGTTCCGTGACAATGCTCACATGGAAAAGGTGATCGACGGAGCGATCGGCGACGAGCTGCTCAAGAAGCTCTCCGACCATCCCACCGCAAACCTCGTCGGCCTGTGCTGGATGAACGCGGGCACGCGCCACGTCTACAACAGCAAGCGGCCGATCAACGAACTGGCGGATCTCAAGGGCTTGAAGATCCGCATGATGGGCAACCCCTTGTTCGTCGACACCATGAACGCGCTCGGCGGAAACGGCGTCGCCATGGGCTTCGACCAGCTGATCAACGCGATGCAGACCGGCGTCGTCGATGGCGCGGAGAACAACGAGCCGAGCTACGACAGCGGCCAGCATTACCGGTATGCCAAGTTCTACTCCAAGACGGGCCACCTGATGATCCCCGAGATCCTCGTCTTCTCCAAGAAGACCTGGAACGAGATGTCGAAGGACGATCAGGCCCTCTTGATGAAGCTCTCGAAGGAGGCGCAGCAGGAGCAACGCAAGCTCTGGTACGAGCGCGAGGGCGAATCGCTGAAGAAGATGCTGGCTGCCGGCACCGTCGTGAACGAGATCGCCAACAAGAAGGCGTTCCAGGATGCGGTCAAACCGGTGTGGGACAAGTATGCCGCCCCGCTGAAGCCGCTCATCGAGCGCATTCAGGCCGTCAACTGAGCCGGCGACACCCGTCGGCACTGCACGCTGCTGTAGCGTGCGGTGCCGCGCCGGGTGCGTGAGACGCGCAATTCGCAGAGCCCGCGGGAGTGCCTTCAGCATGTCGCCATTCCATCGCAATTCGCTGATCGCCCTGCTGGCAGCCGTGCTCGCTATCGGCGCGGCGGGCTTTCCCGACGGCGGCGGTGCGCCAAAGGCACAGGCACAGGACCAGTCCGCGCGTGCCTCCGGCGGAGCGACCTGGACCCCGCCGCAGCGCCGCCGCATCATTCTCATGCGTCACGGCGACGTCTCCTATTTCGATGCCCAGGGCAACCCCGTCGCGGATCCCGACAAGGTCATTCTCAGCGACAAGGGCAAAGCGCAGGCGGATGCGTCCGGCACCTATCTGAAGTCCATCGGAATCACCAAGTTCGACCGCATCGTGACGAGCGACCTGCCGCGCACCATCGAGACGGCGACGCGCGTCCTGTCGGCCTTCGGCGGCGGCGGCACGCCGATGGAAATGGGCGCACTCCGCGAGATGCGCAACGGCCCGACCAAGGACATCGCCACTGCGGATCTGCCACGCGAGCTGCTGATGCTCGCGCAGCCCAAGGTCCCCGGTGACGCGCGTTTCCTGCGCCGTGAGAGCGTCGCCGAGCTGCAGGCGCGCATAGAGCAGGGCCTGAAGCCGCTTATCGAGGACCGCAGTTGGGACACCGCCCTTCTCGTCCTGCACGCGCTGGTCAACAATGCGATCCTGTCGACAGCTTTGGCCGGCGACGCGGCCTACTTCGGCCGCTTCGATCACGGGGCGGGCTGCCTGGCCATCATCGATGTCGGCGCCGACCTCAAGGACGCCGTGATCAAAGCCGTCAACGTCTGCCCGGATCCGGGGCCATACGCCAGCCGCCTCAAGACGCTGGAAAGCCTGCTGACCCAGGCGCTCAAGGGCAGGCAGCAGTAGCCACATTCCAGAACAGCAACTCCGGCGGATCGGTACACATGTCGGCAGCCTATCTTCGCGCCATGGACAAGCTCCTCACGGCGTGCGTCTTCCTGGCGGGCACGGCGCTCGTCGTGATCACGCTGATCATCCCGTGGGGCGTATTCACGCGCTACGTGCTCAACAGCGCCTCCTCGTGGCCGGAGCCCTTGGCGATCCTGCTGATGATCTGGCTGTCGTTCCTGTCGGCGGTGATCTGCTACCGCGAGCACCTCCACATCGGCGTCGGCATGATCCCCAACATGCTCACGGGCACATCACGGATGGTGCTCGGCGTTCTGGTCGAGCTGTGCATGCTGGCCGCGAACCTGTTCCTGTTGTGGTACGGGATCAAGCTCGTGCAGGTGACCTGGTATCAGAGCATCGCCGAGTTTCCGATCGTGTCGGTCGGCGTTTCTTACCTGCCCGTGCCGATCGGCGGCGCGCTGACCGCCCTTTTCGTGATCGAGCGCTTTCTGAAGGGCAACTTCTTCCCGCCCCCGCCGGAAGTCGAGCCCGCGCACACCGTCGCAACCGAATAGGCACGCAGGGGGCCATCACACCATGGATGTTCTCGTACTCATCGGCTCCTTCACCGTGCTGTGCTTCATGGGCGTGCCGGTCGCCTATGCGCTCGGCCTGTCCGCCATTGCCGCTGCACTCTGGATGGGTATTCCGCTCGAGGCCATCGCGCTGAAAACGTCCGACGGCATGGACGATTTCCCATTGTTGGCGATCCCTTTCTTCATTCTCGCCGGGGCGATCATGGCCGAGGGCGGCATGGCCGAACGGATCATCAACCTCGCAAAGATCTTCGTGGGCTTCATCCGGGGCGGTCTGGCCCTGGTCAACATCCTGGCCTCGACGATGTTCGGCTGCATCTCGGGGTCGTCGGTCGCCGACACCGCCTCGATCGGTTCGGTGATGATCCCGCAGATGATCAAGAGCGGCTATCCGCGCTTGTTCGCCGTCAACGTGACGATCTCGGGCTCGCTGCAGCCGCTGCTGATCCCGCCGTCCCATAACATGGTGATCTACTCTCTGGCCGCCGGCGGCTCGGTATCTGTCGCGCACCTATTCATCGGCGGCATCATTCCCGGCCTGCTGCTCGGTCTCTCCCTCATGGCCTTGTGCCTCTATATCGCCTACCGGGACAACTTCCCGAAAGGCGAGGCCGTCACGCTGCGCGAAGCCGGCCGGATCGCCTACGAGGCGATCTGGGGCCTCGTCACCGTGTTCATCATCCTCGGCGGCATCCTCTCCGGCGTGTTCACGCCGACTGAGAGTGCAGCGGTCGCCTGCATCTGGGCCTTCCTCGTCACCGTCTTCATCTATCGCGACTACAAGATCCGCGAGCTGCCCTATCTGATCGGGCGCGTGGTGCGCACCGTGGGCATGGTCATGATCATGATCGGGTTCTCGGTGGCGTTCGCCTACATGATGACGCTGATGCGCATCCCGGCGAAGGCGACTGAATTCTTCGTCGCCATCTCCTCCGACAAGTACATGTTCCTGCTCTACGTGAACATCCTGCTGCTGTTCCTCGGCACCTTCATGGATCTGGCGCCGATGCTTCTGATCTGCACGCCGATCTTCATGCCGATCATCCAGAAGTTCGGGATCGACCCGGTCCACTTCGGCATCATCATGATCTTCAACCTCGGCATCGGCCTGCTCACTCCGCCGGTCGGACCGACATTGGCGGTCGGCTGCGCAATCGGAAAGGTGACGATGGAGCAGGTCTCCCGCTCGATCATGGTGTTCTACATTCCGATGCTGATCGTGCTCGGCCTCGTCACGTACATTCCGGCATTGACACTCTGGCTCCCCAGTGTGCTGCTGGGACGGTGAGGCTTTGTAGAGCCGCAGGCGAGGCTCGACGTGCGTGTGTGGCGGAGACGTGAACGATCGGGTTCGTGCGCGCGCTTGCGCATGGGGCTCTCTGTGCTCGCGCTGCTCTCACCAATTGTCTCGCCAGCCCGGGCGTCCGAGTGCCGGACCGAACCCGGCGGCACCGCCACCGTGGTCCGGATCGTCGACAGCGAAACGATCGCGCTCGACGATGGCAGGGAAGTGCGTCTCGCAGGCGTTCTCGGGCCACGCGCGGAGGATGTCGGCGCGGCGCCCGGAACCTGGAAGCCGGAAATCGAAGCGCGCGCGACACTGGAAGCCGCGGCGCTCGGCCGTCGCGTGACGCTCGGGTTCGGTTCGCTGCGCAAGGACAGGCACGGTCACACCGTCGCGCACGTCTACGTGGGCCAGAAAGGACCGGACACCTGGCTCCAACGCATCCTGGTCGAAGCCGGTGCCGCGCGAGCCTACGGATTTGGTGCTGATCCCCGATGCGTCGCCGATCTGGCGGCATACGAGGACGGGGCGCGGAAGACGCGGTCCGGGCTCTGGCAGGAAGGCGCCTATGCCGTGCGCACGCCGCCCGTGGGGCGCCAGGCCTGGAGGCACCTCGACGGCACCTTCCAGATCGTCGAAATCGAGGCCGGCCGCATCTGGTCTAACCGGGACGACTACCGGATCTTGCCGGCGTCGCGCTCGGCTGGGCAACTCTCCGTAACGGTCAAAAGGACGGACCGAGAACTGCTCGGCGCGCTCGGCGGTGACCCGCGGTCCCTCCGGGGCCGACACCTGCAGGCGCGAGGCTGGATCGTGAGCCGGCGCGACCGTCCCGGCAGCTGGGAAATCGACACATCGAGCGCCGGCGGACTGCGGTTGGTAGAGAAGCGAGACAGCGACCGTGCCCTCGAGCGCGCCGCCCGCCCGCCGTCGGCACGCGAGAGGTGACGACAGCGCAGTGGCATAGTGGCCCGCCCTGAGCTACCTCAGACGTCACAGCCAGCGAGCCGATCCCGTCCATGAGCTCCACACGCGCAGAGAAGAAGGCGCTCCGACGCCTCGCAGCCGAAACCGGCGATCGCCTCGTCGCCCGCGGCTTGCGCCGTCCACCGGCGATGGCCGACCTGGTGGCACTCTCGTTCCGCTTGCTCGGCGCACTCGGCGATCGCAAGGCCGATAGCGCCTGTTCTCTGGCCGCCGATCTGGCGTGGCGGGCCTACGAGTCCTCGATGGCCTCCGATCCGGTCAAATTGCAGCTCGCCTGCCGCAAGGGATGCAGCCACTGCTGCCTCTCCGGGCCGGTCTCGGCGACTGCGCCCGAAGCCTTTGCAATCGCGACAACACTGGCCCAGCCGCGCAATCGCCCGGCCCGGACGCGCTTCGGCGAACACGCGCCGGCAACCGCGAACCTCGGGCCTCGGGAGCGTTTCGGCCGCAACATCCCCTGCGCGCTCCTCCTCGATGACGGTGCCTGCTCGGTCTATGCGGTACGCCCGCTGTCCTGCAGGCGCGTAGTGTCGTTCGCGGTCGAGCCCTGCATCGAAGAGCGTGCCGGCGTGGCGGGAGACATGACCGTGCCCGCCCCGCCGCTGGCGCACTCGGCCAATGTGCAACTCGCCCTGCTGGCGGCGCTCCAGGCGCGCGGTCGCCCGCCGCTGCTCTATGAGCTGTCCGCGGCGGTCCAGCGCATCCTCGATACACCCGATGCGGAGCGTCGGTGGGCGTCGGGCGAGCCGATCTTCGACGGCGTCGCGATCGACGACCCGCGTGCAGGCGACGCGCATGGGCTGATCGGCCAAGTCGCAGCCGAGGTCCAGGCGCTGGCCGATTGAAACCCTAGCGCAGCAGGTCAGGCCGGCCCGCGCTCGCCAAGCATCAGCGCTCTCGCCAAGGCTCCATGCCGCTCGACGACCTTGCGCAGGTCGATCGTGATCAGCTCGCCATTGCGGACGACCGCGCGCCCCGCGACGATGGTATCGCGCGCCCGGTGCGGACCTGTGAAGACGAGCGCCGCGACCGGATCCCACTGAGCGGCGCCGGAGAAGCGGATATCCTCGAGCGCATAGATCGCCAGATCGGCGCTCATGCCGGGTGCGAGGTGACCGATGTCGTCACGGCCCAGCGCCTTCGCGCCGCCGAGCGTCGCGATTTCCAGCGCCTCGCGCGCACTCATCGCCGCTGGGCCGTGCGCAACACGCTGCAGGAGCATCGCCTGGCGCGCCTCCGCGAGCAGATCACCGCTGTCGTTGGACGCCGATCCGTCGACCCCGAGGCCGACGCCGACGCCGGCATCGCGCATGGCGCGGACCGGGGCGATGCCGCTGGCAAGCCGCATATTCGAGCACGGACAATGGGCGACGCCCGTACCCGTCCGCGCGAACAGGGCGATTTCGCGCGCATCGAGCTTGACGCAGTGCGCATGCCACACGTCCGGTCCGGTCCAGCCGAGATCCTCGGCATACTGTCCCGGCCGCACGCCGAACCGCTCCAGCGAGTAGCGGATGTCGTCGTCGTCCTCGGCGAGATGGGTGTGCAGTCCGACCCCGAGCCGGCGTGCGAGCAGGGCGGCATCGCGCATCAGCTCGCGAGACACCGAGAACGGCGAGCACGGCGCCAGCGCGACCCTCACCATGGCGTGCCGGCCGCGATCGTGGTGCGCGGCGACTGCGCGCTCGCAGTCGGCGAGGATGTCGTCTTCGCGCTCCACGAGCGCATCGGGCGGCAGGCCGCCAGCACTCTCGCCGATGCTCATGGCGCCGCGCGTTGCCGTGAACCTGACGCCGATCTTCCGTGCCGCCGCGATCTCGTCGTCGAGGCGCGAGCCGTTGGGGAACAGGTAGAGATGGTCGGAGGACGTCGTGCAGCCCGATAGCGCGAGTTCGGCCAGACCGACGCCTTCGTCTCGGGTTCCTACGCGCCCGACCTCGCCCCGGTCGAGCGCCTCTACCGCGACGCGCTGCGTGTCTTCCTCCACGAACTGGTGCGCCGGGTGCGCGCCAACCCCGAGCAC
>CAYMEB010000102.1:0-16240 GCA_964389095.1 uncultured Hyphomicrobiaceae bacterium
CGTGAATCACTGTTCGAGACCCGCGTCTAGGAAAAACTGAGTACAAGGCCTAGTGTCGACATCCATAGCCGGGACGCGCACTTGCCATGGCGGTGAATGACAATTCGGGTAGTTCGAGCGTCGAGCGCAAGTGGGCCGTTCGAGTGATTGACCGCATCGCCGATGTCGAAGCGTCCCATTGGGATGGCCTCGCAAATCCTGCCGACTTACCGAGGAATCCGTTCGTTTCTCATGCGTTCCTGATGGCTTTGGAAGCGAGCGGGTCGGTCGGTGGCCGGACCGGCTGGCTGCCTCGTCACTTGGTGCTCGAGGCCGACGGTCTGCCCGGCCCATTCGGCTTCGTACCGGCGTACATCAAGTCACACAGCCAGGGCGAGTACATCTTCGACCACGGCTGGGCGGAGGCCTATGCGCGAGCCGGCGGGCGCTATTATCCCAAGCTTCAAGTCGCCGTGCCGTTCACCCCGGTGCCCGGACGCAGGTTTTTGGTCGGGTGCGGCGCGGACCAGGGCGCGCGCGAGGCGGCATTGAGCAGCGGCGTGGTCGAGGTGGCCCGGCGTTCTGGGTTTTCTTCGGCACACATCACGTTCTGCTCAGCCGCGGAAGCGCAACGATTATCGCCGAGCCCCTTACTGTTGAGGGAGGGGCAGCAGTTCCATTGGGCCAATCGAGGCTACGAGACATTCGAAGCGTTTCTCGCTTCGCTGTCTTCGCGAAAGCGCAAGACCATCCGGAAAGAGCGGGAAACGGCGCTGGCTGCCGGGCTCGTCGTGCGTCAGTTCACAGGCCGGGAGATCACGGAAGCCCATTGGGATGCGTTCTTCGCTTTCTACATGGATACCGGGAGCCGGAAGTGGGGACGGCCCTATCTCAATCGCGAGTTCTTCTCACGGTTGGGCGCCGCGATGGCCGACGAGTGTCTGCTGATCTTCGCGGAGCGCGACGGGCAGCCGATAGCCGGGGCATTGAACCTGATCGGCGGCGATTGCCTCTATGGGCGCTATTGGGGTGCGGTCGAGCATCACCCCTGCCTGCACTTCGAACTCTGCTATTACCAAGCAATAGACTTCGCGATCGCGCACGGCCTGCCACGCGTCGAGGCTGGCGCGCAGGGCGAGCACAAGCTGGCGCGCGGGTATCTTCCAGAGCCCACTTATTCGTTACACTGGATTGCCGATCCCGGGCTCCGCCGCGCGGTTGACCGCTTCTTGACCGAGGAGCGCGCGCACGTCGCGGAGGAACGCGAGATGCTGGCGGAGTTCGGTCCGTTCAAGAGGTCGGTGGCGGCGGAAGAGGCGTGATGCGCGCTGCGCCCGTGTTTTTGCCGCACTCGTGCCCACGACGAGCAGTGCGCGACCCGCCGACGTAGCTCCGCCAAGGCGAGCGAAGTCTCTGTGTGACGCCTTCTACAGTTCCACAGTCACAGGCCCGGAAACGGCATCGGTAACGCCGCGTCCGTCACCGAGGTCTTCGAGTGCGGCTCGGAAACTGTTGAGTGTCTCGATCATCTGCGGCCGCGCGGCGACGAGCGCAGCTTCGTTCGTCCACTCGCCGATGAGTCAATAGCTGCGCTCTCCGGTCTTGATGATGTTGCCGCGCAGGAGGCCCGGTCATTTCACCTTGCCGCCGCGATGGGCATCGAGGAACGTCGCGTCCTGTCCGGCTTTCACTTTGAATTTGACGACATTGAAAATGGTCATTTGTGCCTCGCCACCAAAAGTGTGAACTTCACGATCGCGCGACGCTTCATCAGCGCGCGTGGTTGGCGAGGGAACTGTACTTCACCCACGCATTACCCGCCATGCTCTCTCCGGGGTGGAACACCGAGACGTGATCAATTGGATCTATGCGGACTGATTTTGCAGCGGATTGCGCCGTTCGACCAGGATTTGGCTGGTGTACGTAAAGACAAGATCACCGCGTTGATTGCGCCCCTGATGCTCGCCGACGAGCAGCCCGCGCTCGGGGCGAGACTTGAGATCGACCTTGCCGGAAACGCGACTGCGATAGGTGACTGTATCTCCGGCCAGAACCGGCTTGAGCCATCTCAGGTTCTTGAAGCCCGGTGACGGCCCATAGGCGACCGCGGGATGGCCAAGAGCCTTGTAGTGGGCCTCCTGTTCCAGCCGCAACCTCACGAACAAGCAGATGAAGGTCGCTGCGGTCTGCCATCCGCTTGCCGCGTGTCCTCCGAAAAGGGAACGGCGCCCCGCTTCCGGGTCGAGGTGGAACGGCTGGGGGTCGAACTCGCGGGCGAATTCGATAATGCTGCCGGCATCGAACGTGTGGCTGCCGATCTCCGTGAGTTCACCGATGACCCTGTCTTCGAAGTAGAGTGAGGCTGGCTTAGGGGCTGTCGCTGGATCGAGATCCCAGAGGCTGCGCAGTTCCTCCCGGGTGCGGCTGGACGGCGGAGGAGACGACTGCGCGTCCGGCGTCGCGGGATGGCGCAAGCGAAACATCTGATTGGACACTGTCGCGAGCACGGTCTCGTTGCGCTGATTGAGCACATCGAACTCGGCGCGTGAAACGCCGACGTCTGGGCGCGAGGCCAGCCGGCGCTTTTCCGTGAACGTGATCCGCACACGCAGCACATCGTCCGGGCGCACAGGCTTCAGCCATTTGACTTCGTCCAGACCGGGAGAGCCGAGGGAGGCCGCACGGAGGAGAAAACCGTCGCAAAGCATCCGCATCATCATTGCGCAGGTGTGCATGCCGGCGGCGAAGAGCCCGCCGACGATGGACTTGCGCGCGGCTTCGTCATCGAGATGGAACGGTTGGGGGTCGAACCGGGTGGCGAAGGCGATGATCTCGTCGCGCGTGACGCGCTTGTTGCCGAAGATCATGGGTGTTCCCACGACAACATCCTCGAAATGGATAACGCCGTCAGGGGGCAGATGCATCATCGACGAGGTCCTTCGACTGAGGTGGGCATGGACTGCTGCTGCGACAGGTGCCTACACTAGGAGTGAGGGGCCCAACTTGCCATCTCTCGCCCCGAGGAGTTGAACTATGGCTGAGCCAATGACCCGCATCGTCGATGTCTTCACCGCCGGTAGCGGCGGCGGGAACCCGGCACCGGTCACGCTCGACGCAGATACCATGAGCGAAGCGGAGATGCAGGCGCTTGCCGCCAAGTTCGGTCACGAGGCCGGCTTCGTCGTGCGCCCGAGCAATCCGAAGGCGGCCCTGCGCTATCGCTTCTTTGTGCCGCGACATGAAATGGAGATGTGCGGGCATGCCACGCTCGGGACAACCTGGCTTCTGGCACGAGACGGGCGGATCGGCCCAGGAGAGGTCGTCGTCGAGACGAAGTCGGGTCTTGTCCGTGCCCGGGTGTCGGAGAGCGGCGAGGTCGCGGTCGCGCAGCCGCGGGGCAAAGTTACTGCCGTGCCGGACGAGGCCAGATCCGAGGTTCTGTCGGTCCTGGGAATTGCGGAACGCGACATGCTCGATCTGACGTTGGTCAATGCCTCGACCAGCCGTGTGAAAACGATGGTGCCGCTGGCGAGCCCCTCCACGCTCAATACGCTTGCGCCGGATTTTCGAAGGATGGAAGCGCTTTGCGATCGGATCGGATCGACAGGGCTCTATCCGTTCGCTTGCGATTGGGAGGACGAGCGAACCTATCATGCGCGGCAATTTCCCAGTTCGTCGGGATATCCCGAAGATGCAGCGACCGGGATCGCGGCGACGGCGTTGCTGTTCGCCCTTCGGCACTACGGGCTGATCAAGAACCGGCGAACGATCAGGGTGCGGCAGGGCGAAGCCATGGGCAGACCTTCGCGAATAGCCGTCACGTTGGATCAGGGGCGCGATCCTGCCGTGGGATGCTGGTTGTCGGGTGACGTGCGGCTGGCGTCGCGCTGAGGCCGGATCACGCCCGGTGCTCCACGTCGGGACCAGCGGCCGCCTCGATAGCTTCCATGTCTGAATCGGACAGGCCGAAATGGTGGCCGATCTCGTGCACCAGAACGTGGGTCACGAGGTGGTCGAGGGTCTCGTCGCTATCGGCCCAGTAATCGAGCATCGCGCGCCGATACAGGAAGACCATGTCGGGTCCGCGCGGGATGTCCGAGACGCTCTTTCGATCCAGACTGACGCCCTGATAAAGGCCCATCAGGTCGAGCGGATCGTCGATGCCGAGTTCGTCGAGCACTTCTTCTTCCGGCCAGTCCTCGATGCGGAGTACGACGTCGCCGCACATCTGGCGGAACTCAGCGGGGAGGCGCTCCCATGCTTCGGCCGCGAGGTTTTCCAGCTCGGCAAGCGTCGGCGCCCGCTGATTGCGCCAGTTCCTAGGTGTGGAAACGTTCGTCGGCGGCATCGTGCTCCCCGTGATTCACATCAATCTCACATGGGGTGCGGGGCGAGTTCTTGCAAGCGATCCGGTCGCGCGGGTCAAGCCTTACGGGCGACCAAGATCAGTTCCGCCAGCGTGAATCCCAACCTGCCATCGACCTCGCGCGGTTGCAGGAAGGCGCGCAGGGCGGGCGAGCTGTTCTGCAACATCGTGGCAAGCCGGGGAACCGTGTCTTCGGGCACGCTCATGTTTCTGCACCAATCCTGGAAGTCCATCGATTTGGGCTGCAGCTCGACGTGCCTGATCTCGAGACCCGTGTCGGAGACGATCTCCTGCCATTGGGTCGTGGTGAGCGCGCGACCGTGGCTCGGGTCGCGGATCTTCTCGAAGGCGTTGTACGTGAGATCCGCGTCGCGCAGCTCAGACTTCGAGAATCCGGGGGTAGTCGTCGTGTCGGGGGCGACATTGTCCACCAGGGCGAAGGTGCCGCCGGGTCGCAGAACGCGCCTCACCTCGGATACGAACCCCGGTATGTCGGGAAAGTGATGTGGGGCGATACGGCAGGTGACCAGCGAGAAACTCTCATCTGCAAAGGGCAGCGCTTCGGCATCGGCCTCCGCAACTTCGACATTTGTCAGCCCCTTGCGGCCGCAATTTTTGGCGGTCTCCTCGAGCATCTGCGGAGTGATGTCGGATGCGACGACTTTGGCGACCAACAGGGCAAATGTCAGCGCGACGTGGCCGGCACCCGTCGCGACGTCAAGCATGGCCCATTCGGGATCAGGTGAAACCAACTCGACCAGCCGAGCCAGCGACGCCCCCTTCGCGTGCACACTCGACGACGTATAGTTGGAGGCGTTTGCGCCGAACTGGGCCTGGACCAGGGATTTGCTCATGGGCGCTCACAGTCTGAAGCGGGGCCGACGACTGGCCAACGTTAACGCGAAAGACGGTGCCTGGATATGCGTGCGCCCGCGCGAATTCGCGCAGGATCGCGTCCGCCCCGCGCCGATGCATCGGGCAATTGGCTTTGCCGACCCTGTCGGCCGTCATCGACGTGTCACAGAGGGGTGATATCCGGAAGCCAATGAAAAAGAAGAACGAGCCGGCCTCGGATCTGAAGGCGGCATTACAACGTGAAATGCGCGGCGAGCGTGTGCTGTGGAGTGGCCAGCCGGACCCGCGGAGAGCTTTTGTCCCACTGACAGCAATATGGATTTTTGCCGTTCCGTGGACGGTCTTCTCTCTTTTTGCAGAATGGACCACCATAGCCCAGTTCCTTCGAGCCGTCGAAAGGGGCCGAGGCTGGCAAGTGGGCAACTGGCTCGGCTTGCTGTGGGGGCTGCCATTCGTCGCAATCGGCCTGGCCATGATGGCTGTGCCGTTGGTGGCGGCGCGGCGGGCGCGAGCTTCGATTTACGGCCTCGGCGAGGAACGGCTGGTGCACCTGCGAAAGGGCTACCGTAGCCTCGTCGTGCGCAGCACGCGCCTCGACCAGATCGGTACCATCGAACGCAGTGAGTGGCCGGACGGTTCAGGAACGCTCAGGCTCAGCCTCGGGCACAGCCGCGACAGTGACGGCGATCTGGTCGAACGCTGGGAAAAGGTCGAGCATGTGCCGAACGTCGGTGAACTCGAGAAGCTGCTGAACGGCGTGCGCGATAGAAAGATCTCGGAGCATAGGTGAGGCGATCAGCGCCTCTGGATCTTCTCGATCCAGGCCCTTACGACGGGCCAGACCCGCTCGGGGTCGTCACGATACGCGCCGTGGCCGCATCCGCCGAAGACGTGCAAATCCCTGAGGTTTTTCGGCAGGTGAGCCGCTATTTCCCGCGACAGATGCGCTGGCGTGATGGGATCCTCTGCGCCGCCGATCACCAGCGTCGGGGTGGTCACGCTGGATAGCCGAGGCCGAAAGTCCATGCGATGAATCTCGCCTCCGGCGGCGGAAAAATGCCGGGTCACCTCGATGCGGCGGGTCGCGCGAGCGATCTGGTCGGGATCACGCGGGGTCTTGGTCAGGTAGAGCGGCATACAGACGCTTGCATACTCCGCCTGATCCGCGTCGCTCAATGTGGTCCAGAAGCGTTCGGCGATCGCACGGGCCCGCGGACCGCCTTTCGCTTCGAAGGCTGCAAAAGATGCCGCGAAGTCCATGCGCGCCGCGCTCGACGAGATCACTATGCCGGCGGCGTGCCCGGGATGGCGAATGGCGTAGGACTGCGCCACCATTCCGCCGAAGCTCTGTCCGAAGACGATCGGTCGCTCGATCCCCAAGGCGTCGCAAAAGGCTTTGACGTCATCACCCCAACGATCGAGGGTCCACGTGGTTGGAGAACTGGGAACGCTGCGGCCATTCCCTCGATGGTCGATGTAGACCACCTGCGCGATGTCGGCGAAATGATCGAAATCCGGCCGCATTCCGGCATGATCGAACCCGGGCCCGCCGTGCATGACGATCAATGTCGGCCGCTCGACCAGGGCAGGACCTCGAATGCCCAGTTTTGCGCCGACCACATCGAAGAAGATGCGCTGACCATCGACCGTAACAAACATCGATGCATCCTCACCTGCGGCGCGCGGCTCCGCTGATTTTCAAGCCCGCTTGCGTGCCGGCGGTGCGCGGAGCACCGCTCTTGCCCCGGTCTCTGAAAACAGCTCGACCAGCTTGTCGGTCATGGCGCCGGCCAGCTCCGTTGGATCGGTAATCGTGACCGCGCGGCGATAATAGCGGGTCACGTCGTGACCGATTCCGATCGCGATCAGCTCGATCGGCGAGCGATTTTCGATCTCGTCGATGACCTGGCGAAGGTGCATCTCCAGATAAGAGCCCGAGTTCACAGACAAGGTCGAGTCGTCGACCGGTGCACCGTCAGAGATCATCATCAGGATGCGGCGGTGCTCGGGCCGGGCCAGGAGCCGACGATGCGCCCAGGCAAGAGCCTCGCCGTCGATGTTCTCCTTGAGTAACCCCTCGCGCATCATAAGTGCCAGCGACCTTTTGGATCTGCGCCAAGGCGCATCGGCGCTTTTGTAGATGATGTGGCGCAGATCGTTCAGGCGGCCGGGGTTTGGCGGCTTGCCGGCCGCCAACCAGGCTTCGCGGGCCTGGCCGCCCTTCCACTGCTTGGTCGTGAAACCGAGGATCTCGACCTTTACGCCACAACGCTCGAGCGTGCGTGCGAGAATGTCGGCGCAACACGCCGCAACCATGATCGGTCGTCCGCGCATCGAGCCGGAGTTGTCGAGAAGAAGCGTGACGATCGTGTCCTTGAAGTCCGTGTCCCGCTCTCGCTTGAAGGAGAGCGCCGCCATCGGGTCCATGACGATCCGCGGCAGCCGGGCGGCATCGAGAACGCCTTCTTCGAGATCGAAGTCCCAAGCGCGATTCTGCTGTGCGAGCAGTTTGCGCTGGAGCTTGTTCGCCAGGCGAGCGACCGCCGAGGAAAGATTGCGCAGCTCTTTGTCCAGGAAGGTGCGCAGCCGCTCGAGCTCGTCCGGCGTCGACAACTCGTCGGCGTCGACTTCCTCATCGCTCGTGCGCGAGAAGACCTTGTAGCCGAATGCCTCAGGGTTATCGAGTACGTTATGATTGGGGCGCCACGGTTCCGGCGTGTCGGCCATGTCGTCGCCGTCGGCGTCGTCATAGTCCATGTCGGCTTCCGCCGACTCGCTCGTTTCGGAGGTCTCGCCTTCCTCACCCTCAGCGCGCTGCTCGTCTACGGGCTGATCTTCGGCCTCGCTGCCTTCCTGGCTTTCCTGAGCTTCAGCGTCGCCGCCTTCCGACTGCTCCTGCTCCTGATCCTCGCCCTCCTGCTGTTCGCCCTCCGCCAGATCCTCGGACAGATCCAGGGCTTTCAGAAGGTCGCGGACCACACGGCCGAATGCGGCCTGATTGTCGATGGTCTGCTCCAGACGATCGAGCGTCTTGTCCGCGCGCTCCTCGATCCATGGTCGCCACAGGTCGACGATGCGGCGCGCGGATTCCGGCGGCGGTTGTCCCGTCAGCCGCTCGCGCAGCATCAGCGCGAGGGCGTCTTCTATGGGGGCGTCCTCGCGCTCCGTTATCTCTGCAAATCGTCCGTGGCCGTAGACGTCCTCGAGTTTGGCCGTGAGGTTCTGCGCCGTTCCCGTCATCCGGACCGCCCCGATGGATTCCACGCGTGCCCGCTCGATCGACTCGAAGACGTTGCGCGCGGGGCCTGCTTCCGGGGCGAGGCGGCGGTGCAGTTTCGGGTTGTGCATCGCGGCAGTCAGAGCGAGGCTGTCCGCCCAGCCGCGGATCACGGCGATTTCCTTGCGGGTCGGCGCACGGGACGGCTCGGGCAACTGCACCTGCTTGCCTTCGAGCGCGGGCTTGCCCGGACCGAAAGCGACCTGCATCTGTGCATCGCCGGCAATTGCGCGCGTCGCCAATCCGAGCACGCGCTTAAACGGTTCAGCGGGCGACTCTTTCTTTGGGGGAGGCGGCATCGGTACCCCGGTCTAGGGCGAATGGGAGCGTCGTCGGTTCCAGTTCGGGGGCTATGCCGGCCGTTGCCGGTTCGTCACAGCCGAGATCCGCTCCGGTTCGTCAGAACTTTCCCCCGGTCAGCTCAGGGCGACGTTGGCAGTGCTTTCCGGCAGATCTTCTCCGAAACAACGCTGGTAGAATTCGGCGACCACCGGCCGCTCGAGTTCGTCGCACTTGTTCAGGAAGGTCAGGCGGAAGGCGAAGCCGATACTGCCGAAAATCTCGGAGTTCTCCGCCCAGGTCATGACCGTGCGGGGGCTCATGACCGTGGAGAGGTCTCCATTGATGAAGGCCGCTCTGGTCAGGTCGGCGACCCGGACCATGTTCGAGACGACCTTCTTCTTGTCGTTGCTCTTCGCCCAGTTCTTGACCTTCGAGAGCACGATGCGCGCCTCGTCGTCATGCGGCAGATAATTGAGCGTCGCGACGATCGACCAGCGATCCATCTGGGCCTGATTGATCTGCTGGGTGCCGTGATAGAGGCCCGTGGTGTCGCCGAGGCCGATGGTATTCGCCGTGGCGAACAGGCGAAACGCGCCGTGAGGGCGAATGACCCTGCTCTGATCGAGCAGGGTGAGGCGGCTCGACGATTCCAGGACGCGCTGAATGACGAACATCACGTCAGGGCGACCGGCATCATACTCGTCGAACACCAGCGCGACATTGTGCTGGTAGGCCCAGGGGAGAATGCCGTCGCGGAACTCCGTGACCTGCTTGCCCTCTTTCAGAACGATCGCGTCCTTGCCGACGAGATCGATGCGGCTGACATGGCTGTCGAGGTTGACGCGAATGCAGGGCCAGTTCAGTCGGGCCGCCACCTGCTCGATGTGCGAGGACTTGCCCGTGCCGTGGTAGCCCTGAATGATCACCCGCCGGTTGTGCTTGAAGCCGGCCAGGATCGCCAGGGTGACATCACGATTGAACAGGTAGTCGGGATCGACGTCCGGGACGTGGTCGTCGCTTTTGGAATAGGCCGGCACCTCCATGTCGGAGTCGATGCCGAAGACCTGCCGCGCCGACACCATCTTGTCGGGCATCGCGGGCGTGGCAGGGGCCGAGTTCTGAGAGGCGGTCTGAGCTGCGCGCATATCGTCCGGGTTCCGTCGTTGTCAGGCCAGCACCGGACACGCGACGACGCGCCGGAATTCCCGGCCCCCTGAGCAAACAGCGCCGATCAGCCGGCGCGCGCTCAAACCAGCCCGGATTGTTTCAGGTGATTATAGGCTTGGATGATCTCGCGCAACTTGTCTTCGGAGCGCTTGTCTCCCCCGTTGGCGTCGGGATGGTGCTGTTTGACCAGTTCCTTGAACTTGGCCTTGATCTGGTCCTTGGTGGCAGATTGCGGCAGATGAAGCGCTTCCATGGCCTTGCGCTCCAGCGGCTTCAGGTACCGCTGCGGCTCGGCATCGGTGTCGGCAGTGCGCTTTGCGCGCCATGCAAAGAAGCCATGCGGATCGTTCAGCTTTCGGCCGCCGACGCTCGCAGGATCTGCGCTGCGGGCCCCGTCCCGGGTGCCGTGAGCCCAGGCGTTTGCACCGGTTTTCCAGGTCGGACGATGGCCGGTCTGGGCGTCCTTCTGAAAATCGGCGACCTCGTTGTCCGACATGCCCTGAAAGTAATTGTAGGAGGCGTTGTACTCGCGGACGTGCTCGATGCAGAAGAGGAAGTAACGGCCCTCCTGACCCCGGCCCATGGGGGCGCGGTGCGAGCCGGTGGCCGTGCATCCTTTCCACTGGCAGTGTGTCGGCTCCGGCTCAGGGCGAGCCTTCGCCTTGCCTGCGATGCGGATGCGGTCAAAGTATTTGGAGTCCAGTTTCATGGTCCGACCAGTATCCTCGCTTCGATGGGCGTGACACAAGGTCTTGACATCGCGCGCGTGCATCGGCGTGGCTGTTCGGTCATCACCGGGGCGGACATGATCCGGGGGCGATCTGGAGGACGTGATGTCTGTCGAAGCGGAAATGCGAGAAAGGCTGCTGGTCGCCCTGGAACCGATCCGGCTCGATATCGTAAACGAAAGTCACCTGCACGCCGGTCACAGATCGTCTCCGGGCACCGGTGAGAGCCATTTCCGTATCCTGTTGGTTTCGCCGAAGTTCGGCGGATTGTCGCGCGTGGACAGGCACCGCATGGTGAATGAAGCGCTCGCCGGCCTCGTCGGAGGCAGAGTTCATGCGCTCGCGCTGGCGACTTACGCGCCGGGCGAGCAGATTCGGGCCTGACGGCGAGGGACGCGACACCATGCCTCTCCATTTCGAACGATCCGAGCTTCAGGCTCGCCGGGATGCAGCCGCACGCGAAATGCGCTCGCGCGGGCTCGACGCGCTCTTGATGTTCCGTCAGGAGAGCATGTTCTACCTCACAGGGTACGACACCTTCGGCTATGTCTATTTCCAGTGTCTGGTACTGACGGCCGACGGCCGTACGGGGCTCGTCACGCGGGCTCCCGACATGCGCCAGGCACGCTTCACCTCCGACGTCACGGATATCCGCGTCTGGGTCGACCGCGAAGGTGCGACGCCCGTCGACGATCTCAAGGTGCTGCTTGCAGACCTCGGCCTGCGCGGGGGACGGCTCGGCGTCGAGTACAATGCCTACGGACTGACCGCTGCGAACGGTCGCCTCCTCGATGCCGGCTTGGCCGGATTCGCCACGTCGCACGACGCCTCCAATCTGGTGACGCGCCTTCGCCTGGTGAAGAGCCCGGCGGAGATCGCTTACGTGAAGCGAGCTGCGGAACTGGCCGACGATGCCTGGCAGGCCGCGCTGGACACCGCCAAGGCCGGGGTGTTCGAAGGTGACATTCTGGCAGCGATGCACGGTGCGATATTCCGGGGCGGCGGCGACGATCCGGGTAATGAGTTCATCATCGGGTCGGGGCCCGGCGCGATGATGTGCCGCTACTTCACGGGACGCCGCACCCTCGACTCCAGTGACCAGCTCACTTTGGAATTCGCAGGCACCTATCGGCACTACCATGCCTGCCTGATGCGAACGATGCGGATCGGGGCTTCCGCGCCCAAGCGGCAAGTCGACCTTTTCCAGGCGGCACGCGATGCGCTGCTCGCCTGTGAAGAGGCCATGCGTCCTGGGCGGGCCGTCGGAGAGGTCTTCGAGGCGCATGCGTCGACGCTCGATCGGGCCGGGCTGGCGCGGTTCCGCCTCAATGCCTGCGGCTATTCGCTCGGCACGACCTATGCGCCGAACTGGATGGACTGGCCCATGATCTACGCTGGAAATCCGATCGTGCTGACGCCCGGCATGGTGTTTTTCCTGCACATGATCATTTTCGATGACGATGCCGGGCTTGCGATGACGCTCGGCCGTACCAGTCTGGTCACGGCAGGCGGGGCGGAAGTTCTGTCGCGCCAGCCGCTCGATTTCGCCTGCCGTTAACGCGCGCCGTCGCCGGATATGCTATGGGCTCTGTCCGGAACAATCGGCAACGGGCGCGACGTGGTTAACCCGAAACGCATCGTACTCGTCATCGGAGGCGGGATCGCGGCATACAAGTGCCTCGAGTTGATACGGCGCGCACGCGAACGTTCGATCGCCGTTCGCGTCGTCATGACTCAGGCGGCGACCGAGTTCGTAACGCCTCTATCGGTGGCGGCCATCTCGAACGACCGGGTTTTGACTGAACTCTTCGATGTCGACGAAGAGCGTGAGATCGGCCACATCCGCCTGAGCCGGGAGGCGGATCTGATCGTCGTCGCGCCCGCGACCGCGGATCTGATGGCCAAGATGGCGGGCGGGCACGCGGACGACCTCGCGACCGCCGTCCTGCTCGCGACGGACAAGCCTGTCTTGATCGCTCCGGCCATGAACCCGCGGATGTGGTCTCATCCTGCAACACAGCGGAACCTGACATCGCTGGCCGCAGACGGGGTGTACGTCGTCGGCCCCGCGATCGGGGAGATGGCGGAGCGGGGGGAGGCGGGCGTGGGCCGCATGGCGGAGCCCATCGAGATCCTGGCCGCGATCGAGAACTTGCTGTCTGGAACTGGACGTCAACCGCATTCAGCCGAGCCGAAGGCGGCGGGAGGTCTGGCCGGCAAGCATGTGCTCGTTACAGCAGGGCCCACACACGAGCCGATCGATCCTGTCCGCTACATCGCCAACCGATCCTCCGGAAAGCAGGGCTATGCCATCGCCGGTGCGGCCGCACGGGCGGGTGCAAGGGTCACTCTGGTGTCCGGTCCCACGGCACTCCCGGTGCCGCCCGGCGTCGACCGTATCCCGGTCGAGACGGCGGAACAGATGCTGATGGCCGTGCGCCAAGCGCTGCCAGCCGACGTGGGCGTCTTCGCGGCGGCAGTCGCAGATTGGCGCGTGGCCAGTGCGGCCGGCGAAAAGATAAAGAAGGACGGCAAGGGGCGAACGCCACGGCTGGAGTTGGTGGAAAATCCGGATATTCTGCGCACCATCGCGCACGAGACGGGCATTGGGCGTCCACGCCTCGTCGTCGGGTTCGCGGCCGAAACCGAGAACGTGCTCGAGCACGCCCGCAAGAAGCGCAAGTCAAAGGGCTGCGATTGGATTGTGGCCAACGACGTCTCGCCGGAAACCGGCATCATGGGCGGAGACCGGAACACGGTCCATCTCATCACGGCCGGCGGCGCGGAGCACTGGCCCGACATGGACAAGCAGGCGGTGGCAGATGCCCTTGTGGCCCGGATCGCGGATCATCTGTCCCTCGGCGGCGTGGAGGTCTGAGTGAAACAACCCCGTTCATCGGCGGTGAGATTGCGCGTCGTTCGGTTGGCGCACGCGCTCGATTTGCCACTGCCGAGGTATCAGACCGCGGGATCGGCGGGCCTCGACCTGGTGGCTGCGGTTCCGGCCGGCGCTCCCATCGTTCTGAAACGGGGCGCACGCGCGCTGGTGCCGACGGGGCTTGTGATGGAGTTTCCGGCTCGATGCGAGGCGCAGGTGCGTCCGCGGTCCGGGCTCGCCTTGCGCCATGGGGTGACCGTACTCAACAGTCCCGGTACGATCGACAGCGATTATCGCGGCGAGATCCAGGTTATCCTCATCAATCTCGGCGACAAGCCGTTCTCGATTCAGCGGGGCGAACGGATCGCACAGCTGGTGGTGCAACCCGTAATGAAGGCGACACTCGTTCCAGTCGCGGCGGCGCGCAAGACACTGCGCGGCGGCGGGGGCTTCGGATCTACCGGGACAACCGCGGTCAAGAGAAGCGCGAAGCGCAAGGCGTCGTCCGGGCCTGGGACTTCGCGGCGCGCTTCCACCCAGCCGAGGGGCCGCCGCAAGCGGTGACTGCGACGTGAGGCCATCTCGTCTGCTCCTGCGGTCAACGCTGCGCTCGAGGAGCCGGGATCGAGCCGTACAGGGGCCGCGGCAGCAGGTGGCGACGCTCTGGGGGCTCCGCACTGATCGCGCTCAAGCTGGTCACTGCATTCGGCGCTAGACTGCGGCCATCACCGGACAGGCCCGCCATGACTGTTCCTCCAGATGCCCAGAAACACATTCTCGATGCTCTCCGCAGTCCGCAGGCGTGGCCGAACAATCCGGCCCGTGTCGAGGTGATCGAGACGCACGGAGCTGTCGTCTTTCTCGCGGGGGACGACGTGGTGAAGGTCAAACGCGCCGTCAAACTCGCCTATCTGGATTTCTCCACGCTCCGCGCCCGCGAGCGGTTGTGCCGGCGCGAACTCGAGCTCAACCGCGCGAACGCTCCTGAACTGTATCTTGACGTCGTCGCGATCCGGCGCGGTGCGCGTGGCGATGTCACGATAGGCGAGGGGGAGGGCGAAGTCGTGGATTGGGGGGTGCGCATGCGGCGCTTCTCCCAAGACGATCTGATGTCGAACATCGCGGCGCGCGGTGCACTCACCGTCGACCTGCTCAAGCTGTTGGCTGACCAGATCGTTGCGGCTCACGCTCGGGCGCCCAAAGCCGCGCCCGACAAGGAAACCATCGCAGATGCGGCGAAAGGGATCACGAGAGGTTTGCTGAAGGCCTGTGGCGCAGAATTGCGGTCGCGCGCGGAAGCGCTGGGTGAGCGCATCGAAGCTGCAGTTCACGCGACCGCGTCTATTCGCAGCGAACGCGCCCAGCTGGGGTACGTCCGGCGATGTCACGGTGATCTCCACCTCAACAACATCGTGCTCTGGCAGGGGAAGCCGCTGCCATTCGATGCCCTCGAGTTCGACGAGGGATTGGCGACGATCGACACGCTCTATGATCTTGCGTTCCTCATCATGGATCTGCTGCGCAAGAGCGACCCCGGACATGCCAATGTGCTGCTCAACCGGTATCTCTGGCGCACGGGAGATCCACTCGATCTCAAGGCGCTTGCGGCACTGCCACTCTTTCTAGGATTGCGAGCGGGGATCCGCGCCGTGGTTGCGCTCGACAAGGCCACGATCGCAGCAGGCGGCGGCGGCGATGCGGTGATGGCGCACGTCGCGGAGACCCTGAACTTGGCCATTTCGTTCCTGCGGCCGCCATCGCCGAGTTTGATCGGTGTCGGCGGCCTGTCCGGGACGGGAAAGTCCGTGCTGTCTGCGGCGCTGGCCCCAATGATCGGAGGGGCGCCTGGAGCATTGCACCTGCGGACGGATCTCGAGCGGAAGTGGATCGCCGGAGTGGAAGAAACCGAACGTCTGCCGCCGGCGGCCTACAACCCGGAGACCGCAGAGGCGACCTATGCGCGCGTCCTCGACCGTGCCCGGCTCGCGCTGGAGGCGGGGCACTCAGTGATCGTGGACGGAGTATGTTCATCAGAACGGGAGCGCAGCAGTCTGGCGGATCTGGCACGGGAAACAGGTGCTGCTTTTCAAGGCTTTTGGCTTGCCGCCACGCCGGAAACCTTGCGGCAACGGGTGGCAGGCCGGGTCGGCGACGCGTCTGATGCGACCGTCGACGTGCTGGAAAGACAGCTGGCCACGATACCAAAGGCCAGGGAGTGGGCGCAGATCGATGCCGAGGGGCCCCCCGAGATCGTCGCCGAGCGCGCGCGCCAAATGCTGGGCCGAAAAGAAGCCACCCCGAGCTAGCGTGGAAGCGTCAGCATGTCGGCCGTCTTTCCATCTATCTCGGTGGCGTCGGTGATCGTATCATCCGGGCACGACGAAGCGGCGGCGGACGCGTTCGATGGATTTCGCAGACAAGCGCAAGAGCATCAAGAGTTACTTCGACGGCGGCAGCATCCTGCTCGCGTTGCTGTTGATCGGCCTCGGCATTCCGGCAATCGCCTTCATGGGGCTCGGGCTGATCATGATCGGCTGGGGCCTATTTCTCTTGTGGCGCCGCCGCAAGCTCATGAGCGACGAGCAGATCGATCTCTGGATCGAGGAAGACTTCGCCGCGCACAATTTCGTGGAGCGGGCATGGAGGCTCGCCGGTGAGCTATGCGCGGAAGTTGGTGACGGCGTGAATCGGTGAAGGCGGCATATCGT
>CAYMEB010000103.1:0-16001 GCA_964389095.1 uncultured Hyphomicrobiaceae bacterium
GCGTGCGCCGTGCGGCTTTGCGGCGGGGGGCGTGCATGTCGGGCTGTGGCGCCGGGCGATGAGGCCACGTGGCGATGCTGCTGCGGAGCAGCAATCCCGTCATCAACGGCACATTGAAAAGTGGGCCACGTGGTTTGCCACCCGCCTCGAGCAGCAGCACCTTCACATGTGGATCTTCGCTGAGCCGAGCGGCCACTACTGCGCCGGCCGCTCCGGCACCGACGACGATGTAGTCAGGTATCCTATGGGAAGACATCGGCGTTGCATGTGCGGCGGTTGCGCCTACCGCGATATGGCATAGGATGACTAAATCGGCAAATGTTGAAGCCGTGTCGATTTGCGCGCGAGCGGAGGATGCATCGATGGGGAAGTCTCGTTTCAATCGCCGTCAGGTTCTCAGTGCGACGGGTGCGGTGCTTGCTCTAAATGCGGTCCCCACACGTGTGTTCGCGCAATCCATTCCGGAATTGCAGACGCTGCGCTCGACATCGAAGTCGTGGCTGTGGGCTGCCGAGGACTATGCGGCGTCCAGTGGCTTCTTCGAGAAAGCGAAGGTGAAGATCGTCTCGAACGCGTCGAACCGCGGGACGAACATCGCGGCGCTCGCGGGCTCCGGTGTCGATATCGTGCTCGGCGATCCGGGCGAAGCCATGCGCGCGCGCGGCCAGAACATGGCGATCAAGACGATCGTCGGTACAGTCAACAAGTATGCGAGTAATGTCGTCATCAAGAAGGACGTCCTCGCGAAGGCCGGGGTAGACCAGAGCGCATCGGTCGACAAGAAGGTCGCCGTGCTGAAGGGCCTGAAACTTGGCACAACCGGTCCAGGCGCTGCACCCGACGCGCTGTTCCGCTGGCTCTCAATCCAGGGCAAGCTCGATGCCAACAAGGACTTTACGCTGGTGCCGATCCAGGGTGGCGGGCCCGGGATGCTTGCCGGTCTTCAGCAGGGCGTAATCGACGGCTTTTGCCTGTCTTCGCCGACATCGGACCTCGCCGTGCAGGATCGAGACTGCGCTTATCTCTTCAACATGGCGATCAATCCACCGGAGTATCTCAAGGATTACCTCTATATCTGCGCGAGCGCGCACGACAACACGATCGCCAACAAGGACAAGCGCGAGGCGCTCATCCGCTATTGCCATGGCCTCGCACTCGCTCTGAAGGATATCCAGACCAATGTCGCTGGCTTCAAGGCCTGGGCGGACAAGTGGTTCGAGGGCCTGCCGCCGCAGATCGCACAGCAGTCGTTTGACATCAATTCGAAGATCTTCTTCCCCAACCCCGTTCCAACCGAGGCGCTGTATCAGAAGAACATCGACTTCCTCAACACGGTGCAGAAGAGCATGAACGCCGATCCCCTGCCCAATCTCGCGTTCGCGCAGATGTTCGACCCATCAATTGCGCAAGAAGCAATGACTCGCATGTGAGGTGATTGCGTCCGCAATGACCATTTCAATCAATGGTGTCGAGAAACGCTACGTCGGCCGAGGCCGAGAAACATTGGCGTTGGACCGCGTCTATCTCGACATCGCGGACGGCGAGTTCGTCGCTTTCGTCGGGCCGTCAGGCTGCGGCAAGTCGACCTTGATGAACATGATCGCCGGGGTGATCGACCCGTCGGCCGGGGAGATCGCGCATGATGGCAAGCTGGTGAGCGGCATAAATCGCAACGTCGGCTACATGACCCAGGTCGACAGCGTGCTACCATGGCGCACCGTTTACGAGAACGTGGCGCTGCCGCTTCGGTTTCGCCGAGTGGCGTCGACCGACATCGACCGCCGCGTTGGCGAGATGCTTGCGCGGGTCAATCTGCGCGGTTTTGAGAACGCCTACCCCAACGAACTGTCGGGAGGCATGCGCAAGCGAGTCGCACTCGCTCAGGTGCTTGTCTACAATCCGGGCACGCTGCTCATGGACGAACCGTTCGGCGCGCTGGATGCTCAGTTGAAGCTGATGATGCAGGCGGAACTGCTGAAGCTTTGGCAGCAGAGTCGCAAGACGGTGGTGTTCGTCACGCACGATCTTGCAGAGGCGGTGACGCTCGCACAGCGCGTGATCGTGTTTTCGGGGCGCCCGGGCCGCATCAAGGCGATCGAGACAATCCCTCTCGACTACCCGCGCGATCCCTTCAAGGTCCGCTTTGCGCCGGCTTTCGAAGCGAGCTATTCGCGGCTCTGGGACGCTCTCGCGCCTGAGATCGCGAAGGGAGAAGCGGCATGAGCATCCGGCATGCCGACGAAGCAGCTGCCGTCGGCGGCGGTATGACCAGGTCGAAGGCGGTCGCCGACTACGAGGCAGGGTTGTCGCGCCGTAAGTGGATGATCTTCATCGCGCGCATTCTGGTTGGCGTAGCGCTTATCGGATTCTGGCACGTCTCGTCGGGCTGGTTGATCGACAAGCTGTTCGTGTCGTCGCCGGGCGCAGTATCGTTCCGTCTCTGGAAATGGCTTATCGACGGTACACTCTGGAACAACCTGTCGATTACGCTAAAGGCTACGGCCTACGGGTTCGCGATCGGATCGGCGGTCGGATTTGCGCTCGGGCTGCTTTTTGGTCGCTACCGCGCTGTGGCGGAGGTCTTCGACCCGTACATCACCGCCCTCTATTCGATCCCGAAGATCGCGCTTTCGCCGCTGTTCATCATCTGGTTCGGCATCGGTATCGAGAGCAAGGTGGCGGTCTCGGCCTCGATCGTGTTCTTCGTCGTCTTCCTCAACACGTATGCAGGGGTGCGCGACGTCAATCCGATCTACATGCATGCGATCAAGATCATGGGCGGCAGCGAGCTCGACGTGCTCCGCAGCGTCATAGTGCCGTCGGCCGCGAGTTGGGTGATTACCGGCCTCAAGGTGTCAGTCCCCTACGCGCTGGTCGGCACTGTCATCGGCGAGTTCATGTCGTCGAACCGGGGCATCGGGTTCCTGATCAGCCAGGCGACAGGATTGTTCGACACGACATCGGTCTTCGCGGGTCTCGTCGTACTTGCAGTGATTGGAGCAATCATCAATCAGGCGCTGGCGAAACTCGAGGCGCGCCTTCTGCGCTGGCGCGGTTGACCTCTTTCAGGCCGCGAGCCATCCGCCATCGACCGGCAATGCGACGCCCGTGACAAACGACGACGCATCGCTGGCGAGGAAGACCGCCGCTGCCGCAATCTCATCCGGTTGTCCGAAGCGGCGCATGGCGTGGCGGGACTGAGAAGCCGCACGGGCAGCCTCCGCATCCGGTCCACGCCGCGCAAATGCTCGCCGCAGCATCGGCGTCTCGGTCGCGCCCGGTAAAATTGCATTGGCTCGGATGCCGTCGCTAGCATAGTCGATGGCTATCGATTTGGTCATGCTGATGACTGCGCCCTTCGAAGCGACATAGGCGCAGTTATTCCGCCCGCCGGCGACGGCTAGCTGGGATGCGAGGGTGACGATCGATCCGCCGCCACCTGCGATCATGTGGGGGATCGCAGGCTTCAAGAGTTTCGCTGCGCCGATCACATTCACGGCGAACGTCTCCTCCCACTCTGTATCCTCGCTCTCGGTCAATCTCTTGCCAAAGGAGATGCCGGCGGCGGTAACGACGGTCGTCAGGCGGCCGAAGCGCGTGAGGGCGTCGGCGATGACTGTCTGCATCGCGACGGCATCGGTGACGTCGACCGGACGAATGACGGATGCCGTGGCGAGCCGTTTGGCAACCCCTGCTAGCAGGTCGGCATCGCGGTCCACGAGAACGAGCGACGCGCCCTCCCGGTCGAACGCGAGCGCAATGGCCTCGCCTATGCCGGACGCTGCCCCTGTAACGATGGCGACCTTCCCAGAAAGCTGTGCGGGCATTACGACCTCTGGCAAGCATTGGCAGTGATGTTGTGCTTTGTGTAACACAATGCGCTTCGGCCAAGTATGGCGGCACGCACACTAGGGAGGCTTCATAGTCTCGGCTCACACTGCAACTTGGATCAAGGCAATGTTGATCTGCCAGCGAGCCGGCAATCTCAGAGCGGTCCATGCTGCTGCTTGGCCGCTCCATGATCGAAAAGCGGTCAGGTCTCTCGGCTTCGACGTCGATGATCTGATCAAGATCGCAGATGAGATCGACACCTGAACCTGCGACGCAATGCTTTCAAAGCGGACACGGTGGGTGGCGCGCTTAGTCTTGTCAGCTACGATGGCCGCTATTGTGATGAGCCAGTCTGATGCGTCGCAATGGTCACTCAGCCGGCAGAGGCCGATCATGACCGACCTCGGCGTTTCGCTGCTGCGCGGGGCGGCCGCCGGCGACTATATCTGATCTCTTGATATAAAGCAGTTACTCTGTTGCGCACCCGGCGACCCAGCCATAGGCTCACCTCAACGACAAGAAGCGTCAACACGCCGAGTATCGTCGCAGATCTGCACCGACATACTTGCAGCGGGCTTTGGCGACGAGATGCAGCAACGGAGGACAACATGATCAGGCACGGATTCGGGCTCGCAGCCCTCGCCGTCGCGGCCGGTCTCTGGACAGCCACGCCGGCCGAAGCACAGGGTATCCCGCGCAACATCCCACGCAATGAACTGCTCATCCTCGAGAACCCCGAGGGCACGGTCAAGAATGCGGCGTGGTTCAACATCTGGGCGATCAATGCCAACAGCCAGTCGAACGGGTTGCAACAGGCTGCGATGGATACGCTGTGGTATATCGACCCGGACAAGGGCATCAACGGCGTGTGGGACAACTCGCTCGCCGCTGACAAGCCCGTCTACAACGCGGACTTCACGGAAATGCGCGTGAAGCTTCGGCGCGGAATCCACTGGAGCGACGGCGTCGAGTTCTCCTCGGCGGACGTGAAGTTCACCGTCGACATGATGATCAAGACGCCGGGCATGCGCTGGAGCGCGGCGCTGTCGAACACGGTCGCATCGGTGGAGGCTCCTGATGCGGAGACCGTGATCTTCAAGCTGAAGCGGGCGAACTCGCGTTTCCATGCCCTTTTCACGGTGCGCTGGAATGCGGTGTGGATTGCGCCGAAGCACATCTTCGAAAAGGTCGAAGACCCTCTGAAATTCGCCTTCGAGAAGCCGATCTCGCTCGGTGCCTACACGCTGCACAGCCATGACGCCGACGGCAAATGGTACATCTGGCAGCGGCGCGAAGACTGGCAGCGCACCTCCCTCGGTCGCTACGGCCAGCCGGCGCCGAAGTATCTCGCCTATATCGACCCGGGTCCGCCGGATAAACGCGTGATCGCGCAGATGAACAAGGAACTCGATGTCGTGCACGACATCGCGCCGGAGGGCATGTTCACGCTCGCTAGGCAGAACAAGACGTCGAAGGCCTGGTTCAAAGGCTTCCCCTACGGCCACCCCGACCCGACGCTGCCGGCTGCGATCTTCAACACGCAGCTCGACATGTTCAAGAACAAAGATGTGCGGTGGGCGCTCGCGCTGCTGGTCGACATCAAGGCGGTGTCGATGGCGTCCTATCGTGGCGCCGCGACGATCTCACCGATTGCCGTGCCGCCGACCGGCCAGCATCCCGAATTCTATCATCAGCCGATGCAGGAGTGGCTGGCCAACTTCGAGATCGATACCGGCAAGCGCAAGATAAATCCGTACGACCCGACCATGGCCAAGCAGATCGCTGATAGCCTGCGGCCGTCGATGGGCGACCAGATCCCCACCGATCCGAAGGAGATCGCGGCGGCGTTCGGTACAGGCTGGTGGAAGCCAGACCCGCAGGCGGCGACGGAGTTGCTCGAACGGGCCGGCTTCAAGAAGGTCAACAACCAGTGGCAGATGCCCGACGGCAAGCCGTTCACGATCCGCGTGGTCGTGGAAGGCGACGCGCGCCCGATCATGACACGCGCCGGCTCGATGATCGCGCAGGCGTGGCGCAACTTCGGCATCGACGCCAAAGTCGACGTCGCGCAAGGCACGCTGCTCACCCGCCGCGCCGCCGGCGACTTCGACGTGATCCTCTCCTGGAGCGTCGAGACTTGGGGCGGGCACCAGGACCTGTCGTTCTTCATGGACAGCTGGCATTCTGCCTTCGTCGCCGAACCCGGCAAACCGCAACCATCGCGCAATTGGCAGCGCTGGTCGCATCCGGAGCTGGACAAAATCATCGAGACCATCCGCACGATCGACTTCGACGATCCGCGCGGCATCGAGCTCGGCAAGGAGTACGTGAAGCTCACGACGCGCGAGATGCCGATCATTCCGTTGATGTCGTACAACGTCTTCACGGTCGCCGACGAAACCTACTGGACCGGCTTCCCGACAGCGGAGAACCCGTACGCGAACCCCGTCACGAACTGGGGCAACTCGCGCTACATGTTCGTGCGCATCAAGCCGAGATCCTGACGCCATCGCGCGGCGCCGTTCAGGTCGAACGGCGCCGTCGTCATGCCCGCTTGTCGAGACAGATCCCATGCGCGCCTACGGCAGATACCTCGCCGCACGGATCATGCAGTTCCTGCTCGTGGTCTTCATTGGCATCAACCTCGCCTACGTGATCACGCACGCGACGCCGATCGACCCGGTCGAGCATACGGTGTCGGTCGCGACCGCATTCGGACAAACGGCGCCGGAAGCCGTTGCCGCCATGCGTGAATCGCTGCGGGAGCTGTATGGGCTCACCGGCTCGCCCTGGCAGCAGTACGTCACCTTCTGGCGGCGGGTGATGGTCGCGGATTTCGGTCCTTCGCTGTCGGCGTTTCCGGCGCCGGTTTCCAGCCTGATCGGCCGCGCGGCGCCGTGGACGATTGGTCTGCTCGGGGTCTCGACGATCCTGACGTGGCTCGTCGGCAACCTGCTTGGCGGCCTCGCCGGCTACTATCGGCGCAATCGGTCGCTCAAGGCCTTCGGCATCGTCGCCATGGGGCTGCATCCGATGCCGCACTACATCGCGGCGATCATCTTGCTCATGCTGTTCGGGTTCGTATGGCCGATCCTGCCGATCAGCGGCGGCGCGCAGATGAATGTGACGCCAGGGTTCAATGTGGACTACGTCCTCTCCGTTTTGAAGCATGCCATCTTGCCGACACTGACGCTGATGCTGGTCGGACTCGGCGGTTGGTTTCTCGGCATGCGCTCGCTGGTATCGAACATCGTCACCGAGGACTATGTCACCTATGCCGAGATCGCGGGCGTGCCGCGCCGGCGGGTTCTCTCGGCCTACGTCATGCGCAGTGCGTTGGCGCCGCAGGTGACCGGTCTCGCCATATCGCTCGGTCACATTTTCTCGGGCGCCCTGATCATCGAGCGTGTGTTCAGCTATCCGGGGATCGGCTCCCTGCTGGTCGATGGTGTGCACGCCGCCGACTATAGCCTCGTGCTCGGCGTTTCGACGGTCTCGATTCTCGGCGTCGCCGCAGCAGTGCTGATCATCGACATGATCTACCCGCTCATCGATCCACGCGTGACGGCGAGGTAGCCATGTTCGTCGTCCTGCGCGATCTGCTGCGCTATAACATCGAGTTCCGCGTAGGCCTCATCCTGACGGGTTTCGTCGTGATGATGGCGGCGTTGTCGTACGCCTCGCCCTACCCGCCGCTCGATCAATACGTGGTGCCGCCCGACGTTCCGCCGTCGCGAGGGCATTGGCTCGGCACCAATTCGCGCGGCCAGGACATGTTCTGGCTGCTCACGATTGCGATCCGAAACACGTTGATGTTTGGTATCATCGTAGCCTTGTTGAGCCGCGTGCTCTCACTCACGGTCGGTTTGCTCGCCGGCTACAAGGGCGGCTGGATCGATCGCGTGCTGATGTCGATCAACGACACCTTCATCATCATGCCGCTGTTCCCGATCCTGGTACTGTTCTACTTCGTCATGCGCGACAGCATGTCGTGGGTGGTGCTCGCCGTGCTGATGGCGCTGCTCGGCTGGTCGTATGACGCGCGGCTAATTCGCTCGGTCGCCATGAGCCTGTCGACGCGGGAGTTCACGCAGACTTGCATGTTCTCCGGAATGACTACGCGCGAGATTCTGCAGAAGGAACACCTGCCGTTCGTGCTGCCGATCGTGTTCTCCACCGGGCTCAACAACATGAACTGGTCGATCGGCCTCGAAGTGACGCTCGCCGTGCTCGGTTTCACCGACATCAACCGGCCGAGCATCGGTGGAATGATCTACTGGGCCAATCAGCACAGCGCGATGGTGTCTGGCATCTGGTGGTGGATCGCGTTTCCGGTCGGCCTCGTCGTCATGCTGTTTATCGGCCTCTATCTGCTCGCCGTGGCGCTGAACGAGTACATCGACCCGCGATCCAGGCTCGATCGCATGGGCGGAGGCGGCTCATGACGGCCGAAGGGAACCCCGCCGGGCTGCCTCCAGACGCCGTTGTCGACGTGCGCGACCTCAAGGCGTGGTATCGCACGAGTCACTTCGGCACCCGGCGCGAGGTGAAGGCCGTGGACGGCGTGTCGCTCACGGTCCGCAAGGACGAGATCTACGGTCTGGCGGGCGAATCGAGTTGCGGCAAGTCCACGCTGATCAAGACCATCGCCGGCGTCGTCCGTCCGCCGCTCGAGATCGTCGACGGTACGATCCGTTTTGCCTTCGCAGACGGCGACCGCGGCCTGCATCGCATGCCGGAGGTCGAAGCCGCGCGCGTGCGCTGGCGGCATCTCTCCTACATCATGCAGGGCTCCATGAGCGTGCTCAATCCGCTGAAGCGGGTGCGCGTAACATTTCGGGATTTCGCCTATCGCCATCTCGCTGGCTCCGACACCGACAAGGAGGCCACCGTCGTCGCGCATCTCGGGCGCGTCGCGCTCGAGCCGAACGTGCTCGACGCGTTTCCACACGAGCTTTCGGGGGGCATGCGCCAGCGCGTGACGATCGCACTGGCCACCGTCTGCAGACCCGAGTTCGTCATCGCGGACGAGCCGACGACGGCGCTCGACGTGGTAGTGCAGAAGGATGTGCTGGCGATGATCCGCAATATCCAGGCGGATACGGGTTCGTCCGTGCTGTTCGTCACGCACGATCTCGGCGTGCACGCGCACCTGACCGACCGGCTCGGTATCATGTACGCCGGGCGCATCGTCGAAGAGGCGCAGACGCGACGCGTGTTTGCTGTGCCGCGCCATCCCTACACCCGCCACCTGATCGATAGCCTGCCGCGCCTCGGCGACGTGCAGCGCCGCAAAGGCCTCGAAGGCGCGCCGCCGAACCTCGCCGCGCCGCCGCCCGGCTGCCGCTTCCATCCGCGCTGTCCGATCGCGCGTGATGTGTGCAAGACTACCGTGCCGGTGACGCGCACGTTCGCCGATGGTCACCGCGTCGCCTGCCACTTCCCCGAGGAGGCGGCCGCATGACCGCGCCGCTCCTCGAAGTCGACACCGTGAGCAAGGTGTTCACCCGCGGCGGGCTGGTGTCGCGGCAGACGCTGATAGCGGTGAAAGACGTGAGCTTTGCGCTAGCGGCCGACAAGCCCGAGATCTTCTCGATCATCGGTGAATCCGGCTCGGGCAAGTCGACGCTCGCCCGCATGATCCTGAAGCAGCACGATGCGACGTCCGGCGCGATCCGGTTCCGTGGTCGCGACATCGCCGAGGTTCGGGGAAGCTCGGATCGCCTCGCCTTCATGCGGGCGGTTCAGCCGATTTTCCAGAACCCGTTCGAAGCCTTCAATCCACTGAAGCGGCTGGATCGCTATCTCTTCGCGACGGCCGAGCGCATCGCCGGCGCCAAGGGCGAGGACGCGATCAGCGCCGCTGCGGATGCGGCGCTGAGACTCGTCGGCCTGTCGCTTGCCGAGGTGCGCGGCCGCTTTCCGCATGAACTCTCGGGCGGCCAGCTGCAGCGCGTCGCCATCGCGCGTGCGCTGATCAGCAAACCATCGATCATCGTCGCCGACGAACCGGTATCGATGGTGGACGCGTCTTTGCGCGCGTCCATCGTCGCGCTGTTCCGCGATTTGCGCGATGCGCACGGCCTTACCGTCATCTACATCACGCACGATCTCGCGACGGCCTACGCCATCTCCGACCGCATCGTGATCATGCGCAAAGGCGAGATCGTCGAACAGGGCGACGCGCGCACCGTGCTCGACAATCCCCAGCATCCGTATTCGCGACAACTTGAAGCGGCCGTGCTCGCGCCGCTAGGGCCGGGCGACACGCCTGCCTTCCCTCATCCACGCAAGACTAATCGGCAACCGGCCGGAGGATCATCATGAGAAAAGCGTCTGTTCTGCTCGACAGGGACTTCACCATCGGCGCCACCGACCCGCGCCTGTTCGGCGCCTTCGTCGAACACCTCGGGCGCTGTGTCTACGGTGGCATCTACGAGCCTGGGCACTCAACCGCTGACAAACGAGGTTTTCGCGGCGACGTACTCGCGCTCGTCAAGGAGCTCGGCCCGACCATCATGCGTTATCCCGGCGGCAACTTCGTCTCCGGCTACAACTGGGAAGACGGCGTCGGTCCCAAGGACAAGCGCCCGAAGCGGCTCGACCTCGCCTGGTTCTCGGCCGAGCCTAACACGTTCGGCACCAACGAGTTCATAGACTGGTGCAAGGCCGCTAACATCGAGCCGATGATGGCCGTCAACCTCGGCACGCGCAACGGTGACGCCGCGCGCAACCTCGTCGAGTACTGCAATCATCCGGGCGGCAGCGCATGGTCGGATCTGCGCAAGAGCCACGGTTGGGAGAAGCCGCACGGCGTCAAGTTCTGGTGCCTCGGCAACGAGATGGACGGCCTGTGGCAAATGGAACGCAAGACCGCGACCGAGTACGGCCGCATCGCCGTCGAAGCCGCCAAGATGATGAAGTGGATCGATCCGTCGATCGTGCTCGCGGCCTGCGGCTCGACCGCGCGAAACATGCCGACCTTCGGGCGCTGGGACGACGAGGTGCTGGAGCACACGTTCGACTGGATCGAGTTCGTGTCCCTGCACACGTACCTCAACAACTACGCCGGCAACACGGCGTCGTTCCTCGCTTCGCCCGACATCATGGACCGCTTCATCGACGAGGTGACGGCAATCGCGGACGCCGTGGCCGCGCGACGCCGCTCGCCAAAGCGCCTGATGCTGTCGTTCGACGAATGGAACGTCTGGTATCGCACGCGCCGCACGCGCACCGATCGCGTCAGGGAAGGTTGGCCGATCGCGCCGCCCATTCTGGAAGAGATCTACAACATGGAGGACGCGCTCGCCTTCGGCGGTGCCGTCATCTCTTTGCTGAATCACGCCGATCGCGTGAAAGTTGCGTGTCTCGCGCAGCTGGTCAACGTCATCGCGCCGATCATGACGGAGACGGGCGGGCCTGCGTGGCGGCAGACGATCTTCCACCCCTTTGCGCAGATGAGCCGCCTCGGCCGCGGCAATGTTCTGCGCACCCGCATCGAAACGGACAGCTACGACACCAACTACTATGACCCGCGCGGCGAACTCGAGCTGCACTTCCCGGTGAAAGGCGTGGGCTATCTCAAGCTTGCGGCCGTCGCTGGCGCCGACGGCAAGTCGTTGTCGCTGTTCGCGCTCAATCGTGATCTCAAGAACGGCATCACTGTCACGATCGATGCGCGCGGTTTTCCTGAAATGCAGATCGCGGAAGCGCTTGAAATGCGCCACGCTGATCTCAAGGCGCACAACACGAAATCTGAACCGGACAAGGTGGCGCCGCAGAAGCTCTCGGATGTGTCGGTGAAGAAGGGCACGATCACGCTGGAATTGAAACCGGCATCGTGGAATGTCGTCAGTTGCAGAGCATCGTGACGGTTCTGCAAGGTAGGCTCGCAGATCGAGGGTGTAGTGTTCGATAAGAAGAGTAAACGGTCCGCGAGCCAGACCCGCTCCATGGGACAAACGAAGGATCGCGCGTCCGTCTCGAGCGTGGAGCCTCGCGCCTTGCCGCTGCGGACGATTGCTGATGCGGGTGAGGAGTCGACGGATGCGTTCTTGGTCGTTGATCCGATGCGGCAGTTCGACATCGTGCGAGGCCTGGCCTCGCCGATGCGGTTGCGAATACTCCAGCATCTGCGCCGCAACGGTCCGGCGAATGTCAATGAGATCGCGGCTGCTCTGAAGCTGCCGCAGTCGACCGTCGCGACAAACATCCAGTTGCTTGAGCGGGCGAAACTGATCGCGGCGAGCCTCGGCAAGGCGGCCAAAGGGCAGCAGAAGGTGTGCTCGGCGCGCTACGATGAAATCATCATCCAGCTGGCGCCGACGCAGCCAAACCGAGAGCGCGATGTCGTCGAAGTCGAAATGCCGCTCGGCCTGTACACGAGTTGCGAGGTCACCGCGCCTTGCGGCCTGTGTTCGACCGAGCGCATCATGGGCGTGCTCGACGTGCCCGACCTGTTTCTCGATCCGAGCCGGGTCCAGGCCGGGCTGATCTGGTTCGGGCGTGGTTATGTGGAATACAAGTTCCCGAACAACGCCAAAGTGCTGAAGGCCGGCATTGAGGCCTTGGAGTTCGAGCTGGAGTTGTCATCCGAGGTTCCCGGCACCAACAAGCACTGGCCGTCCGACATATCACTCTGGGTCAACCACGTGAACATCGGCACGTGGACTGCGCCTGGCGACTATGGTGACCGGCGCGGGCGTTTCACACCGCGCTGGTGGAAGCTCGAAGGTTCGCAGTACGGGGAGTTGACCCACTGGCGCATCGACAACGAGGGCACGTTTATCGGCGAACGCCGTGTTTCGCGCGTACGCCTGCGCGAGCTGAAGCTCGGCGACCATCATTCGATCCGCCTCAGGATCGGCATCGCCGACAACGCATCGCGTCCCGGCGGCATCAACATCTTCGGCAAAGGCTTCGGCAACCATGGCCGCGGCATCGTCATGCGGCTGCGGCTGTCTGCGGCGTAGCTCGTCCCATGCAACGACGACCGCAAGTCCACACGCCCGCTCCCGGGAAAAAGGGGGGACCAGGACGTGTACGAGGAGAACATTGTCGGACTGGGTCATGGTGGTGGGTCCGCCACGACTGCGACGCTCACCCTTTCGCCCTAAAACCGACAGTCAACCACAGTTCGTTCTCCGGTAGGTAGCTTACCCTTTAGCTTTGTCCGTTGGTGTGATGCGTACTAGGAGGCGTAGCTCCTCGCTGCATGGCGGCGCATTCTGCAGGATTGCAACATGCGTGTTGAGCCCGCGCACTTGGTCGGCTTGGGGCCAAAATTGGCCGTTGCTCACAATCTGGAGAGCTGCAGCGGCAGTCGGGCTGACAATTTCACGATGTGATTTCAATGGCATAGGTGTTTGCAGTTTCATCCTGTCCGACGCGCCATCCGCGAACAGGACCGCGACCGCCCTTTTGATGCTCGCCCGGGGCGGCCCGCGGTCAATTCTGGCGCTTGCCATCCCTCTCACGACTGCCTAAAAAGAGCTCGCCGCGTGGCTTGGTCCACGCTGCCCCGGGGCCGTAGCTCAGATGGGAGAGCGCTGCAATCGCACTGCAGAGGTCAGGGGTTCGATTCCCCTCGGCTCCACCAAAGAAATCAGGTGCTTAGACCTACTTCCCAAAGCCTGACTGATCTCTGTCACGCACCTGTCACGCACGAATGCGTGCTCGGGGGCGTTCAGCGTGGTACTGTGATGTGCCGATCGGCGGCCCGGTGCGTGACGGGCAATGCCGCGTGGTAGGCGAGGCAGGTCATCACCATGCACCCAGTCACAAAGGCTGAAATCGACCGCTTTGCGCGCACCATAAGCAGTGGCCCGATTGGTCTCGCGCATCTCAGACCAGAAGCGGGAGCTGATGCACATCGGTGCTTCGAGAACGCTGCGAGGAAGGCGGCCCGCGACGGCGGTACCGTCATGTACGGATGGACCTTCCATTCGCGGATTGTCGAGGACATCGACGGACCCGGCTATCTGTTCGCGTCGCACCATGCGGTTTGGCATGCGCCGCCAAATGGCTCGCTCGTTGACGTGACGCCGCATCCCGACCCGAAGCACCGACCGCTTGGCCCCGATGGCAGCATCATCTTCCTGGTCGATCAGGCAGCATTGCCGGTCCGCACCGGCTCTCAATTGGCGCCGCGCCCAATGCGCTTCTTTGCGCGCGACGAAGATCCACGGCTTGTCGATTACGTTGAGAAATAGCATCGACCCTGACGGTTTGCAATGCTATTTCTAGAAGGTTAGAAATATGTGTCTCGCTCGGCGGCGGGACGCAATCAGGGTCATGGAGCAAGCCTCGTGTCGGTCTTTGAACGTTACCTTGCGCTTCATCGGGCGGCGTCGCCAAGTTTCGCCTGCCGCTGCTGATCGCGATATTCGAGCTCTATCCGCAGCGTGCCATCCGCATCAATCTGCTCATCAGTCTTGCGACCCTGGCCGCATCGGCGGCCGCCCGCATCGGATTCGTGCATCAAACGTCGGTCGGCGCGTTAAAGCTCGAGATTGCTGGCCTGCTCGCAGGCGGCACCGTTGCGGCCTGGATCGGCGCAGGCGCCGTGCTACGCCTGCCGAAGGACAAGATCGTCGCTCATCGCAGTGCTGCTGGTAGCGATTGCCGTACTTCTCGTTCTCGAGACGGTCTTCGTCGGCTCGACGCATCTGACGCTACCGCGGGATCACACAGTTCGGGCGCTGTTTGCCGTTGCCGCCGGAATGATTGTGGAACAGTGAGCAGCCTGCTCGGCGTCGCTGGCGGCGAGCTCATCATCCCGACTCTGATCTTCATTTTCGGGGCGGATATCCGGACCGCCGGCACTGCAAGCGTTCTCATCAGCCGGCCGATCGTGGCGACAGGGATTACGCGCCACGTCCTGACCGGACATTTCCGCTCGCGCTCGATGCTCGGCAATCTCGTTCTGCCGATGACTCTGGGCTTGCTCTTCGGAGCGCTGGCGGGCGGCTACCTCGCGGCATGGTGCCCGACGGATCTATTGAGACTGACGCTTGCCGTCATACTCGCCGTGTGCGCCGTCAAGCTGACGCTCAAGCACTCATAGCACTGGGACCTTGCCGGCAGGCACGGTTGCCCGTTCCGCTTGGGTCGGCAGGATCAGCGTAATCGCCCAGCACGCCGCAAGCATCGCTGCCGAACCAATAAGACACGCCGTCATCCCGCCCAGCTGATAGAGCGCGCCCGACAGCAGGATGCCGATGAGCCGGCCGAGGGCGTTGGCGGCATAATAGAAGCCGACATCCTCGGCGGCTTTCTCCGAGCCGGCATAGGCGAGGATGAGGTAGGAGTGCAGCGAGGAGTTGACCGCGAACGGCAAGCCGAAGAGGGCGAGACCCGCGGCGACGATCCAATCCGGCCGGTCGAGGTTGGCAGACACCAGCAGGATCGCAAGTACAACCGGAACCGCAAGCAGCAGCGCCGCCCACAATCGCGCCGCAGGGATTTCGCTGCTGAGCCCATCGGCGCTGCGGGCAACGAGATTGGGCGCAAACGCCTGCATGGCGCCATAGGCGATCGTCCATCCTGCGAGGAAGGCGCCGACCTCGGTGAAACGCCAACCATTCGCATAGAGAAACACCGGCAGACCAACGACGAACCAGACGTCGCGCGCGCCGAACAGGAAGACGCGCGCAGCCGCCAGAAGATTAACACCGCGGGACTTGGCGAAAAGCTCCTTCATCGATTTCGACGACTTCGCCTTGCCGAGTTCGGCCGGCAGCATGAAGAGGCCGAGCAGGAAGACCGCGCCAATCAGCGCTGCCATCAGCCAGAGCGCCGGCTTGAAGCCCATGGCGTCCAGCAGCAGGCCGCCGACGAAGAAGCCAAGACCCTTCATTGCGTTCTTCGAGCCCGTGAACCACGCGACCCACTTGAAGAGCTGTCCGGAGCCTTCAGCTGATGTTGCTTTGATCGCTGACTTCGAAGCGGTCTTGGTGAAGTCCTTGGCGAGGCCCGAGATGCCCTGCGCGGCAACGACCCAGATCACGGAGGCTGCGGCCGTCCAGGCGGGGTCGAGCGCTGAAAGCATCAACAGCCCGGCGACCTGCAAGCCTTGTCCGACGGCCAGCATCCGTGGAATTCCGAAACGTGTCGCGAGCCAGCCGCCGGCCAGATTGGCGACGATGCCGGCCGCCTCGTAGAGCACGAAC
>CAYMEB010000104.1:0-15970 GCA_964389095.1 uncultured Hyphomicrobiaceae bacterium
CAGAAGTGGAAGGCCATCCGCCTCGTCAGGACCTCATGAACTGAATTGCCCTGGATTACCCAGGTGGATCGCTCAGCTGGACCGCTGCTGGTCCGGCCGCGGTCCGCTGCGGCGGTAGAGCGCGATTACCGGCGCCCGGCGCGATCAGCGGCGTTCCTTGCGCCCACGAGATCTGGGACGCTCGGCGGGATAGCCGTCCACGATGTAGTCCTCGAAACGCTGCGCCGGGATGCGTCGCTCGCTGACCGCAAAGCCGCGCACGGAAATGCCGGCGGCGTGCACGGTGTCCGGATCCCCGGAGACCAGGGGATGCCACCACGCCAGGTCCCGCCCCTCGGCCAACCGCCGGTAGGCGCAGCTGTCGGGCAGCCACGACAGGCTCTGAACGGCTGCCAGATCGATCTTGAGACAGTCCGGCACCTCGTTGTGACGATTTTCGTAGTCGGTACATCGGCATGACTTCAGGTCGAGCAGACGGCAGGCGACCTTGGTCAGGTAGATCTCGCCCTTGTCCTCGTCTTCCAGCTTGTTGAGGCAACAGCGCCCGCACCCGTCACACAGGCTTTCCCACTGCTCGTCGGACATGTCGGCGAGAGGGATCGAGCGCCAGAAGGGGTTTTCCCCATCTGCGGCCGGCCGCGGGGAGGCCGGCGGGACACGTTTTCGGGATTTCGCCAAGGTGACCCTCGCTCGCGGCAGTCGTGCCGTGATAGACGTCCGGGAAGATAACGCCACCGTTTGTCCCGATTCGGCGGCGAGGATCGAGAGCCGCGCGACGGCAGGGCCCGAAGGATCGTCGGCCGCCCGAGACATCCGCGGCTCCTGTAACACGATTTCGACACCACGAGGCGGCGATCGTGCACGACTGGCTGAACAAGAACGGCAATCGCGGCAAGACCGATTGGCGGCGGATCCGCCTCGAGATCGACAGCTGGATCGATTCGAATTTCGCGGGCGCCTGGGAGAGCATCAAGGACCGCTACAACGCCGGTTCGAACTTTTTCGCCCGGTTCAAGATCACCGGCTGGCGGCGGGCGCTCAACGAGGTCCTCTCGGAAGGCCTGACGCTCGGCTGCGGCGGCCTGCTGGTCGTCTACGTGCTCGCGGTGCCGGCTTTCCTCGAATTCGACGAATCGAAGATCCACGCCGGCAAGTTCGCGGTCAAGTTCCTCGACCGCAACGGGGCCGAGATCGGCAAGCGCGGCATCCTGCACAACGACGCGATCGCGCTGGAGGACATACCCGATCACCTGATCAAGGCCACCCTGGCGACCGAAGATCGCCGATTCTTCGAGCACTTCGGCATCGACGTGATCGGTACGGCACGCGCGCTCGTGACCAACCTGAACGCGGGCGAAACCGTGCAAGGCGGCTCGACGCTGACCCAGCAGCTCGCCAAAAATCTGTTTCTGACGAACGAGCGCTCCCTCGACCGCAAGATCAAGGAGCTGTTCCTCTCGTTTCTTCTGGAGAGCCGCTTCACCAAGCGCGAGATCCTGAAGATGTACCTCGACAGCGCCTACATGGGCGGCGGAGCATTCGGCGTCGAAGCGGCAGCGCAATACTACTTCGGCAAGAGCGTAAAGGACGTGAACCTCGCCGAGGCCGCGCTCATGGCCGGGCTGTTCAAGGCGCCGACCAAGTTCGCCCCACACGTCAACCCGCGGGCCTCCCGCTCACGTACCAACGATGTCCTCTCGAACCTCGTCGAGGCGGGCTACATGACCGCAGGCCAGGTTCACCAGGCGCGTCTCAACCCCGCCCGCACGGTGGACAACCGCTCCGCGACCAGCCCCGATTGGTTCCTGGACTGGGCCTTCGACGAGGTCCAGCGCATCGCGGAAGGCAAGGGCGTCTATACCCTCACTGCCCGCACCACCATCGACCTGACGATGCAGCAGCAGGCCGAGGAGGCCGTGCAGGGCACCATGCGCCAGCTGGGCCGCTCGCATAAATCGAGCACGGCCTCGCTCGTCGCAATGGAACCGAGCGGCGCCGTGCGCGCCATCGTCGGCGGCCTCGACTACGGCGAGAGCCAGTTCAACCGGGCGACGGCGGCGCGTCGCCAACCGGGCTCGTCATTCAAGCTCTACGTCTATGCCGCCGCACTCGAGCACGGCATGACCAACCGCTCGGTGGTGCGCGACAGTGCGCCGGCTCCTTGCGGCCCGCGCGGCTGGCAACCCAAGAATTACTCCGGCAGCATGGGCGGCGGCGGCAGCTACACGCTTCAGGACGCCTTCAAGGTCTCGCTCAATACCGTTGCCGTCGATCTCTCGCTTTATCGCCTCGGCCGAGACAGCCGCGACAAAGTGCTCGCGATGACCGAGCGGCTCGGCGTGCAGGGCGTGCGCAAGACCTGCTCGATGGCTCTCGGCGACACCGGCATCTCGCCGCTCCAGCATACGGGCGCCTACGCGCACTTCGCCAATCACGGCAAGGAGGCCCGCCCCTACGCGGTCCTCGAGCTGTTCAACGCGAAGGGCGATCTGATCTATTCCCGCGAGCGCGACGAGCCCGCCCCGCGCCAGATCTTTGCACCTCGGGTGGCCGAGCAGATGAACCAGATGATGCAGGCCGTGGTGACCGAAGGCACGGGCAAGCGCGCCGGGCTCGAATTCACTCACGCGGTCGGCAAGACCGGCACCTCGTCGTCCTATCGCGACGCCTGGTTCATGGGAGCGACCGGTGCACTCGTGACCGGAGTCTGGGTCGGCAACGACGACTTCCGCCCGCTCTATGTCGGCGGGCGCGGCATCACCGGCGGCAGCCTGCCGGCGCAGATCTGGCACGACTTCATGAACGTCGCGCACACCAATCTCACCATCCCGACGCTGCCGGGCCTGGTGCCCCATCCCCGCCAGGTGGCCGACATGGCGCGCATCGCCGAGATGCGGCGCCTGGACCCCAACGCGGCAGCCGCGGCCGACAGTGCCGCCCGGAATGCGAAGCTGATGCCCGATCAGACGCGCGATGCCCTGCGCCGTCTGGCCGACACCATGCGCCGGGTCGCCGGGCAGGGCGAAGCGCCCCCTTCCGAGTCCACGCCGCGAAATCCGGCGGGCGATCCGCGCCGCCCTGCCTCCGAACGGCGCGCCGAGGCATCGCCGGCTCCGGTCCGCCAGTAGGCGCGCGCGGGCGCCGCGCCACGTGACGTTCAGCGCTGGCTCGCTCGTGGCCCCCTGCCGAGACCGCTTTGGCAGGCCGGGCAATAGAACGTCGAGCGCCCGGCCTGGACGCGCCGCCGCACTATTGTCCCGCAGCCGGGCGTTACGCACGCTTGCCCCTCGCGCCCGTAGACAGTGAATGTGTGCTGGAAATAGCCGAGCGACCCATCGGTGTGTTGGTAGTCGCGCAATGTCGAGCCGCCGGCGGCCAGCGCCGCCTCGAGGACGGCGACGATCTCCCCGACCAGGACGCGCCGCGCATCGGCCGCTGCCTTGCCCCATGCAGCGAGACGCCCCGCCTGCAGCGTCGGGCTCAGGCCCGCGCGGAAAAGCGCCTCACAGACGTAGATGTTACCCAGCCCGACGATGATCCGCTGATCGAGCAGGAAGGCCTTGAGGTCCGTCTTGCGGCCCGCAGCTGCCTTCACCAGAAACTCAGGTGTGAGCTCGCCTCCCAGCGGCTCGATCCCGAGCCCGGCGAAGAGGGGATGTCGGTCGAGCCACGCGGTCTCGACGAGGTCCATGCAACCGAAGCGGCGCACGTCGTTGTAGACGATGGACGCACCACCCTCCATGTGCAGCACGACGTGATCGTGCTTGGACGACCCTCCCGGATCATGGACGAATTCGCCCAGCTCCCGGCCATCTTTCCCGCCATGCCCGATCGTGAAGCGCCCGCTCATGCCCAGGTGCATGACCAGCGTTTCCTCGCCATCCAGATCGGCGAGGATGTACTTTGCCCGCCGGCGCAGCGCGTTGACCCGCCGGCCGCCGAGGCGTTCGGCGAAACGCTCGGGCAAAGGAAAACGCAGATCGGCGCGGCGCTGCTCGGCCCGCTCGATCCGCCGCCCGGCCATCACCGGCTCGAGACCGCGCATGACCGTCTCGACCTCGGGCAGTTCGGGCATCGCGGTACGCCTCCGGCCGGTGACATGGGGCTCCGGCAAGACGTCTGAGCGCCGCCGCCGGCATCGACCGAGTCATACGACGGAAGCGGATGTGCCGCAGCCTGCTCGGGAGATGAACCGGCCTGCAAATCCCTTGGATCTTCCGCGGCCGTCAGTTCCGCACGGGCGGCTGGGGAGCAGGCTGGTCCTGGAGCGAGGTGACGACGACTTCACCCTCGGCCGGGCGCGAACGGCGAACCGTCTGGCCGGCATTGGCACGCATCCAGAGGGCGCTGAAGGTATGGCGGGCGTTGAGGAGAACGCGGCCGCAATCGTGGGCGAAGCTGGTGAGGAGGTCCCGGCGGTCGACATCGCGGCGCATGCTGTCCCCGGTCCATACGGCGCCGTTGGGCAGGATCAGCTGTTCATGCGCTTCAGCGAGGCGCATATCGGTAATGTAGCGCACTTCGAATCCGGTCCCTTGGGACCAGGTTTCTCCGCTCGTCGAACCCGCCCCCTTCAGAAGAAGGACGCGGACCGCGACGCCGTGCTCACGCAGTTCGCGGCTCAGGCTTCCGACCGCCACTGCGACCGGGCTGGACGCCGACTGGGCGACCAGTTGAAGCTCAGCCTCGGGTACGGCTGCAGGCAACGAGGAGCAAGACAGGCGCTCGGCGACGAATTCCCGCAAGATTTCAACTCTTGCTTCACGCGGGTTAGTACTGCAGGCAACCTTGGGCGAAGGCTTCATCTGCATTTTCCGTTTCCTGTTCGGCGCCTCGAACCATCGCAGTCGGTCAGAACCGGAAGGTCACTCGGTGCTCGTGTTGTTGCAGCCATATTAGCCGCCGACGAAGTTAAGGAATGATTGAATCCCGCACGGGAAAGGCACATCCCCTGCGCCATCAGCCGCGCTGCGCCTCCGGACGGAACCGATCCGCGATCCGGTTGATGGCGATGTCGGTGTCCGGCTCGACCGTTGCATCGGACCGAGCGACGAGCGGGGAGCCGGCGGCTGCCCCAGTCGCAGTGTCGACAACGGGTTCGAGCCGTACTGTACGGATCGCCGGCACATCGGCTTGGTTCCACTGGGAAATCCCGCGACCGGTCGGCTCCGCTGCAGCCTCCGCGGTGGCGCCGAGATCGGACGTGGCAGGAGCGCCGGCCTGATCGGCAGCAGGTGTTGCGGGGCCTGCCGTCGCGGCCGGCGCGGTGTTGCTGTTCGCGGCCTGCGTCACCTGGACTTCCGCCGCCTCGGCCAGTCTCCGCTTGTGTTCGGCGAGATCGGCGATCTCCGCGTCCGTCGGGCGTGCCGCAGCAGCCCGATTGATGGGCGCCGGCGGCGGCATGTACCAAGTCGGCGGCGCCTGCGAGCGGACGACGGGGCCACGGCGCGGATCGACGCCGGGAACCGGGCCGGCATCCGGCCGCACGGTCGGCCCACCCTCGCCGAATGACGGCGCGGACAACTCGAACGGATCGCGCGTCACGGTGGTCGTGCCGGTCGCCCTCTCGGCCTCGACCTTGCGCGCAGCGCCCATGATCGCGCCCAGAATGATCTCGCTCCATGCACCGTCCCGGAACTTGTAGAGCCTGAAGCTTTCCGAATGTGCGAACTTCGAGCCCTGCTTCCAAAGGCGCTTCTGGATCTGCCGGGTCGTGATGTAGGGCAGCAGCACGCGGTTGAAGATCCGCTCCTTCTCGAAACCCGTGAAGAGATTCGCCAGCAGCAGGGCTTCCAGACGAAGATCCTCGCGGGCCTGCGGGTTCATGCGCGGCGGCGCATCGAGCGGCACCGCGGCGTAGTAGTCGCCGTTGAGATCGAAGACGACGTGACGGAACAACTCGAAATTCTCGCGGATCTGGCGATCACGATGGATCTCGTTGAACCGCGACAAGATCTCGATGACCGGGCCGCGCTCGGCTTCGCGCATCTTTCCGACGAGCCCGCCGAGGCGGCTAGAACGGCGGTCGATGGAGACCAGAAGCAGGCACAGGTCCACGAACACGGCGATCGCGAGCGGAATGTAATCGCGTTGCGACAGGCCTGCCGTCTCCGGCGCGGCTGCGCGCGGCTTCTGTCCGCTCTCCGCTTGCGCCACCGCCTTTTTCTGCAGCTCGCGCAGCTCCTCCGGCGACGGCGGCAGCTTGAATGCCAGCAAGCCCGCGAAAGTCGCGGTCAGCCTGCGGAAGGCTTCGATCGTCGCATCGGAGCCTTCGACGTTGGCGATCTTCGCCTTCTCGAGTTGAGGCAGCGCGTCGATCGAGGCCACGACCGAGCGGACCATCGTTGCGAGACCCTGATCGGGGCAGGTGTAGGGCTTGCCCTGAGTGTCGATGAACTGGGTCTTCTCCGCCCGCTCGGCGAGCTCCGTTCGTATCTGTCGCAGCTGCGGATCGCTGCGGAAGGCATTGAAAGCAGTCACCGTCTGATCGAGCCGGCGACCGATCGAGCGCAGAAACTCCGCGCGCGCGTCGTCCTTGCCGGCCATCAGGGACGGATCGGCCTTCAGCAGTTTCGCGAGGTCGCCTTCGATCGCCGCAATGTCGTCACGCGCCGACTGGATTCGCGGCTTCACGAAATCCGACGCGAACGAAAAGCGCGCCGCGTCGTCGTCTCTGAGTTTGCGGCGCGGGCCGTCACCCGGACGAGAATTCGGGCAGGAGGTGCCCTGCGTGCGCTCGACCTCGGCCTTCTGCTGTGAGGTCGTCTTGAGTTGATCGAGCGTCCGTTGCAGCGTTTCCATGCGAAGGGCGGCTGTCTGCAGCGGCGCCTGCACCTGAACGATCGCGGCTTCTGCGCTACGCGTGCCTTCGCTGCGCGATTCCAGAACCTTCCAGTAGAAGCCGAAACCGAAGCCGATGGAGATGATCGACAGGAAGACGTAACCGAACAGGTACAGCAGCTTCACTACCGCACCGTTGGGCGCGAACAACTGATCGAGCAGCCAGACGATCATGGTCATCAGCATCGCGACCGATCCCGCGACGATGACCTTGTGCGTTATGGGGAGCGTGCCGACGTTGGCCTCTATCAGCTCCAGCATGCCGACCAGTGTCGCCACCCACGACAGGATTACGAGGCCGAGCACCAGCGCTATGCGCTTGGGATCGCGCTGGCGTTTCGGCGGCTCGCGCCAATCCGACGGATTGCCACCGGAAGTCCCCGGGGCGTGCGCCGCCAAGCCGCCAAGGCCTCCAAGACGCGAAATCGACATCGCAACTGCTTTCCGAGGCTGGCCTGCGCGATGTCCCGTCGGGGGCCGGGAGACATCGTCTCCCGCATGTGGCCTCGCCACCCGGCCGGTATCACGCCTGCATCCGATACGCGCCGGCCAAGCTCCCCGCGGAACGTCGCCGGCCGATCGGTGCTAAAGGCGCTTTCGGTCCGTTGCTTGACCCATTCGCGCCGGGACCGTGGCAAGATCGCGGCCGCCGCCGCCGCAATCTCCCGGCCGCATCCGGGCCGGGCCGCGGCCGACGCACCGGTGCGCCGCAGCAGCATGGGGGACCGCTGGTCTTACCTACCCGGCGTCATGCCTTGGGCGGGACGGCGCCGGTGCGCTCCGTGATCAGCCCGTAGTGCTCGATCCGGCGATGGCGGGCGAAATCGAAGATCGTCTCCTTGCCGAACCGGGTCGCGTCGAGATCGCAGGCGTGGACGACGACTTCATCACCCTCGCCGCGGGTCTCAGCCACCACCACCCCGTCCGGATCGACGATGAGCGAGCAGCCGAACAGCGGGTGACCGTCCTCGACCCCCGCCTTGGCCACCGCCACCACCCAGGTCGAATTCTGATAGGCGCCCGCCTGCAGGGAGAGCTTGTGATGGAAGATGCGCCGCTCTGGTCCCTCGGCCGCCTTCTGCGAATTCACCGAGGGCGTGTTGAAGCCGAGCGTGATCATTTCGACCCCTTGCAGTCCCATGACGCGGTAGGCCTCCGGCCAGCGCCGGTCGTTGCAGATCATCATGCCGAACAACCCGCCCATGGTCCGCCAGACGGGGAACCCCAGGTCGCCCGGCTCGAAGTAGCGCTTTTCCAGATGCTGATGCGTCCGCGTGGCATCCAGCTCGGCGTGACCGGGGAGATGGACCTTGCGGTACTTGCCGACGATCCGGCCCTCGCGATCGACCAGGATCGACGTGTTGAAGCGGCGCCCCTCGGGCGTGAGCTCGGCGTATCCGAACGTCATGCCGACGCGCTTGCTGCGGGCGTGCTCGAAGAGCGGCGCGGTCTCCGCGCTCGGCATGGTGTGCTCGAACCAGTGATCGACCTCGCGGATATCGTCGTGATACCAGCGCGGAAAGAATGTGGTGAGAGCCAACTCCGGATAGACCACGAAGTCCGCGCCCTGCGCGATCGCCGCGTCCATCAGTGCGATCATCCGCGCGACCACGCTGCCGCGGCTGTCGGCCCTCTGGATGGGTCCGAGTTGCGCGGCTGCGACGGTCACGATGCGGGGCATGGCTGTCACCTGATCAAGAGATGCCTTCGACGGGGAGAGCAGACCAGCGACGCTGCGCGGCGTCAACGCACCCAGGGCGACAGGCTCAGCCGGGTACCCGTCAGCGCGCGGAAAGAGGCTTCGCGGCAGGAGAAGACGATGACCTGATGATGCGCCGAGGCATCCACCAGCGCCGAGAACATCGCCTCGATGCGTCGGTCGTCGGAGAACACCATGGCATCGTCGAGCACGACCGGCATCGGTTGGCCCAGATCCGCAAGCAGCCGGCCGATCCCCAACCGCGCAACGATCGCAAGCTGTTCGCGGGTGCCGCTGCTCAGGCGCGCTTCCACCTCGCCCTCGGTGCCTCGCGCGAGCCGATTGGGCGCATAAGTCGGATCCAGATCGAGCCGCGCACCGGGAAACAGTCGTTCGAGATACGGCGCGATCCGGCTGCGGACAGGCTCCAGCACCTGATCGAGGCTTCCCGCCTCCGCTGCCGCCAGCTCGCGATCCAGCAGCCGTAGCGCGGCAACTTCCCCGCGAATGCCGGCCAGCCGCCGCTCGGCGACTTCACAGGCCTCGCTCAATTGACCGACGCGTGCGTCGACGTCTTCGTCGCGGTCCCGAGCAAGCTCCGTCTCGAGCACGATGATGCGCTCGCGTAGGGTCGTCGCGCGCCGCGCGATCTCCCCGACGGCCTCTGTCGCCGCACGCGCATCGGCATGGAGCTGCGCGAACGCCCTTTCGTCGGGAACCGAGCCCCGCAGAACGGCAAGTTCGCGAAGGGCGTCCTCGTGCGCCTGCACCGCATCGATGCGCTCTTGCTCGAGCCGCTTCCCGGTCTCGTCACGCGCGGCGGGAGGCGGCAGCTCCGCCTCGACCGCCGCGACGTTCCCGGCGGTCGCCGCAATCGAGGCCGCCACGGCGCCGGCGCGTTCGCGCAATCCGGCATGGGCCTGCTCTGCGAGGCCCAGTTGACGGTCGCACACGGCGAGCTGCTGCGCCGCCTGGGTTCGCTCGCTCTCCAGCGCAGCGCCCTCGCCGTCCGGCTCCGCATATGCCGCCCCGGTGTTGCGCGCAAGCGCTGCGGCATCCGCCTCCAGCTTCTCTAGACCCGCCGGTGCAAGCGCCTTCAATGCCGCCGCCAACTCACCTCGCTGTGCGATCGTCGTGCGTCGGCGATCCTGCAACGACTCGGCCTCCGCAATGGTGGCAGCTCCGACGGCCGCCAGATGCCGGTCGCGCGTCGCGGCCGCTCCCGCGCGGCTGCGCGTCGTCTCCACCAGGCCGGCTCCGCCGCCGGGCGAGACCGTGATCCATCCGACACCGGGAACCGCGAGCACGACCGGTGTGGTCGCGACGAGTTCTTCCCGGTCGGCCAGATCCCGCCCGCCCGCGTGGACCCGCACGCTCGCTCCACCCTCGTAGGCAATCGCGATCCGCGGAGCTGCTGCGGAAAGTCTCGAGTCCAGTTCGACCACCTGAAGGTGTGCCGCACGCGCGGCCCCCACCGTCTCGTCGCTCGCACGGTTTGCAGCGATCTCGGAATCGAGCCGCGCGATCCGGCGTGTCACCTCGCGCGCTTCGTCCAAGCGCCGTGACACCTCGCGATAGCGCATCGTCGCCAGTCGGGTATCGGCGGTTTCGAGCCGTGACCTGGCAGCGTCCCGCTCACGTCTCGCACGCTCGAGATCGGCAGCAGCCTTCGCCACGGCCCCGGCGATCTCGGCCTTCTTGCGCTCGGCATCGGCCAGCGCCTTGCGATCGGCATCGAGACGCGCGAGCCCGCGCTGGAAACGCTCCAGGCCCGTACGCGCCAGAGCCGCCGCAGCGGCGAGCCCCGTCTCGCGCATCGCCACCCGGTCGAGCGCCGAGCGGCGCTCGCTTGCGACCTTCAGCGCCTCGGCGGCCCGCTCGACGTCCGCCTGCCGTGCCGCGGCGGCTGCCGGCGCCGTCAACGTCGCCAGTTCCGATGTCGCCCGCGACAGTTCATCGAGGCGCGCGTGCGCAGCCGCTGCGCGCTCGCTGGCCGCCGCCAGCGCGGTGCGCAATGCCGCGACATCGTCCTGCGCCTTCTTCAGTTCGCCGGTCGCACGCGGCGGCGTATGTCCGGTTTCGAACGCTGCGATCGCCTTGGCCACGCGTGCGCGCAGCCGTTGCATGGAGCCCCCGTCGACGGCCGACTCGATCGCTTCCGACACCAGGCTGCGGAATGGCGCGATGGTTTTGGAACCGACGTGCGCCGACAACAGGGAGTCGCCCTGATGCACCCAGAGCAGACCGAACCCGCCGACGTCACGCGGCCGGCGCAGCAACTCTTCCAGCCGTCCTTCGGCATCCGCGTTGCGCAGGACCCGGCCGGAAGACACCTCCGTCAATTCAGCCGAGCGCGGCCCCAAAAAGGACTTGCGCAACCGATAGGCGACGGCGCCGAGCTCGAAATCGATCTCGATCGTCGGCGCTCCTCCGCCGTAGGGCTGCAGGTTCCGGATGTCCTCGCCGCTGGCGCTATACTTCGCATTGAAGGCGGTATCGAGTGCCCGCAGCAGCGTCGATTTGCCGAGCTCGTTCGGCCCGACCAGGATGTCGAGCTTGCCCGACAATCTTTCCAGCGCGACCGGTGAGCGGAGTTTGCCGACATCGGCGACGCGTATCGCGCGGATCTTCATGATTGCCCCGCGTCGTCCGCCGCAAAATCCTGCAGCCGCGCGAGCGCCGTCGCGGCAACTCGCGAGTCTGCCCCCTCCGCACGTGCCACGGCCGCGAGACGTTCGGCTGCGACGCGAACCGGCCCGGCCGGAATCGCCGTTTGCCAGGCTCCTTCATCGAGCGAGAGGCGCAGGCCGGACAGATCGGCATCGAGGTGGAACAACCGCGACCGCCACCGCTCGATCCGCGGCTCGATCCCGGCCCGCACGGCAAGCGAAACCCGGCCCTCGAGTTGCAGATCGAGCAGCAGTTTGCGCGCCTCGGGCCCCAGGTCGTCCAATTCGCGCTCGATGGCGTCGAGGTCAGCGTCCGAGCGGATCGAGATCTTGCGGTTCCTCCAAACATGGGCGCCCGTGCGCTCGACCCGGACGTTCGGCGGCGCCCCCCGCCCGGCGATGCTGACGACCAGCGCCTGCCCCGACTGGTTGTTGCGATGACGATCGCTCTCGGGTGTCCCGGAGTACCAAGTTCGCGCGTCGATCTCGACCGTTCCATGCCAATCACCGAGTGCGAGGTAATCGAGCCTTGCGCGCGCCGCGCGATCCTCCGCGATCGGCACCGCGGCCTCACCCTCGCCGGTGAAGCCCCTGGTCGAGCCGTGTGCGAGCCCGAGCCGCAACCGCCCCTCGCCGGTGGCGGCCTGATCCATCCACTGGGTCGGATCGCTCCCCGTGCTTTTCGATCTGAGCGGCGCCGCTAAAAGATCGACGCCGGGAGCGATTTCGCTGACCCCAGGTTCCAGATGGAGGCGGACATTGACCGGCACGCCCTCACGCTGCGCGATGGCCCACAGACCGCCCGCGCGCGCCGGATCGTGATTTCCCGAAATCAGATGCCAGGTCAGGCGCGGATGCGCCGCCATCCGGGCCATCGCGGTGCGCACCAGTGTCGCTGGCACCGTCTCCCCGTCGAAGACGTCACCGGCCACCAGCACATGTCCGCTGGTCTGCTGCGCCAGACGGGCCAGCGTATCGACGACCTCGAGGCGCGCCTCGCGCAATAGGGCTGTGCGGTCCTCCGGCAGCCGACCGAACGACTTGCCGAGTTGCCAGTCGGCGGTATGAACGAATGAGAAGGCCATGCGGCGCTTATAGGTTCGCGCTTTGTTTCGTTCAACGCGACGATCGGGCCCATCCACAGGCAGACGGCGTGGAGCGGCAGAGGTCATGCGCAACGCCGCGTCTGGACGCCCGTCCCGCCCCCTGCGAGGAAGGGTTCGATGGTCGGCACCCGCCCTTGCCCGCGTGACTGCGGACAGAGGCAGCGGAGGGGAGCCGCACACAGCGAGATCGATGCGACAGAGGAATAGGCATGACGGTTGACGTCGAGACGGTCGTGGTCGGCGCGGGCGTGGTGGGGCTGGCGATCGGAGCGGAACTCGCCCGCCGCGGCGGCGACGTGCTCGTTCTCGAGCAACACGGTCTGCTCGGTTCGGAAACGTCCTCCCGCAACAGCGAGGTCATACACGCCGGGATCTATTACCCGCCGGGATCTCTGCGGGCTCGCCTGTGCGTACGCGGCAAGCAGTTGCTCTACGACTTCTGCCGCGAAAACGGCGTGTCTCACCAGCGTATCACCAAGCTGCTCGTCGCCACCCAGGAGAGCCAGCATCCCAAGCTCAAAGCTCTCCAGGAGACGGCGGCCAAGAACGGCGTCGACGACCTTGTCCCGCTCACAGCCGCGCAGGCGCGCGAGCTCGAACCGGAGCTGGCCTGTACCGCGGCAGTTCTCTCGCCGTCGACGGGCATCGTGGACAGTCACGGTCTTATGTCCGCGCTCGAAGGGCACATCTCGAGTAACGGCGGACAGGTGGTTCTCGATTGCCGGGTCGACGCGATAACAAGGACCCAGAGCGGCGCGTTCTCGCTGACACTGGCCGATGGCAGCGCGGTGACGTGCGCCCGCCTCGTGCTGTCCGCCGGGCTTCACGTGAGCGCGCTGGCCCGCACGCTCACATTCAGCGATACCTACCGTGTACCCCAGACCTACTACGCGGTCGGTCAGTACTACGCGCTGACCGGGAAATCCCCATTCCAACGCCACATCTACCCGATGCCCGACGGCGCCTGGCTCGGCCTGCACGCCACCGTCGACCTCGGCGGCCGCTGCAAGTTCGGCCCGGACATCGAGTGGATCGACCGGATCGACTACGGCTTCAAGCCGGAGAAGCTCACCCAGTTCCTCTCGTTCATCCGCAGCTACTATCCTGCGCTCGACGAGGCCCGCTTGCATCCCGACTACACGGGCATACGCCCCAAACTCTACCGGGAGGGCGAACCGGTCCCAGACTTCGCCATCCACGGCCCATCGATCCACGGTCTCAGCAGCCTCGTTGTTCTGGCCGGCATCGAGAGTCCGGGACTGACGGCCTCGCTGGCGATCGCAGAATATGTCTCACAAGTGCTCTCGGCGTGAGCCGCCGGGGTCGCTCGCGATCGAGCCGACGCATTTGAAGGTTGAACAATGGCCGATCATTGCTTCTAATCTGCGCATGCCGTCCCATTCCGACTGGTATCCGATGATCGGGAGAACATCGATGCGCAGCATCCTGATTGCCGTGCTGCTCGCCGTATCCGCGCTTTCCGCCACGCCCACTGCGGCACAGACCGACTTCCCCAACCGGCGCATCCACATCGTGTTGCCGTATCCCGCGGGCGGCATCGTCGACATCCTCACGCGCATCCTGGCGGACAAGCTCTCGGAGATCTGGGGCCAGCCGATCGTGGTGGAACCCAAGCCCGGCGCCAACGGCAACCTCGCCTGGGATCAGGTGAGCCGCACCGAACCGGACGGTTACACCTGGACATTCGTCGCCCCGGCTCTCACCGCCAACCCGCGCATGCAGGCGGGCTTGCGCTGGAGCGAGCAAAGCTTCGTGCCGATCGCCGCGGCAGTCTGGGCCCCGTCGGTAATCGTGGTCCATCCGAGCGTTCCGGCCAGGACCGTCGCCGAGCTGATCGATCACGCGAAAAAGAATGCGGGCGTGCTCAACTGGGCCCACCCGGGCACCGGCACCTCGCAGCATCTCAACGCCGCGATCTTCTTCAACCACACCAAGGTCGAGATGACCGCCGTGCCCTACCGCGGCCAGCCTCCCGGCATTCTCGACCTTATGGCCGGCCGGGTGCACATGAAGGTCGCCTCGGTCGGGCTGGTGGCCGAGCACGTGAATTCCGGTGCGCTGCGCGCACTCGCGGTTCTGGGCACCACGCGCTCGCCGCTGCTGCCGGACGTGCCGACCATGAGCGAGGCGGGCTTCCCCGAGGTCAACGTCGTGCCCTGGTACGGCTACGTCGCGCCGAAGGGCACGTCCCCTGCCGTCGTCGACAAGATCGTCGCCGGTTTCCAGGTCGCGCTCGCCGACCCGAAGGTGCGTGAGCTGCTGGCCAAGCAGGCGCTCCAGCCGATCGAGCCCATGTCCGCGGCACAGATCGCCGCGCTGCTCGGCCGCGACGCCGAAGCCTACGGCAAGGTGATCCGCGAAGCCGGCATCAAGCTGGGCGAGTGAGCGCGGCTCCGTATCGCAGGAATACGCACCATGATCTACATCACCCTGATAGCCGTCGTAGCCCTGCTCTTTCTGGAGCTGACAGGCCTGGTGCCGAGGTCCAGCGTCGGCGGCGCGATGACCATAGCGCTGGCCTTCCTGCTGGCCACGCTGGCCGCCGGCATCTACGAGGCCTGGTCGCGCAGACGCGGAGTTTTGGGCTGGATCGTAAACATCCTCGTCTCGGTGGTCGGCGGCTTCGTAGCCGCCGGCATCGGCGCGACGCTCATGGACATGCTCCTGCCACTGCTGAAACTGGAGGGCTCGCTCGCCTCGACGAAGCACCCCATGTTTTACGTTCTACTCGCCGGACAGATGATCCTGACCATGCTGGGTTCTTCGCTCGCGCTGCGGCTGGTGAACCGCTTCCGCTGACCTCGCCCGCGCCGCCGGCAGGGCCTCCCGCGCGCCGATCCCCCTGGCGCCCTGCCGCACCCCTCTTTTTCTTTGCCGGCGCGCACCCATATCAACGGTGCTGGACGTACGACGGTCGCCATCCGGGGCCGCTTGTGCCGGCAACCTGTGCCTGCAGAGAGGGCGGCCACTCCGTGCCTGACGGGCGGTGGGCCGGCGCCGAGGAGGAACCACATGAATTTCGAGAAGTACACGGATCGCGCCAAGGGCTTCGTCCAGTCGGCGCAGAGCTTGGCCCTGCGTGAAGGGCATCAGCAGTTCGCCCCCGAGCATCTCCTGAAAGTGCTGTTGGAGGACGAGGAAGGCCTCGCATCAGGGCTCATCCGCCGGGCTGGCGGTCGCCCTGCCGACGCGCTGGCCCATGCCGAACGCGCGCTCGCCAAGCGGCCCAAGGTCTCCGGCGGCGGCGCCGGCCAGATGTATCTCGCGCCCGAGTTGGCGCGCGTTTTCGACCAGGCGCAGAAGGTCGCCGACAAGGCAGGCGACAAGTACGTCACCGCCGAGCGGCTCCTGCTCGCGCTGGCGATCGAGCCGTCGGGCGAAGCGTTCCGCATCCTCAAGGAGGCGGGCGTCACCGCTCAGGCGCTGAATGCAGCCATCGAGGACATCCGTAAGGGCCGCACGGCCGACTCCGCTTCCGCCGAGAACGCCTACGACGCACTCAAGCGCTACGCGCGCGACCTCACCGCGGCCGCCGCCGACGGCAAGATCGATCCGGTCATCGGCCGCGACGAGGAGATCCGCCGCACCATCCAGGTGCTGTCGCGCCGCACCAAGAACAACCCGGTGTTGATCGG
>CAYMEB010000105.1:0-15906 GCA_964389095.1 uncultured Hyphomicrobiaceae bacterium
CTCGAGGCGCGCAAGCGCGAGGAGATCGAGTTCCACAACCTCGATCGCGCGCAGTCCACGGCGGCCGAGGCACAGCGCGCCGAGCTGCAGATGCACGCGAACCGGAAGTGGTACTCGGTCACGGAGCCGAGCCGGCGCTACATCGACGGCTGGGTCGCCGCCCATGCGAAGGGCCGCACGTTCCTCGACTACGCCTGTGGCTCCGGAGGGATGACCCTCCGTGCCGCCCGGGCCGGGGCGGGCGTCGCGGTGGGTCTGGACATCTCCGACGAGAGCATCCGCCTGGCGCGCGGAAACGCCGAGCGCGAGGGGCTCGCCTCGGTCGCGAGCTTCGTGCAGGGCGACTGCGAGGCGACCGAGTTCCCGGATGCGAGCTTCGACTGCATCATCTGCTCGGGGATGCTCCATCACCTCGATCTCGACCGTGCCTACCCCGAGCTCCGCCGGATCCTCCGCCCGGGCGGCAGAATCCTGTGCATCGAGGCGCTCGCGCACAATCCGCTCATCCAGGCCTATCGCAACCGCACGCCCGAGATGCGGACCGAGTGGGAGTCGAGCCACATCCTCGGAGTCCCGGACGCCGTTCGTGCCCGCCGCTGGTTCCGCCTCGGCGAGATGCGGTTCTGGCACCTGTTCGACCTCGCGTCGGTCCCGATGAGGGGGTCGCCTGCCGCCGTGCCGATCCGCGCCCTCGGCCGCATCGCGGACAGCATCGTGCTCCGCATCCCGGGGCTGCGCCGCATGGCGTGGCAGTTCACATTCGTGCTTGAGCACCCCTGACACGCGGCCGCGCCGCCGGGCACGTCATGCCGCGCGGAGGCCCCTGGCGGCGAACACGAACTTGAATCCCATCCGACCCGAACCGGGGATTCGGTCGAGGGAGTCGGCAATGCGGGCCGCGGCGTGCTCGCCGATGACACCGGCGAGCGGGCCGCAGGCCCATGCCCACGCGCCAAACCCCCTGATCGCCCAATGCTCGAAGCGGCCCCCGAGCGCGGCCATGCGCCCGAGGCTCGGGATCCGGCCGAGGGTCGAGCGCGTCCGGTCGCCCCGGATGCGCCAGTGCGCCCATCGATTGAGCCGGTAGAGGGGATTGTGCCCCAGCGAGTCGACACAGGTGAAGGAGCCCCCGGGCCGAAGCACCCGGACGATCTCGGCGTCGAGTTCCACTGGGGGTGCATAGCTCATGCTCCCCGCGCACACGACATGGTCGAACGAGGCCGTCGGTACCGGAACGCGCTGCATCGGGCACTCGAGGCACTCGACCTCGAAACCCGAGCGTCCGAGGCGCCGTCGCAGGACCTCCAGGGCGGACGGCGCGATGTCGCAGCACGTGACCGCGGCCCCGGTTGCGCAGAGCGCCTCGGTATGGAGCCCGGTGCCCGCACCGAGCTCGAGCACGCGATCGCCGGGCCTGATCGCGATTGAGACGGCCCGCTCGTACTCGACGTATGGCGCCCGGAGGACCTCGCGCACCGCCCCGGATCCACCGAGCCAACCAAGGTCGTCGGCCGCGAGCAGGCGGGATGCCCGGCCGTCGTAGCGAAGGCGCTCGGTGAGTTCGTCGTCCTGATCCATGCGCGAGGCCCGAGTGTATTCAGCGATGGCCCGACCGATCACCGGGGCGGGACCACTTGCTACCTTCACCCGGATGCTCGCACAGCCGCAGCAGGCCATGGATCAGATGCCGTCGGGCGTTGCCCTCAAGGTGTGGGTCGTCCAGACCGGGGAGTCCCTTCCCACCGACGACCCGGCGGAGCGCCCGATGCGCGCCACGCAGCTCGCCCGAGCGCTGATCGCGCGAGGTCATGAGGTGACGGTCATCAGCTCGGCATTCTGGCACCAGAAGAAGCAACACAGGGCCATGAAGGTCACCGAGGAGCGATTCCACCCGCGGGGCACCGTCGTTCTGGTCCCGAGCCCCGGATACCGTCGGCACGTCGGTCCGGCGCGGTTCCATGATCACTGGCGGCTCGCGCACGCGTTCCGCGAGGTCGCGAAGGGACTCCCCGGGCCGGATGCCGCCATCGTCGGGTTCCCGCCGATCGAGATCGCTTGGGAGGCGGTGCATGCCGCGCGCCGACGGGGCGCCGCGGTGCTGCTGGACGTGAAGGACCAATGGCCGGAGATCTTCTGGGAACGCCTGCCCGCGCCCCTCCGCCCGCTCGGCAAGGCCGCGCTGACCCCCCTTCGAAGGCTCGCGGCTCGCAGCTTCCGTGAGGCGGACGGAATCACCTCGATGTCCGAACCGTTCCTCGAATGGGCGCTCGCCCGAGCCGGACGACCGCGCCGGGCGGCGGACGGCGCATTCCCGTTCGGCGTGGACATGCCCGGCGCAGCCGCAAAGTCGACCACGGACGAGGCGGTGGACCGCATCTCCTTCGTGGGGTCGATCACGGAGTCATTCGACTTCGCGACGCTGATCGCGGGGTTCCGCGCGTCATCGTTCAGCGCCCGCGGGGGCCGCCTGGTGTTCTGCGGCAGCGGCGACGCGCTACCAAAGGTTCAACGCCTGGCCGCGGGGCATCCCGGGATCGAGTTTCGCGGATGGGTCAGGAGCGACGCGATTGCCGTTGAACTCGCCCGTTCCGTGCTGGGAGCGGCTCCCTACGTCGACCGAGGGGATTTCCGGATGAGCATCCCTAACAAGGTCTGCGAGTACCTCGCCCATGGCGTGCCCGTGCTCGCGAGCGACGTTGGCGAGGGTGCGCGGTTGGTGCGGGCGCGAGGCGTTGGAATTCTGTATAAGTCAGGGTCCACCGAATCGTGCGCCCGGTGCATCGACTCAGCGACGGCTGTGGATTACGCGATATCTCGTGCCGTGCGTCAACGCGCGCGCGAGGTCTTCGAGTCGGATTTTCTAGCGACGGCGGTCTACGGCCGCTTCGTGCGGCACCTCGAGCGGGTCGTCGAAGCGAAAAGACGATGCCGCGAGCCTTAACCGGCGCGTCGACCGCCCGGCACTCGGCTGGTTTGGCGGCAAACTGCGCGGTCGGGGTTCCGCGGCGTCGTGCTGACTGATTCCGACTGCACGTGTGGGCTCCGCTGGTGGGGATGCGGTTCACCTGTTCGCTCGGTCCAGACCCGCAACCCCGAATATTAGCGTCAGTCTTGATCAATTAGCTCACGGGGGGGCAGCGTCATTCTGAGAACGTTCTTAGAATCGCACAGAGAGAATGAGCAAAATTTACGCCATTTGTACTCGCTGTGTGATGGACACCTCCGATCCAGACATTCTCTTTGGGGCGGATGGAGTCTGTTCACATTGCAGCCAATTCGAATCCATCACTCGCTTGGGCTGGTTCCCAGGCCCGGAGGGTCGTCCGCGGCTGCAGGCGCTGGTGGAACGGATGAGATTCGCGTCCCGGGGCGCCGATTTCGACTGTGCGCTTGGAATTTCTGGTGGGGTGGACAGCAGCTACGTCGCCCTCAAACTGCGGGAACTCGGATTACGCGTGCTCTGTGTCCATGTGGATGCCGGCTGGAACAGCGAACTCGCAGTATCGAATATTGAGCGTGTCGTTCGGTACTGCGGCTTCGAGTTGCACACCCATGTGATCGATTGGTCTGAGATGCGTGACTTGCAGCGAGCGTACTTCCGCTGTGGGGTCGCCAATCAGGATGTACCGCAAGATCATGCGTTTTTCGCCTCGCTCTACGCGTTCGCCGTTCGCCACGGGATTCGGCACATCATTTCGGGCGGAAACATCGCGACAGAGGGAATCTTCCCTGCGTCCTGGCATGGCAGTGCGATGGACGCTATCAACCTGCGCGCGATCCACGCCCGATTCGGAGAGGGGCCGTTGCGAACCTATCCGATCGTGCCGTTCTGGAAGCTCTACCTTTGGTATCCGTGGATCCGTCGGATGCGTGTGGTGCGTCCGCTCAACTTCATGCCGTACGAGCGGCACAGGGCGATCGGGGAACTTGCTGCAACCTGCGGATATCGACCCTATCCAAGAAAGCACGGTGAGTCGGTGTTCACGAAACTCTTCCAGAACCACATCCTTCCGGTCAAGTTCGGCATGGACAAAAGGCGGCCCCACCTTTCAAGCCTGATCGTCTCGGGCCAGATTGGAAGATCGGAAGCGATCACCGAACTCGCCAAGCCGCTCTATGAGCCTGAGGAACTGGCGGAGGACATACGCTATTTCTGCTCCAAACTTGGTATCGACCAAGATGAGTTCGACGGCTTCATGTCCGCCCCCGCGAGGCACCATACCGAGTTTCCGACCTGGGACTCACGGTATCGAGCCATGAAGCGTGTACAACATCTGTTCGAGAGGCTGGTCGGTCGGCGCGTCGGAGTCTTCTCGTGACCAGTCGGCAGGTACGTGTAGTGCACATGACATCGGCTCATCCGCGTAGCGACACGCGAATCTTTCTTAAGCAGTGTCGGTCCCTCGTGCTGGCCGGATTCGACACCGCTCTCGTTGTCGCCGATGGTCTGGGTGATGAGATTCGGGAAGGGGTGCGGATCTTCGACGTGGGCCGATCACGAGGCAGGCTCTGGCGCATGCTACTGGCATCGCATCGTGTGGCAGTTGCAGCAGAGGCGCTGGGGGGCGACATCTATCAAGGCCATGATCCGGAACTCCTGCCGGCACTTGTGCGAATGAGCGCGCGGGGATACAGGACGGTGTTTGATTCTCACGAGGACTACTCCGAGAGCATTGGGAATCGCCCGTACATTCCATCTTGGGCCCGACGGTCGGCCGGACGGCTGTTCGGGGCGTATGAATCTAAAGCTCTTCGCAGGCTCTCTGCGGTGATCGCTGCAACGCCGCACATTGCGGCGAAGTTCCGTGCCAAGGGAGTGCAGAGCACTGTAGTGAACAATTATCCGCTTCATGGCGAACTTGTAGCACCTGTTTCCTCCGGTGGGCGCGAGGACATCGCTTGCTTCGTAGGTGTGATGTCGGATCTTCGAGGAATCCAGGTTCTGGTTCGTGCGATGAGTCATGTGCGATCCAATGCGCGACTGATGCTTGTTGGATCCTTCGATCCGCCGGACTTCGAGGCCGTTTGCCGTCGTGAGTCTGGATGGTCGCGTGTGGAGTTCGTCGGCAAACTAGATCGCTCCGCACTGGCGACGGTGCTGGCTCGTGCGCGGTGTGGGGTTGTGACGTATCTGCCGGATGGAAATCACGTCCACTCACAACCCAATAAACTCTTCGAATACCTTAGCGCGGGGCTTCCGGTCGTGGCATCCAACTTCCCAGGTTGGTTCGAGATCGTAGAGGGATCTCGTTGTGGTATCTGCGTCGATCCCACAGATCCGTTGGCGGTGGCAGCTGCAATTGATCGGCTTGTAGGGGATACTGACGGCGCTGAAATGATGGGTCGGCGTGGTTTGAAGCTCGTCGAGAGCAGGCTGAGTTGGGAGAGCGAGGAAGGCGCCCTGCTTCGCCTGTACGAATCCATTTTGAATCCCGGAAGTTCCGTGTGATTGAGGACCAAGCCTCGGCCAGATGTCGGATGGCTCGAAGTCGCCGGGCGCATGCCAGACCGTCGATTGTGACCGATCGACTAACGTCGATCGCAACGATTTTCGCGCTGCAAGCCGTGATCGCCTGGCTGTTCCGAGAGCGCGTCGTGAGCGAGTCGCCGCAATTGTTTGCCTATCTCCCCAATCTTGCGCAGCCGTGGCTTTGGACCGGATTTGCTGTCACCGCGGCGCTGTCCTGGGCGCTGCCGAATCGCATTCACAGATTCGGATCGTGGATGGGATGGATCCTGTACTTGCTCATCGTCGTTCCTGCGTGGCCTGTGATGTATTCAATGGGGCTTGAGCACTGTTTCGGTCAATTCCTGCTGGCGGTTGTTGGACCGTTGTTCATGTTCGTCCTGCTCCTTGATGACACGGGTCGGGCTTGCACTCAAGGGCGTAGATGGGGTGTTCTTGCGCCGTCGATTGGACTCCTCTTTCCGATGATCGTGATCGAGGCCCTGATCCTTTGGCGATTCCAAGGTCAAATGGTGTGGAGCCTCGATGTGGGGGATGTGTACGAGCGCCGGCTTGAGAATCGTGAACTGGCCGGCAGCGTCTGGAGTTATCTACTATCAACTCTCGACCACGCGTTCATACCCATCGCAATCGCCTGGGGAATCGCGTATCGAAGGGCCGCACTGCTTCTCGTGGCGGCTGTCGGACTCGCGCTGATCTATGCCAAAATCGGCAGTAAGTCGAGCGTCGTGATCCCCGCGATTATGGTCGCTGCCGGATATTTTCTTCGATGGTTCGCGGGAAACCCGGTTCGCATTGTGCTGAGCGTGCTTGTCCTGCTGGTCGGCCTCGGCGCTCTGCGAAATGTAATCCTCGATGGCATGTTCATCGAGCGCATCTGGTGCAGTCCGACACTGACCATCACGCGATATCTTGACTACTTTTCGGAGCAAGAGCGGCTGTGGGGTCGCGACATCTCTGTCTTCAATGAGATTTTCTGGGCCGACAAACGAAGCCCCAGCGCGTCCTCGGTGATCGGCGAAGCGATGCTTGGAAACCCCGCAAGCAACGACAACTCCAACATTTTTGCCAACGGGTACGCGCAGGCAGGATTGATCGGTGCATGGATCGCTGCGGCCCTTGCCGCGATCATCGGTCGTCTGCTTCGGAGAGGGATCGCAAGCGATCCCGATGAGTTTCAGGCGATGATCGCGATTAACTTTGCATTCATACTTTTTGAGACGGCGCTGCACACAAGTCTGCTCACCGGTGGCCTCATTGTGTCGATCGCGCTGCAGGTGATGCTGCGACGACCCGAGTCGGGATCCCACTCTGGATTTCATCGAGTTGATGGTCCTGAAGTCGCACGAAGTGGGTAAATGACCGAAAGGCGTGGTGCAGCACTTGCTTCAATCACTGCACCCGCCAACTTGAAAAATTGGGTCTTCAGGAATCCATGTGGGTATTCCCGCTGGGGCGGCCCAGTTCCGTGCCTGTCCGGCGGGCCGTACCGTGCGCGGATGCGCGACCGCGACCTCTACGCCCAGATCCTCGGAATCACCTCCCCCTGGCACGTCTCCGACGTGCGGCTTGACGTCTCCGCCGGCAAGGTGGAGGTGGTCGTCGAGCACCGCGGGCAGGCCTGCTGCCCGCAGTTCGGCAAGGCCTGCCCGGGCTACCACGCACGCCTTCGTCGCTGGCGGCATCTGGACACCTGCCAACTGCAGACGGTGCTGGTGGCGCAGGTGCCGCGCGTGGAGTGCCCCGATCACGGGGTGGTGCAGGCATCGACACCGTGGGCCGAGGCGGGCTCCCGCTTCACGGCGCTCTTCGAGCGGGTGGTGATCGACTGGCTGCGGGAGGCGAGCTTCAGCGCCGTGGCGCGCAGGCTTGGGCTGACGTGGGACGAGGTCGACGGCATCATGGCCCGCGCGGTCGAACGAGGCCTTGCGCGTCGCGACGACTCGGCGCCCGCACGGATCGGCCTGGACGAGACGTCCTTCCAGAAGCGGCACGAGTAAGTGACGGTGATGACGGACCTCGACGGAAAGCGCGTGCTGTCGGTCGTCGACGGCAGGACGAGGGACGCGGTCGATGCACATTTCGAGGCGATTCGTGCTGAATCGCGTGCGGCGGTCGAAGTGGTGGCGATGGACATTTGGCGGCCGTACATGGAGGCCGTGGCGAAGTGGCTTCCGAATGCGCGGGTGTGCTTCGACCGATTCCACGTGGCCCGGCACCTCGGCGACGCGGTGAACACGGTGCGCAAGGAGGAGCACCGCAAGCTGCGTGCCGAGGGTGACCGGACGCTGGTGGGGACGAAGTACCTGTGGCTGGAGAATCCCGGCTCGATGCGGCCTGAGCGGCGCTCGCTGCTCTCGAGGCTGAAGGACATGTGCGCGCGGACGGGCCGAGCGTGGGCGCTGAAGGAGATGGCCTCAAGGCTGTGGGACTATGTGAGCGTGGGCTGGGCACGCAGGGCGTGGCTTGCGTGGGCGGCGCTGGCGTCACGCAGCAAGCTCTAGCCGATGGTGCGCGCGGCGCGGATGGCACGGAAGCACCTCGACGGCATCCTCAACGCGGTGGTGCTCAAGGCGACGAACGCGGCGGCGGAGTCGATGAACGCGCGGTTCCAGCGGACCAAGCGAATGGCATGCGGGTAACGAAACCGGTAGCGCTTCCGCAACGCGATCCTCTTCCACCTCGGGGGGCTGGACCTCTATCCCAGGTCTGCCTCAGCCCACACGATTTCCTGAAGCACCTCATTTTGACAACCTGGGCCGTGAAGTCTCCGCTGGCAGGTGGACCTCTTCAGCGCACCGCTGTGAATTGGACAGGCCGTAGACGCTGAGGTTCAGCGCGTGTAGAAGCAGGCTAGGGAGGCTCGACATCTCCCGTCGTGAGTGGATGATCGTGGGTTTCATGGTCGAGATTCTCTTGCGTCAGGGAAGTAGGCAAACCGCGCACGGACCCAGCAAGTTCGTAGCGCAGCGGCCGATCCGTTGGCCTCAGGAGATCGCCCGGTCTAGGTCGATTGGGCTGCTTCGGACGGGCCGCGAAGTGTCCGCACGTCGTTCGGCCATGTGCGTCGGCACGCGAGTCCGATGACCGCAATGCAGACCACGGCGATAAATCGATTCGGCCATGCCGCGGCCTCATCGAAAGCGACCATCATCGCCGAGAATCCGACGATCGCGGCCAGGATCGCTCGGAGCAATGGTCGCAGCGAGAAGCCGCAGAAGCGGTGGACGATCAGTACCGTCACGACGTTGTACGCGACAATCGCGAAGGCGTACGCTCGTAGGCCGTCGAGGAGAGATTCGGTCAATCTGGTGATTATCACGAGCGAGACGATTGCCAAAGACGAGAAGCCGACCTCGAGTAAGAGAAGCAGTCGCTGCCTACCAGTCACGTCGAACAGTCGATCCATCCAGTTGCTGAAAACGAAAGTGAATGCTGGCAGCGCGAGGATGCGAAGCACCACGGAACCGTCGGGCCATCCCGGTCCTAGCACAATCTCTGAAATGCGATCCGACAGAAGAAATGTCAAGGCGAGGCACGGGGTGCCAAGCAGAAGTCCCATTCTCAGCAATGCAGTGATCCGGGGCTCAAGTCGGGAGACGCCACCTTGTGCCGCATGCGCGAAGATCACGGGACGAAGAGAGGAGCTGATCAGGCTTGAGGGGACATTGGTTAGACGCTGCATCATCGCAACGGTCCCGATCATCGCCCGTGCGGAGCCTTGTTGCATCGCCAGAACGTTCGCACGATCCCGGGCTGCGCCGAAGAGCGCAAACGGCACGGAGTAGAGCGGGAAGCCGCCGAATGTCAGCGCTGCGGAAGTCAATGAGTGCAAGGAGCGCGTAAAGACGGGTGGCCGCGAGCCGCCGCGGACGGCAAGTATGAGGACACACGCGCCAACCACTTGGCCGCAGACTGATCCCCAATAGAGGCCGCGAAAGTCGGCCGTACGAAACACGCAAGCTGTTGCCTGAGCGATCGCAGTGACGAGCGCCGCCATGACTTGGGCAACCGCAAGACCCTTGAAGAGATGGCATCGAATTGCCCAGCCGTTGAGCATAGCGACCACTGACATGCAGAGCACGCCGATACCAAGCATCGCAGCAGTCTCGCTGAACGCGACCCCCAGCGGCAGGCCGATCGCTTGACGACATTGCTCGGCGCCACCGACGATTGCGCATGCGAGGGAGACGACAGCCGAGAGCATGATGCCGCACCAGAACAGATTGGATGCTCGCCGATCGCCGCGCGGGACTGGGACTGCGTTCTCGAGCCGTAGCGTGGCCAGAGGCGCGATGAGCATCGTCGTGCCCTGCAACAGGGCCCACGTCGCCACGGATTGGGGCCCGTATTGTCGCGCTACAACCGGTAGCACCAACAGACTTATGGCCTGGGCAACTCCAGCTCCAAACATCGAAACTAGGATCGGCCGAATCATGGGGAGTGGATTTGGGCGACATCGACGGGCGACGGCCGTCGTGCTAAGGTGGCGTGATGGATATTGTCACGGTGGTCGGAGCGCGTCCGCAATTCGTAAAGGCCGCGGTGGTGAGTCGAGCACTCCGATCGTCTTCCAGCGCGATGAGGGAACGCATCGTGCATACGGGTCAACATTATGACGACAACATGTCGTCTGTGTTCTTCCGGGAAATGGGAATTCCCTCGCCAGATGTGAATCTTGGGGTGGCTGGTGGGCCGCATGGCCAGATGACGGGCAGAATGCTCGAGGCGATTGAGGTAGTTCTCTCGGATTTACGCCCGGATTGGGTGCTTCTGTACGGCGATACCAATTCGACCTTGGCAGGCGCACTCGCCGCCTCAAAGCTTCACGTTCCGGTTGCGCATGTCGAGGCCGGACTGCGTTCCTTCAATCGCCGCATGCCGGAGGAGCTCAATCGTGTGCTTACAGACCACCTCTCTTCGCTCCTGTTCGCGCCGACGGTGGCATCGGTTCGGAATCTGGCAGCGGAGGGCATTTATGGTCCGTGCGTCCAGCAGGTCGGCGATGTAATGCACGACGCGTTTCTGCACTTCCGGGCTGAGGCAGAGAGGCTCAGTAGCGTGTTTGAACGACTGGACCTCAGGAGTGGTGGCTTCGTGCTTGCATCGATCCATCGCGCAGAGAACACAGACGATCCGCAGCGGCTTAGCGGCATTCTTCAAGGCCTCAACGACATCGCTCGTCGTATGCCGGTGGTGTTTCCGATGCATCCACGAACGCGAGCGGTGATCGAGTCGTCGGGAGAGTTTGGGGCTTTGCTTGCCGGCCTCCGAGTCATTCCGCCCGTGGGTTATCTGGACATGGTCAAACTTGAGGCGGGAGCAGCATTAATCGCCACGGACTCCGGAGGCGTTCAGAAGGAAGCCTTCTTTGCTGGGGTGCCGTGTCTGACCCTGCGAGACGAGACGGAGTGGGTGGAGTTGGTTGAGTGTGGCGCGAACGTGCTGGTAGGCGCCTGCCCTGACCGTATTGCAGACGAGGCAGACGTCAGACTCGGCCGCCCGGTGTCGAGGGAACCTCTCTATGGAGATGGCTCTGCGGCCGTGATCATCGCCCGGGCGCTCCATGACTTCGGATCTGACGGTCGCGACCGTCCGAGTTTCAAAGGCGCGTGACAATGTCCGCTGCGCGAATTCGTGTCGGAATTCCGTTGCTTGATTTCGGCAACGTCCGATCTGTGCTCAAGGTGATCGAGCGAATCGGTGGGCAAGCCTGTCCTCTCGACGAGCCTGCTCAAGTTGCCTCGGTTGATCGTTTGGTGCTCGCGGGCGTTGGCGCGTTTGATCAGGGGATGCGTACGCTCAATGAGCGGGGTTGGGTTGATGCGCTGCAAGAGGCCGTCGTACACCGCGGTCGTCCGATTCTTGGAATCTGTCTTGGCATGCAGCTCATGTGCCAAGCGAGCGAAGAGGGTTCCCTAGCAGGTCTTGGTTGGGTAGATGCTCACGTGCGACGTCTTGAGGTGCCCAAGGGATCCGGGCTCAAGATTCCGCACATGGGGTGGAACACCGTCCGGGTGCATAGGCCGAATCCCCTAATCCCGACCGACGAGGGAGAGCAGCGTTTCTATTTCGTGCACTCCTACCAGGCGGTGTGTGCCGACTCTTCGGACGTGATCGCCACGAGCCGACATGGGACAGACGTGACCGCCGCGTTCGCTCGGCGCAACATCTTCGGCGTGCAGTTTCATCCAGAGAAGAGTCATCGATTCGGAGTCGCCTTGCTGGGGCGTTTCATGGGGGTTTCGTGCTGAAGCATCGCGTCATTCCTTGTCTGCTCCTGCATCGTGGCGGACTCGTCAAGACGGTGCGATTCCGCAATCCGGTCTATGTGGGAGATCCAATCAACGCGATCAGGATCTTCAACGAGAAAGAAGTGGACGAGTTGATGGTTCTGGACATTGAAGCGTCGCGCGAAGGATGTGAGCCAAACTATGCACTGATCGAGCGATTCGCCGGAGAGTGCTTCATGCCGCTCTGCTACGGCGGAGGAGTCCGCTCGGTGGATCAGGCTCGACGACTATTCGCCCTTGGAGTGGAAAAGGTGTGTTTGCAGTCCGCGGCGCTTCGAGACATGACGATCTTGAGAGACATCGCGACCACCTTTGGAAGCCAGAGCGTGATCTTCAGTCTGGATGTCCGATCTGGACTTCTGGGCAGAAGGGTATGTCACGATGCCTCGTCAAGGCGGGACGATCCCCGGTCGTGGCGCGAGGTGCTGCAACTCGCTGTCGAGCATGGAGCCGGCGAGATCGTGCTCAATTCGATCGAGCGAGATGGCACCATGGGTGGTATGGATCTCGACCTGATCCGTCATGCGAGCGCAGGTCTTCCAGTGCCCCTCGTTGCGCTTGGTGGGGTCGGCAGTCTGGATCACATCCGGCAAGCGGTCCGAGCCGGAGCGAGCGGAGTGGCTGCAGGATCCTTTTTCGTCTTCTTCGGACCGCGGAGAGCTGTCCTGATCACCTATCCGAAGTATTCGGAACTCGAGGCTCTTCTGGCCGACGAAGACGCATCGAAGGCTTCCGGTACCTGAATCTCGGCGGCCGAAGATCCGACCGCGCAGACAGGTACACTTCGCGTGTGTCGTTCACAAGCGGCGCCTTCATCTTCTTCTTCGCGCTGTTCGCCTTGCTCTGGCCAGTGTTGCGCCAGCGCGCTAAGGCTCGGTACGCGTTTATCTCGCTCGCGTCATTTGTGTTCTACGGCTGGTGGGATTGGCGCTTCGTCGGTCTGCTTGTCGGCACCGGCGCAGTGGACTTCATTGCAGCATGGTTCATGGAGGCACGTCCTCGGTGGCGAGGCGTTCTGCTCTGGGGCTCGATCGTGTCGAACATCGGCGTACTCTGTTTTTTCAAGTATCTGGGCTTCGGCCTGGACCAGATCGCTCTTCTGTTCGACGTTCCGCTGCCTGCGCGCCAATGGGCTCATGACCTCATCCTGCCTGTCGGCATCAGCTTCTACACCTTCGCGTCACTTTCCTACACGATCGACGTGTACCGGGGTGAGATACGGGCTGTACGCGATCCGCTGCACTTTTATGCGTTTCTTTCGATGTTCCCTCACCTGGTCGCGGGTCCAATCGTGCGCGCTGCGGACCTCTTGCCGCAGCTCGAGACTCCCGGACACTTCTGCCGAGCGAATCGATGGCAGGGCTTGCGTCGCGTAGCGTGGGGATACATGAAGAAGTGCATCGTTGCGGATCACCTCGCGCCGGTGGTCAACGAGGCATTTGCGTCCACGCCATTACTGGGCCTCGGTTGGTGGGTTGTCGTGGGCCTTTTCGCCATTCAGATCTTCTGCGACTTTTCTGGATACTGCGACATTGCCTGCGGCCTCGCCAGGTGGATGGGCTACCGATTTCCCGAGAACTTTGTGCAGCCTTATGCGGCGATTGGGTTCCGCGATTTCTGGTCGCGATGGCACGTGTCGCTCTCGACCTGGTTCAGGGATTACCTCTACGTTCCGCTTGGCGGCTCTCGGCGCACCGGGTGGCGTACGAACCTGAATCTGGTGCTGACCATGCTGGTCTCGGGTCTGTGGCATGGGGCGAATCTGACCTATGTCGTCTGGGGGTTCTTCCACGCGATCCTGCTCGTTCTGGAGCGTTTGTTCCGTTGGGTCGAAGATCGGATGGAGGGCCCGAGCTTGCCGTCGCGGAAACGAACCTTGGTGGGGTGGATCATCACGCTTGCCTGTGTCTGCATCGGCTGGGCGCTTTTCCGGGCGCAGAACTTGCCTCAGGCAATGTGCATCATTTCGGCGATGCTTGGGCTGAAGGGCCTCGGATACCTGCCGGCCGCCGTGATGATGCCAAGCGTGATGCTGGCACTTTTCGTGATCGGGATCGGCGCGTGTCACTGGGCGCTCCGGCCTTTCCTGCGACGTGTCGTAAGCTTTAGACTGCCTGAGTGGATCGAATGCATCGGCGTTGCTGCCGCACTACTTCTTGCAACTTTCTTGAGAGGGCCAGGTGGCGACTTCATCTATTTCCAATTCTGAGGTCTCCAGTCTGGCGTATTCGCGACCATCTGCTCACGGCGCGCACTTGTGGCTTCCTGAGGGCACAGATGAAGGAGCCCGCAGTTGCCTGAAGGACCGCAGTGCTCTCGCGGTGCTGCTGTTTGTCCTTGGTGTCGCTCTTGTGGCTGGCATGCGATCGGATGTGGGGTACGCGGAGGCGCCCCGCTGGTTCTGGCTGGACAAGCTCTGCTGGTCCTCAAGCGCATCGGTTGTCGTCGCCGGCGACTCGCGGGTCTACCGCGGGGTCGATGTCGGTCCGCTCGCGCGTGCCATCGGCGGAGAGGCGCGCAACTTCGGGTTCAGCGGAACTCTTCTCACTCCTTCTTACGTCGAGAAGGCAGCGAAACTTCTTGACCCGATTGGTCCAAGATTGCTTCTGATTGGTATTACCGGAGCGTCACTACGTGACCCAAGCAGAGCGGTGGACGGCTACGTCGATGCAGTGCGAGACCTGCAGCATCTGCGCGTGCCGATCTGGGCTGCAAGGAGGCTCGCGCAACTGGACCTGTACGTACGTCCTTGGGCTCTTGACGCCCACGCGGGCCACGGTCCCCGGCGAGCCATGGCCGACGACTATCGGCAGATCTTTCATGAAGATGGCTGGGTGGAGTCGGATCGCGAGGTCCCCGATCCCGTCGGCCTTGGCGTTTCGGTGGTTCGCCGAGACTTCGAGGTATCGCCGCATCTCACGACCGCGGTCGATGACCTGTTCATCGCGCTGGAGTCGGTTCGGCGCCAGGGCGTCAGGGTGATACTCTTTTATCCGCCAGTGCCGGAAGCTGTCGCGGATGTTGAGCAAGGCAATGGGGATTTTGACGTGAGTGCAATACGGAACCGGGCCCAGGCTCTTGGATTGGCCTGGATCGACACGGAGTATGAGGGGCTGCGCAGTTACGACGGGACGCATCTCGACGGACCAAGCGCTACGAAGCTTGGAATGAGACTTGCCGACGCAGTAAGCGATGCGAAATCTCGTCTGAACCCTTGATGCCACGTGGCCGCCTGAGGTCTGCGTCATCAGAACTGGCCTTTGATAGTTTATAGAGTCCATGGACCCCGCCGCCCAATCTCCGCGGACTTTCGCCATGACCGGAGCCGCGGGCTTCATTGCGCCGCGCCACATGAAGGCCATTCTGGAAACCGGGCAGAACTTGATCGCTGCACTGGATCCGAACGACAGCGTCGGCATCATGGATTCGTACTTTCCGAACGCCGACTTCTTCACCGAGTTCGAACGGTTCGACCGGCACCTCGAGAAGCTGCGCCGCAAGGGTCGTGGTGTCGAGTTCGTCTCGGTCTGCTCGCCCAACTACCTCCACGATGCCCACATCCGCATGGCGCTTCGAAACCACGCGCACGCGATCTGTGAGAAGCCGATCGTGCTGAACCCGTGGAACGTCGATGCACTGTCCGAACTCGAGAGCGAGTTCGGTCGAAAGGTTCACACCATCCTGCAGCTGCGGCATCACCCGGCCATCATCGCGCTGCGCGAGCGGTATGCCGCGGTACGTGACCGAATGGTCGACGTCGACGTGACCTACATCACTTCGCGAGGCAAGTGGTACCACCGCAGCTGGAAGGGCAGCATCGAGAAGTCGGGCGGCGTCGCCACCAACATCGGGGTGCACTTCTTCGACATGCTCGGCTGGATCTTCGGCGGGCTCAAGGCGTCGGCCGTGCACCGCCGGCAGGATGACTGCGCCTCCGGCGTGCTGGAACTCGAGCGAGCGCGGGTGCGATGGTTCCTCTCGGTCAACGCCGACCATCTACCCGCGGCCCAGCAGGCCAAGGGGAAGGGCGCATACGCCGCGGCCCTCGCCAAGGGGAGGGCGCAGCCGGCCCCTTCGGCGCCGGCGGAGCCCAGCCGCGCGCTGCTGGCCGCGGCGGCGGCCGCCGGGGCGTCGTGCTCGCTCGAG
>CAYMEB010000106.1:0-15821 GCA_964389095.1 uncultured Hyphomicrobiaceae bacterium
TTGGCCACATTCAGCTATACGACGATTGTGCCGGAACTAAGGGGACAGGTTTGAATGGCTTGTGCGGATGCAACGGGCGGAATCGGCTTGTCTTCGGGCGGTTCCGCAGCCCGTACGCCCAATCCGAAGCGCGCCTTCGGTTTCTCTTCCGGCGCTAGGAGCGGACCGCGCCACGCCGCGATGCTCTGCGGACGCTCGCCCGGCTCGCGCCGGAGCGCCCGGTCGATCGCGGCAAGGAAGCCGGCGCAATATGAGCCGATCGCAGCTTCCCGCGCCGGCACGTACTCGTCGTTGACCATCCGCGAGGGCGCGTCGGGCGGACGCTTGCCGGTCACCGAGTGATAGAGTGTAGCGCCGAGCGCATAAATGTCGGTCCAAGGTCCTTGCTGGCTGGTCGTGGTCGCGTACTGCTCGTAGGGAGAATAGCCGGGTTTGACGAGCGCGCTCACCGTGCGCGAATGCGATGCGATGTCGCCGCGTGCCGAGCCGAAGTCGATCAGCACCGGCGCGCGGTCCTGCCTGATCATGATGTTGTCGGGTGCGATGTCGCGATGCAGGAAGTTCCCTTTGTGGATCACTTCCAGTGCGTCGAGCAGCGGCGCGACGATCTGATCGAGTTCGTGCTGGCGTGGCGCACGATTGAGCTCCTTGATCCAGGCCTTGAAGCTCTTTCCCTCTTCGAATCGCAGGACCATGTACGCGGTGCGATGCGCCTCGAAGTAGCGATAGACCCGAACGATGTTGGGATGGTCGAATCGCGCGAGCGTCTGCGCTTCCTCGATGAAGCGGTCCAAACCCCACTTGTAATCGCCGGCGCAATCCTGCGAACGCGGCACGGCATCGCCGTCGGCGAGCCGCATCGCGTAGTCGACCGGAAAATACTCCTTGATCGTGACTTGCCTGGCGAGCGCGACTTCGTCGGCGAGGTACGTGATGCCGAAGCCGCCGGCACCGAGCACGCGCTTGATTCGATAGTCGCCGACGAGCTCCGTCCCGCCAGAGAGCGCGAGCAAATTCGTCATCCCTCTCCGTTCCCCGTTTCCCGCCCGGAATGCCGGATGCAGGCCTTTGCGGCTCGAGCCCGCGACGCGCCTCACTTCGCCATGCGCTCTCCTCCAATCACCGGGAACATTATGGCGGAACGATGTAACCATGACCGAATTGGCGCGATGCGTAACCGCAATCACAATGCAAATCCGCCATTGTGCCGCCGTTTTGCAGTTACATGATTTTCGCTCAGGGTGGGGAGAAGGATATGATTGCGCTGTCGCGCCTGCGCTCAGGATTGTCGCGCGCATCGGCGCCGGAATTTTCTCGTGCTGCGTTGTCTCCGGCTGTCGTATGCACAGTGTTGGAGCTCGTTCTCGCCGCGGCCGGCGTTTCGATCGGCATGCGCTCGGGCCAGTTTCCCGACACGCTGGGCGGATTGATCGGCGCTCTGATCTTGAAAGCCTCGACTGTCGTTGCTGCGGCCTACGATAAGGCGCCGGCTCTGGTCATGGTGCTGATCGCATTGCTGGTCGTGCCCGCGGCAGCCATCGGAGGGTTGATCGTCGACGTGATCTGGTCGCGCCGCGCACAGCGACGGACGGCGCCCCAGGTGCCGTTGACGACGCTGGCGACCAGCGAACCGGTTCGCGTCGAGACTGGCGGTGACGCCCCCTGGCCGGCTCGCGCACAGCTCTTCATCGCAGGCAGTGACAAGTCCCCGATCACGCTTGCGGCGCCGGTCGTCAGGATCGGTCGTCACGAGGAAAACGACGTGCGGCTGACCGACCCGTCGGTCCACCGCTATCACGCGATCATCCACCGCACCCCGGAGGCGGGGTACCACATCTCGGATCTGTCCGGGGCGACCGGAAACGGTGTGCTGGTCAATGGCGTGCGCTGCGAGCGTCATCGGCTGGGCGACGGCGACGCCATCACGCTCGGCAGCGCGACACTCAAGTTCTCGATGCGGCCCCTTTGATGGCGCATCGAATGCGGGAACACGATCGGACTGCAACCTTGCTCGAGACGGATGGAGGAACAAAGATGACTGACCAACGCAAGCCCGCCGCCGCCGCCGATGCCCGTTCGCCGGGGCGCATCCTCGGTTCGCTCCGCGACGCGCTGATGGCCGCGAGCCGCACCGACACGGCGGACGCGCCCACGGAACGCCCGCCGGCACCCGCGCAGCGGCCGGCCGCCGCTTCCGGTCAGGACGATCACTCGGCGGCCGATACGGTCCTTCTGCGCCGCGATCCGCCGCCGGCGTCCGAAGTCGCACGCGAGGCTCGCCTGGCGGCAAAGCCGGTTGAGCCCGCTCCGCGGCCTGTCGATCCGCCGACCCAGCACGTCCGAGCGTCTGCGCCGGCCAAACCGGCGGAGACGCAGCTCGTTCGCGGCAAGGTCGAGTTCGGCCAAGCCGAATTCCACCAGGATCCCGTCGTCGGCTGGCTCGTTGTGGTCGGCGGCAGCGGCGTGGGTGCCTTCAGGCCCATCTTCGAGTGCAACAACAGCATCGGGCGGGCGCGCAACCAGCGCATCCCCGTCGATTTCGGCGACGAGAGCATCTCGTCGGAGGAACAGGCATTCATTCGGTACGACAGTGTCGATCGATCGTTCTTGTTCGTCCCCAACCTCTCCAAGACGAACGTGGTGTCGATCAACAACAAGAAGCCGACCGGCGCCGTGCCGCTCAACGCGATGGATGTGATCACGATGGGTCGCACGCAGCTCGCGTTCGTGCCATTCTGTGGAGCCGAGTTCGATTGGTCGGAGCTCGGAGAGGCGAAGGGTTGAGGCATTGGGACTGGAGTACGCGGCGGCGCTTTCGGCCTCCAAGGGCGGGCGCCGCTACCAAGAGGATCATGGGCTCGTCGCCCCGACGGGAAGTGCTGTTCTCGCGGGGCAGGGTTTGGACATTGCCGAGCCCTCTGCGGGATTGACTGCCGTTCTGTGCGACGGAATGGGCGGGCACGTCGGCGGCGCGACGGCGAGCCGGATGGTGGCTGCCTCGTTCTTCGATGCGTTGGCGACGGCCGACCTGGTCGACGTATCCGCCGCATTGGGGGAAGCCGTAAGGACGGCGAACCTCGCGATCGCGCGTCACATCCAGGCGAATACCGCGTTCACGGGTATGGGGACGACGCTGGTCGGCGTCGTCGTGGATGCGTCCGGCCTGCATTGGGTGAGCGTGGGCGACAGTCTGCTCTATTTGTGGCGCCGGGGTGAGATCGCGCGCATCAACGCGGACCATTCTCTGGCCCCCGAGCTGGATCGCTTGGCCGCGGCAGGACGGATCAGCGTCGAACAGGCGCGCAACGATCCCCGCCGGCATTATCTGCGCTCCGCCATTTCCGGTGAGGAGATCGAGCTGATCGATCTTGCCGGCAAGCCGTTGCAGTTGGCGGCAGGCGACGTGGTGATCCTGGCGTCGGACGGCTTGCAGACGCTCACAGAGCCCGAGATCGAGCGGATCCTGGCGCGGGAGCACGGGGCCGCACCCGTGGTGCTGGCCGCAGCCCTGGTCGAGGCTGCAGACGCCGTTGGCGTGCCCAATCAGGACAACACGACCGTGATCGCGCTGACGGTCTGCGATCAGGCGACCGGCTGACGCTTATGCACCGCGATCGCCGCGGCCAGATCCTCGATCGAGGCTCCCACCGACTTGAAGAAGGTGATCTCCTCGGCGCCAACGCGCCCCTTGTTACTGCCGCGCGTGAGGTCGTAGAGATCTGCAAGAATGTGGCTCTTGTCGATCACCCCCGCGTCGATCGGCTGCAGCAGATCGCCAGCCTCCCCGAAAGCTCCTTCCCTCGTGTCTACGAACACGCGCGCCCGGCGGACCAGTTCGTCGTCCGTCTCGCGCATCGATTTTCTGAAAGCGCCGACGCTGTCGACATGCGTACCCGGCCGGAGCCACTTGCCCAGAACCAAGGGCTCGCCGGAGAACGTCGCCGTCGAGATCACATCGGCCTGCCGGGCTTCACTTTCCAGTTCGCCGGCTACTGCGATGTCCGCGAATTGGCCGCTGAGTGCTGCGACGACGCGCTCCGCCCCTGCCCGTGAACGGTTCCACACACGCACGCGGCGGATCGGGCGCACAGAGGCATGGGCACGCACGAGGTAGGGAGCCAATGCCCCGGCACCGACCATCAGGAGCGAGGCTGCTTCCGGCCGCGCGAGGTAGCGAGCCGCGAGCGCGGACGCGGCGGCGGTGCGCCACAAAGTGAGTCGCGTGGCGTCCATGATCGAGACGGTTTCGCCGGTCTCGGCTGAGAGCAGCAGGTATGTTCCGCAGACTGCCGGCTTGCCATGGCGCTGGCCATTGTCGGGAAAGACCGTGACCGACTTCATGCCCATGAAGGCACCGGCGGTCGTCGACCCCGGTGCGCTCGTGCTGAACGCAGGCATCAGCAGCCAGGTTGCTTCGGGCCGCCCGGCGAGCGGAACCTGATGATGGTGACGCGGCGGCGAGATCGCTCCATCGCGGAACGCCTTCTCCAGCACGTCGACCAGATGCGGATAGGCCAGGGCCGCGTCGATGGCGCTTGCGTCCACGAACCTCATGCTCGATCTCGCTTGTGTGGGGTGGGACTTACTTCTGGCTACTGAACGCGAGCTTCTTGCTCGCTTGGAGATTCGAATCCCGCTCGCGCGTGAGGCGATCGGCTTCTGCCTGCCACCGCATGGCATCCTGCGATTTAATACGAGCGGTACGCCGCCAGCGGCTCTGGCCCATCCATGCCGCTGCACCACCCATGAGCACGCCGAGGATCAGCGCGCCGAACAGATAGGCATAGAGTGGCAGCGACAGCGAAATCACCGGCGCTTCCGGCCGGAAGGGGTCGAGCACCAGCCGGACCGGTTCGCGATTTGCGACGGCCAGGGCCACCATCACCAGCGCAGCCGGCAATGCCACGACGAACCAGGTTAATCGTTTCAGCACGCGTCAGTCCTCGGATCGGTGCCGCCCTCAACCGGCGACATCAATGTTCCGCTGCCGGCTTTCCCGCCGGCATCGCTTTCGCTGCGGGCCTTCGGCCTTCGCTTGCAGAAGCAGCCTTGTTCAGACGCTCGCGCAACTCCTTGCCCGTCTTGAAAAAGGGCACGAACTTCTCGTCGACATCGACGGCCTTGCCGGTTCTCGGATTGCGGCCGGTGCGTGGCGAGCGGTGCTTGACCGTAAACGCGCCGAACCCTCTCAACTCGACGCGATCCCCCCGTGCCAGGGCATCGACGATCTCGTCGAACAGCACGTTGACGATCTTCTCCACGTCGCGATGGTACAAGTGCTGGTTCGCGGCCGCGATCTTCTGAATAAGCTCCGACTTGATCATCGGCACTCCTTGCACTCAAACTTGTTGTATTTATTCACTTTTTGGAGGTTGCCAAACTGAGACGAGCCCGTCAAGCGCCAGTCGGCCGAAGGTTCTCTCGTCGGTTAGCACAGTCTCACCCGCATCGCTCCCCAGCCACCTCAGCACGCTCGCGGTCAGGCGCAATAGCCCGAAATCGCTGCTTCCGCGTGGCCGCCAGTCCACAACCTTAAGTGTGCGCGGCACGCCCCTGGTATCGTTGAGCCACCTCAGGGCCTCGGCTTCGCCTCCGATCGCATCGACCAGTTTGTGGCCGAGCGCCTCCCGACCTGAGAACACGCGGCCGTCTTCGAGCCCGGGAATCTCCGAGGTTTTGACCGAGCGCCGACCGGCGACGAGCCCTACGAACCAGCGCTGCGACTCCGCCACCATGGCTTCAGCGGTCCTGCGGCCCTCCGGCGAGATCGGTTCGAACATCGAGGGCACGGCCTTGAGCGGGCCGCTCTTGATCTCGTTCATCTTGACGCCGACCTTGTCGAGCAATCCGGAGACCTCCGGCCATTGGAAGATCACGCCGACCGAACCCGTGATGGTGTTTCCGCGCGCCACGATGTGATCCGCCGCGAGGCCGGTGATGTAGGCTGCCGAGGCCGCCACCGTGCCGAATTGGGCCACCACTGGCTTCTTGGCGGCGATGGCGCGTACGGCTTCGTGCAGGGCCTCGCCGCCGGTCGTCGTGCCCCCGGGGCTGTTCACGAAGAGGATCACACCGGCCACTTGCCGGCTCTCCTCCAGGCGCTTCAGCAGCCGCAGCATGGAGCGATCTTCCGTGATCATGCCTTCGACGGACACCCGCGCGATATGCCGAGTTTCCGCAAGGGAGCCGGTCCAGCCGCTCGCATAGATCGCTGCGACCACGGCAGCCGCCATGGCGGCGATCGCAGCCGTTCGCCACAGGCCGACCCGCCGCCGCAGGTGTCGGCGATCCAGGACCATCTCGGTTTCCAGCGACATCGTAAGGGGCTTTCCCGGTTGGGACGTGACACACTGAGGCTTCCGGCGGCCTTCATAAGCGCATTTCCGGCGGCTTGGAAATCGTCTCGGACGACGCCGGCCGCAACCTGCGAGGCGGAATCGCCGACAGCCTGTCGTCGGCGCGGGAGCTATTGCAGCATCTGCCGGTCGCGCTTCGCCGCTGCGGCGCTCTCTGCCTTGGTCCGGTCCGCACGCGACAGCTTGGCGACGGCAGCGTCCAGGTCCGGATCGGCGACGCCGGCGGACTTGGCCATCAGGTACCAGGTGGCGGCCTCGACGGCATTTCGCTCCGTTCCCAGGCCATGAACGAGAACGCGGGCCAGACGGTTCTGAGCGATGGCCAGCCCCTTCTCCGCGGCGTTGCGGAGCAGCGCCGGTGCCTTTTCGCGGTCCGCTTCCAGTCCCATGCCCCGGAACAGCATGGTGGCGTATTCCAGCTCGGCCTCGGCGTAACCGGCTTCCGCTGCCTTGGACATCCAGCGTGCCGCCTCCAGCGCATCCGCCTGTTCACCCGGCAGGCCTTGTCCGGTCGCGTACATGGTGGCGAGGTCGTACTGGGCGACGGCGAGGTTGTTCTCGGCTGCGTAGCGCATGTGCGCCAAAGCCCTGTAGGGGTTTTCCGGCTTTCCGTCCCCGTGCAGGAAGAGCAGGGCGAGGTTGTAGTTGGCGACGACGTGCCCGCGTTGTGCGGCGGCCTCGAACATCTGTCCGGCCCCGGCCCTGTCGCGCTTCACCCCGAGGCCGTCGGCGAGGATCACGCCGTAGGCGAACATCGCCTCACGGTCGCCCAGCTCGGCCCCGCGGCGATACCATTGCGCGGCCAGAACGGCATCCTGGGGAATGCCGAGACCGTCTTGGTGCAAACGGCCGATCAGCGTATGCGCCGATGCATCGCCCTTTTCCGCGGCCTTCTGGGCCAGTTCCAGGGCGGTCAGGTAGCGGCCTTGCTCGAAGGCCTCGAATGCCGCGTTCTCGCCCGGTGGTCCGGTCGTCTTGTCGTGCGTGGAGGCGCGGGGCTGGGACATCGTCGGCCGCAACTTGGAGACGGGCGAGGCGTCTGGACTGGAGTCGATGGGGCGCGCAGGCGCCTTCTGCCCGTCGTTGCGCTGGATCTGCGCCCCGCCGGACCGTTTCGACGGCGCTGTGACGGTCGAAGACCACGAACTCGTGTCCTGGGCGATGCCCGCACCGGCCGTACCCAGGAACCACAGGGCTGCTGCGGTGGCCGCGATCAGGCGCACGACGCCACCTCGTCGATAGCTTCTTGGAAACCGGCGACCCGCCGAGCCGCCGCATCCGCCCCGTCTTCGGGATCGAGTGCCGCCACGACGAATTCCACTCCGAGTGCAGCGAGATCGGCCGCCTCCCGCGAATCGGCGATGTCGAGGGCGACGCAAGGCACCTCGAAAAGCTCCGCCCACCAGGCCAGGAATTCGTCACGCCGCGCCTTGGCAGTGTCGGGCGTGCTTGTCGCGGCTCCGATGCCGAAGGCGATGTAGTCGGCACCCGCCTCTCCCGCCTCCATCGCGGCGTGGCGGGAATGTCCAGGGTCGACGCCGATGATCGCGCCACTTCCCAGGATCGACCGCGCTTCGGCCATCCGATCCGCCATGTCGGCTCCGGCCTCGAGGTGCACTCCGTCGGCCCGCAGCGTCCGGGCGAGCGCGGCATCCTCGGCGAGAACCGCCGCTACGCCGGCCTTCTGGGCGATGTCGACCAGAGGCTTCACCTCGCCGGCGCCCAGTTTGTCGCCGCTCCGCGGGCGAACGAGCACGGCTGCCGCATCGACTTGATCCAGTGCCGCGTGGAGGCGATCGGCGGCGCCGGGGCCCGGCATCACCTCGATGTAGATGCGGCAGCGTGTGTCGGCGTCTTCCAACGGTGGTGTCCTCGTGCGTGCACCAGGGGCGAGGGCCGTCGGGCAGGGCTCGAGCCGAACCCGGCGGCATGCCGCCACTCGTGGCCGGCTCGGGGGCTATCCGAGCCGAATGGGGCAAAAAGGGGGCGCATCAGCCGCGGACCCGCCGATACCACACTTGAACACCCAGAAGACAGACCGCCAGCCTGCAGAGGTGGTGCAGGGCCACGAAAGCCACGTCTATGCCGATCGCATAGGCGAGGAGATTGAGTTCGGCCTGGCCGCCGGGCGCGTAGGCCAGCAAGGCGGGAGCATAGGGGAGCCCCAGTGCGCGTCCCGCGAGTTCCGTAAGCACCACCGTCGCGACGACCATGACGACGGCGATACCCAGTCCCCAGGTCACGGTTGCGCGGAACTCCTGCAGGGTGAGCCCGCGAAACTGATTGCCGAGCAGTATGCCCAGGGCCACCTGCGAAATGATCATCGCCTCGCGCGGCACTTGCCCCGCGGTCAGGCCGCTGACATGCATCACCGCGCTGAACAGCATAGGGCCGACGATGGCCGGGCCGGCAAGGCCGATGGCACTCGCGAGCCGCCATCCGAGGTAGCCCTGGACGACCAGAAGCAGCAGATCGAGCGGCGGACTGTCCCGCAGCCCCACCCTGCCGCCCGACACCGTCGCCGCCACGTCGAAGCCGTCGTGCCAGACCAGCCAGGCCGGCACGAGGAAGACGATCAGCACGATCCGTGTGAGCTGAATCAGCGTGACCGTGCGCACTTTCGCGCCCGCGTCCTCCGCCATCGTCACCATGTCGGTCAGACCGCCTGGAACGGACGCGAAGAGCGCCGTCATGGGATCGAGGCCGGCTAAGCGCCGCAGAACCCAGCTCACGCCGGCCATGATCGCGAGAACCCAGGGCACCATCAGCAACAGACTGAGCCCCATGCCAGGGGCCCGCTCGAGAAGGGCCGGCGTAAAGGCGGTCCCCACGGCAACGCCCAGCACGATCCTGACGGGGGTCTGGATCGGCTTGGGTCCGTCGAACCGGATGCCCACGATCGCCAGGGCCATGCTCGCGGTCAGAGCACCCAGAAACCAGGGCAAGGGCAAACCCAACGCGATGAACGACAAGGCTCCGGCCAGTCCGACCACGAGCCCGATCGCCATCAGACGCCAGTTTGACAGTCCCGCCCACATGCCGTCCGTTGTCCTCCCGACCGCGTACCGCCCTGCCGCATTCCGACGCGCACGTCTCGTCCGGTGGCCGCATGGCTCGGTCGGCTCCCGCGCATGGCGGCAGCGCATGTGTCCGGCATGCATCACTTGCGGCCGGAGCATGGGGGACGGCGCCGATTCTTGCTGCGAAGCGGCGGTGGCAGGCGCAAACATCGCGGCCGGTCCGTGCCCTTGGCACGCTATGACGCGGGCTCGATGGCCCAAGACACCGGCGAGCATTAAGAACTCGTCAATGGATGTCCCGTCATCGACAGTGCATCGGGTCGCGACTGGACCGGAAGTGACCCTGGCAACAATCGAGCGAAGACGATCATGAGTGCGCCCGTTCGCCTCGGCTTAGCTGCCGCGATGGCTCTTATCGGCACCCTGGCAGGCCCCGTACCGGCGGGCGCCGACAATGGCGGCGGCATGTCGTGGGCGAACTTCCCCGGGCAGGACAAGTATTCGACAGCGCGGGAGCCCTACGACCGCCAGTTCATGAAGCAGTGGGAATCCGCGCCACCCAAGGGCTTTCCGACCTTGGCCCAGCAGAACCTCGATGCGATGCGGGCCGCGATCAAGCTCTACTCGGACGTGGTCGCCCAGGGCGGCTTTCCGACGATCCCCGAGATCAATGCCAGCCTGTCGCTGGGCCTCGTCGCCGAGCCGGTTCGCCTGGTGAAGCAGCGGCTCGCGATGTCGCGCGACCTGCGCGAGGTTGACAACGGCTCGTCGAACTTCGACTACGAGTTGGAGAAGGCCGTCAAACGCTTTCAGGCCTCGAATGGCTTGACTCCTACCGGTGTGGTCGACAAGCGGACTGTGACGGCACTCAACGTGCCGGCGCAGGTGCGGCTGCGCCAGCTCAAGGTCAATTTGCAGCGTCTGACCGAGCTGTCGCGGACGGCCGGCAAGCGCTACATCGTGGTGAATATTCCCGCGGCGCAGATCGAGGCCGTGGAAGGCGATCGCGTCGTATCCCGCCATGCGGGCGTAGTCGGCAAGATCGACCGCCAGACGCCGATCCTGAGGTCGCAGATCCACGAGCTGAACTTCAACCCGGTCTGGCATCTGCCGCCGACGGTGATCAGCAAGGACTTGGTCCCCAAGGGCGTCGACATGCAGCGCCGTGGCCAAGACGTGCTCGCGAAATACGGCATCGACGCTTACGATGGCGCCGGTCGCAAGGTCGACAGCTTGAAGATCAAGTGGTCGCCGGCCTCGGCGGGCGCCTACAGCTTCAAGCAGCAGCCCGGGCCAGAAAACCCGCTCGGCTTCGTGAAGATCAATTTCCACAATGCCCATTCCGTCTACATGCACTCCACGCCGTCCGACTCGCTGTTCGGGCGCAACTTTCGCGCGGCGTCCTCCGGGTGCGTGAGGATCAACAACATCGATCAGCTGACCGCCTGGATCATGGCCGAGCAGGGTTGGGATCTCGAACGGGTGCGAAAAATGAAGGCGAGCGGCGAGCGTCTTGACGTGAAGCTGAAGCGGCCGATCCCGCTCTACTTCGCCTACATCACCGCGTGGGCCACCGAGGACGGCGTCATCCAGTTCCGCCGCGACTTGTACAACAAGGACGGCGTGGGGCAGATCGCCAGCAGCTACTGATCCGGCCGCTCGCCCAAACGCATGCGCAGACTGCAGGGAGGGCCGCGATGTTCGCGGCCCTTTCTCGATTGTCCATTGGGAAGCGCTCCGGGTTGTTCTAGAACGGCCCCGCATAACGGCCCCGCATCGTATGTGGGCAAGCCGCGTGTCTGCGGCTCCTCATTGCGAGATGGGGCTGCTTCATGCGCACGGTTCGAACGGGACCGCGGCGCTGCGGCCGAAGGGATGAACGATGATCGAAGAGACCAGACCCAACGGCGTCGTCCGCGTCGGCGGCGTCACCTTCGCCAACGACGCTCCGATTTCGTTGTTCGCCGGCCCCTGCCAGATGGAAAGCCGCGTGCATGCGCTCGAGATGGCGGGCGCGCTGAAGGAGATCGCGACCAGGCTCGGCATCGGACTGGTGTACAAGTCGAGCTACGACAAGGCGAACCGCACATCGCTGTCAGGCAAGCGCGGCATCGGGCTGGAAAGTGCACTGCCGGTGTTCGCCGAGATCCGCGAACGCCTCGGCCTGCCGGTCGTCACCGACGTGCATGAGATCTGGCATTGCGCCGAGGTCGCCCCGGTCGTCGATGTGCTGCAGATCCCGGCCTTCCTGTGCCGCCAGACCGACCTGTTGGTCGCGGCGGCGCGCACGGGGCGGATCGTGAAGATCAAGAAGGGGCAGTTTCTCGCCCCCTGGGACATGGCCAACGTCGTCTCGAAGGTTACGGCGAGCGGCAATCCCAACGTCCTCGTCACCGAGCGCGGCGTGAGCTTCGGCTACAACACGCTCGTCGTGGACATGCGCTCGCTGCCGCAGATGGCCGAGACCGGGGCGCCGGTCATTTTCGATGCCACGCATTCCGTTCAGCAGCCGGGCGGCCGGGGCACGTCATCGGGTGGAGACCGCCGGTTCGTGGCGACGCTCGCGCGTGCAGCCGTCGCCGTCGGCGTCGCAGGTTTGTTCATAGAGACCCACGAGGCGCCCGATCGCGCGCCGAGCGATGGACCCAACATGGTGCCGCTCGGGCAGCTCGAGCACATGCTGCGTGAGTTGATGGCGATCGATCAGGTGGTCAAGGCCCGGCGTGATCGTGCTTGAGGTTCGGATCGTCCGATCGACCGCGATAAACTCGGGCGAAGCCCGTCGATCGGCAACGCCGTAAACCGTCCGCGGGTGTCGGAGATCACGTTCGGATCTCTGCTTCAGCGGCTCTGGCTGGATTGCTGGCGCGGTACGGCCGTCGCCCCGGGCGGTGAACTGCTCCCGTCCGCGCGCCGCTCGCCGGGCTGTGGCTGATACTCGGCTTCCTTGCACGAGCATCCGTTGACCAGTTCCTTGCGATAACGGAACGCCGTACGCAGTTGCGAATAGGGCTGCTGCGACTTGGCCGAGATCGCCTGTTCCACACCCCCGCCCGGGTTCTGGTGGTAGTAGAGCTCGACCGGCGCAACGCACTTCTGCTGGCAGATATCCTGGTCGCGGGCGAAGTGATTGGGCAGCGTCGAGAACGAGACGGGGAAGTAATAGCCGTCGCAGAGGCGAACGCAGATGGTGCGGTAGGTGGCGAACGGCAGGCTGCCGAATTGGTTTCCGGTTCTCGGGCCGCCATCCTCCTCGCTGGAGAAGATGCTGCCGAAAGTCCCCTGCGAGTCGCGGCGGCGCGCTTCCTGCACGTACTGCTGGCCGCAGCCGTTGCGCGCCAGTTCGCGGATGATCTCGTCCTGGTAGCTCCGTTCGCCGGATCCCATGATCTGTCGGCGCTGGCCATCGAGATCCGCCATCTTGCGGCGCAGTCCGTCGACCTGACCGGCGGCGTTGCGGCAGCTCGGAGTGTTCCGCAGCGACTTCACGAACAGGAACGTATCGTAGCAATCGGCGCGGTCGACCTGCGCTTGCGCGCGCTGAAGGTCACGCTCCACCTGGCGCATTTCGGTTTCGATGCGTGTCAGAGCTTCTCGACCACCAGCACCCTTCTGTCCCTCCGCCACGAGACGTTGCTCGAGCTGAAGACAGATGTTGTTGCCAGCCGCGCCAGGGGGGCGCGCGATCTGGCCGGGCGCGGGTGCAGTCTGCCCCGGAGCCGGCGGTGGTTGCCTGAAGACCGGTTCACGCGGCCGGGGGGCTTCCTGCTGGTTCGACCATGGCCACCAGCCCTGGGCATGGGCGACCGAGGTGCCCAAAGCTGCGGCCAGGACGAGACTGCCCAGAAAAAGGCTGACGCGCGACCGCGCTGCCCGCGCCGAAGTTACCGGCACGGGGGCAATAACCCTGGTCGACCTTTGGCGCAGCGCCATCCCTCTCCCGCAACGTCTTCCGGGCCCTGGGCACCCGGCGATTCTTCGTCCCGATGACGAAGCAGATTTTATCGACGTGGCCTAGTGGGTCAATGCAGCGCAAATGCGGCGAAGCGGGGGGCGACGGCGGCGGCTCCCAGCCGGCGGATCAGGCATGAACCTCCGCGCACCAGCGGGTGTAGGTGAAGACGTTGTTCGCATACTCCACCGCCTTGGGCCCCGAGCCGTTGTAGCGCCGGACGGCTGACCACAAGTCCTTGTCGATCTTGTATTTTGTCTTCAGCTCGCCCAGCGCTTTCTCGAGGCAGATGTCAAACGTTCCCCACTTGCGGTTCTTGAAGAACCCCGGGTCGGTCTTCACGTACTGCAGATCGTACTGGAAGAGCCCGTAGCCTTTGTAGACCCATTTCTTGGGGCCCATCCCACGCAGCTTCCGCGTCTTGTTCGCTTCCGCGATCAGCATGTCGGCAAAAGCGTCGCCGTAACGGCTGCGGAATTCCGCCGTGTTCCTCGGCCGGGCGGTGCGGGGGTGGCCGGGGGCATCGCCGCTCGCGTCGAACACGCAGCGCGCCAGCACCTCCGCCACCGGGATCTTGTTCTTGAAGGAGAGCCAGGCATAGGCCGTCTCCTGACAGACGATTCCGCACATCAGATCGACGGAGAATGGTGTATCGCGGGTCGCCTCGCGCAGTGCTTCCCCGAGGTTCGACTTCATCCAGCGCGCCACGTCGTGCGCTTGCGCGCGTTCGATAGGCAGAGGCATGGCCAACCTCACTTCAGCGTCTTGATGATGCTCATGAATGGATTGCGGGGCCGCTGGACGATCTGACCCGCTGCATCCAGGCGAACGAGCTTGCGCCGGATCGCGTCGCTTTCGTTTCCGCCCACGGTCAGCACGTATGAGCCCTGACCGTCGGTTCCCGTTTCGATGACGATCGCCGAGTGTGAGGCGTTCGAGTCGTGCTTGGACGCGTACGTGTAGGTTAGTTTGCCGCCGTCGCGGTTGTTCTGAATGATGTCGCCCACGGTCGGCGTGACTTCGTCGATGTCGTAGGCGCGAAAAACACCCTTGTCCTTGAAACGGTTCTGGATCGCATCGTAGACGAACATCGAGTGGCTGGCGGCGAAGGTGAACTCCTTTTTCGTCGCCCCCGCGGTGCGCACGCACCACGACACGAACACCGCCGACCACGGCGTTCCGACGCCGGGGAAGGTGTCGATCCCGCTCCAGTACTTCTTGATCTGCGCCGTCAACGGAGGATCGTTCTCGTCGTACATGCGGAAGTCGAAGTACTGCTGCTCGGCCGTGCGGGCCAACTTGAACGCATATGGCGTCGGCATCGTCTGTCTCCGGAAAAGTTATGCTGCGGCAATGTGCTGGTAGTGCATCCTAACATCAACCAGAGCGCGAATGTCCACCCGCGTGACGCTGGGGGCGGCGCATGATTAACTGCGTGCGGGGCCGCCCGGCGCCCCGTGAGACCGCCATGTCGGCAAACCCTTCTTCTGGAGCACGCAGTGGCACACTCGAACGACGCGGCACAGCGTGCTGCGCAGGTTCTCGCAAAAGCGCGTCGTCGGCGTGTCGTGATGCGCGCCTTGCCCGAGGATTTGGTGCCTGCCGATGCCAGAGCGGCCTACCACGTGCAGGACGAGTTCCGCCGCCTTTGGACCGCTCCCGTGGCTGGTTGGAAGGCCGGCGCCACTGCCGAGCCTGTCCAGAAGCTCTTCGGCATCGATGAACCGTTCTGCGGGCCGTTCTTTGCCCCCGACGTCTTCGCGAGCCCCGCGTCGATCGAGGCCGGGCGCTTTCATCACCGCGCGATCGAGAGCGAGTTCGCATTCAGGTTCGGCAGGCCTTTGCCCGCGCGGGCTGGTGGCTACACCCGGGACGAGATCCTGGCAGCCGTCGATGCGCTGGTTCCCGCGATCGAACTGGTAAGCCCCCGGTTCGAGGACCTGCTCTTTGGACGCGCGACCACGGCGATCGCGGATTGTGCGGTCAACGGCGGTTTCGTTTTCGGTGAACCGGTGGTGGCATGGCGCGCCGCCGATCTCGTGGATCACATGGTCCGCCTCTATGTCGACGGGCGGGAGATTGCCGCCGGCACCGGCGCGAAAGTTCTGGGAGATCCCGTCGCCGCATTGTCCTGGATGGTAGCGAAGCTCTGCAACCGCGGGATCGGCATCGAACTCGGACAGATCCTGTCGACCGGCACGACGACGGGCGTCGTGCATCTGGAGGCGGGGCAGACGGCAACAGCGGATTTCGGGGCGCTCGGGAAGGTTTCTGTCGAATATCAGCGGTGATGCGCGCAAAAGCCGAACATTGGGGATATCTTCCGCTGGTTGCTGGCGTCCGATGCCCGTTGCCGATCAGCAACGTCGTGGAAGCAAATTAGTCACATCCTGGGCGGCCTTGAAGCATCGGCCGGGCGTTCCCGCCGGAATACGTGAGATTCATGCCTGTCCCCTTAGTTCAGGCCGGCGTTGCCTGAGCGACGGCGAACCT
>CAYMEB010000107.1:0-15760 GCA_964389095.1 uncultured Hyphomicrobiaceae bacterium
CGGCGCGGTCAGCAAGGCCGCCTGAATACCGGGCCACCTGCGGCGCTCACCGGATAGTTACGGTTTACCGTCGCTCTCGAAGATGCGGGCGTTGGAGGTCGACGACGTAAGGGCCAACGACACCGCTGCAGCCATTGCGGATCGAGAACCCGTCCAGAGTTCTGTCGGAGCTTTGCTGCCGAGCCAGCCGGTGACGAGAAATCGATCTCTCGCATCGGCGGCTCGCATGACAATCTCCGCGGCTGCCATAGTCAGTGCCTGAAGTGTCTGATCCCCGTGAAGACCATTGCCAATCCACGTTGATCCGCCGCTTCGACGACCTCGCCATCACGCATCGAGCCGCCGGGCTGGATAACCGCGGTAGCGCCAGCCTCCGCGGCGGCGATCATGCCATCGGGAAACGGGAAGAAAGCATCGGAGGCCACGACAGAGTTATGTGCGAGGGAGCCGGTTTGGCCAGCTTGGCGAGCAGCTTCGACGGCCTTCCAGGCCGCAATGCGGGCGGAGTCTACCCGACTCATCTGGCCGGCACCGATGCCGACAGTCGCGCCACTCTTGGCGTAGACGATCGCGTTCGATTTGACATGCTTGGCGACTCTGAAGGCGAACTTCAGATCGGCCATCTCCGCAGCCGTTGGTTTGCGCTTCGTGACGACTCTCAGTGCGATGTCGTCAATGACGGCGTTGTCGCGCGATTGCACCAGAAGTCCGCCCGCGACTGACTTGATTGTCAGGCCCTTCATGCGCGGGTCGGCAAGGCCGGTAGTCGTCAGAAGCCGCAAGTTCTTCTTGGATGCGAAGATCTCGAGCGCGTCGGCGTCGGCCCCCGGTGCAATGACCACTTCGGTAAATGTTTTTAGGATTTCCCGGGCTGCAGCCCCGTCGATTGGGCGGTTGAGTGCGACTATCCCGCCGAATGCGCTGACGGGATCACATCTCAGTGCCAGTCTGTAGGCTGCTACCGTGGAAGCTGCCGTAGCCACACCACACGGGTTTGCGTGCTTGATGATTGCAATGGCGGCGCTTTGGCTCGGATCGAACTCACTTACGAGTTCGAAGGCGGCATCCGTGTCATTGATGTTGTTGTAGGACAGTTCTTTGCCTTGGTGCTGAACTGCAGTCGCGACGCCTTCCCGGCGGTCGCCGACGACGTAGAACGCGGCGGTCTGGTGAGGATTTTCTCCGTAGCGGAGTTCTTGCGCCAGTTTGCCACCGAATGCGGCATACGTCGGCGAGGTGTCACTGAGGGTTTCCCGGAACCAGTTGGAAATGGCGGCGTCATATGTGGCCGTCCGTGCATAAGCCTTCGCGGCTAGCTGACGGCGGAATGCCGAAGTGGTGGCACCACCCTGGCTCTCCATTTCTTCGACGACGGCGTCGTAGTCGGCAGGGTCGACCACGACTGTTACTGTCGCGTGGTTTTTGGCCGCGGCGCGGATCATTGCTGGTCCTCCGATGTCGATGTTCTCGACACAAAGGTCATATGCGGCGCCCGACGATGCAGTCGCTTCGAAGGGGTATAGGTTGACCACCAGAAGATCGATCATGCTGATGCCGTGTTCTTGTGCGGCTGCAACATGCTCGGCGTTGGTGCGGATCGCCAGAAGGCCTCCGTGTACCTTCGGGTGGAGTGTCTTCAGTCGGCCGTCCATCATCTCTGGAAAGCCGGTAAAACTCGAGACATCGATGACTGGCAGTCCCGCCGATTTGAGCGCAGTGGCGGTACCCCCTGTCGACAACACCTCGACCCCTGCTTTGGCGAGCGCGCGGGCAAACTCGACAAGTCCGGTCTTGTCAGAGACCGAGAGCAGAGCGCGCCGAATCGGGAGGTCCTGCATAGGGGTGACGGGGGCTCGGTTGGAAACCATGAGATTGTCCTGCAGTCGCTAAGTCTTGCGGAGGTAACACAGCGGGAGAGTTTCGTAGAACTCGGCCACCGTCGCAGCGTCAATCAGTCCTTCTTGGGATTACCGGGATGATGAGGGGGCGGCAGGGTAATGACGCGCGCCAATGCCTCTCGCAGGGTCCGCATACGCGGAGCCGCAACGGGGGGTAGTTCACTCGCGTGCTGAACTCCCAAGTGGTTCTGTTCGCCCTTAAGGCCAATTGCTTCCAGCGTTCTGGCGACTGCAACAGCTGGATCGGCTGCCACGACGCGGCGCAACCGCCACATGATCTTTCGGTCGTGTCCGGTCGGAATGCTCGCCCTCAGTCGACAAACAGCACGAGCCAGTCCGGTGTCCAGTGTTCCGGGGAGTGTCTCGATTTCAGTTTCGATGCCCTCCGCTTCGAATTCCCATACTTGCTGGCCCGGTAGGAGGAGGGTCAGTCTGCTCCTTTCAGTGCCGATGCGGAACGCGACGCCGTCGGCAAGATGAAATAAGATCGCTGCCTCAAGGTTGGGCAGAGTCATCAGCGGATCGTCCAGCGGCTCGAGAGTGTCCGTCCCCTCGATGGTGTCTCCATTGCGAGCGAGAGAGATGCATCGACGATGAAGAAACTTAGCGGCTTCCGTCGTGATCGTTTGCGAGCATTCGAGCCAAGGACCGGCGCGTTCGCCTTCGCCGAGACCGCATCGCGGCAAGAGCGAGTGGACTGTGTCGCTGCCACGTTCAACGGCATGATGCACTGGCGCTTCAATCAATAGTCCATTGTGGCGGGCAGCAGCAGCACCGGCGGCGTCCGCTGTTAGAGAAAGCGGCGGGTTCTGGAAAATTGCCTGTAGGCCCGCCGTTACCTCGAGTGTCAGTGCACTGTTGCGGTAATGCTGACCGATTGGGGAATTTGGACGATACCCGTCCAGCAGGAGCACAGTAGAGCCGGCCTTCAGGCGATAGAAATCGTCAAGAACGACCGCTCGAGTGTCTTCGTTTGCGTTTTCTGCATCGGATAGCAATGGATGTGTGCATCCTCCCCATTTTCCCGTGCAGAACCGGGGCAGGCATCCGCTTCCCAGGCTCGTGATCTGCAGAGCCGAGGCAATGCGGCCTGCAAAAGAATCCAGGAATGCCGGCGGCTGCTCTGTTCGAGCAACATACAGGCTGCGAAGCAAGGCAAGGCTTATGGCGACGTCGAGTGTCGCCGACGGGCTTCGCGACACGTGTAGCCCTCGCGCGCTCAGGCTTGCGCGCAGCGCGCGTTCGAGTTGTGTCTCAGCTGAACTCAACGCTTTCTTTGGTTCGTTGGCACAACAGAGGGCCGCGGTTACCGCGACTGCGGGCTGGAGGGACTCCTCAGAGGGATCGGCATCTTCGAGCCACCTGCGCAATGCCAGGAGATCGCCATCCCATGAAAGCGCGACGGCGGTCGCTCCAGCCGCGTGCATTCCATCTACCAAGCGATCGGCCTCGGACAGCCAAGAAATGACGCGCCTCGCCACGACCGATGGCTTCCAGCAGATTTCGTCATGAGCTTCCCGGGCGGCGATCCAGTCGAGAGTCAGGCGCTGGATCGTCAAATGGTCGTCTGGCTGGCCTCGATTGCAGAGGTGTCTCAGCCAAATGAAACCGTGGAGATCTTCGCGGCCGATGCGGAGCCGCGAAGCGAATGTTGCCCACGGCTCGCCGCTCGGAACTTCGTCTATCTCGGCGTCGAGCAATGGTTCCGCATGGTTCCCTTGCGACGGACAGATTTCAATGCGGTGGAACAAGCGGTCGGCAGGACGGAGCGACAGCTGACGCACTCTTGCTAGCGATGCGTCTGGCCGACTGCGACGTAGCTTGGCGACATGCGCGAGCATGGCGAATCCGTTTCAAACTGCGGAATCGATCAGCGGCTGATGCTCTCAAGAGACTGGATCGGTTCCCATTAGGGCAACTCTTCAAGCTGGTACTTGGCCAAGTCGAACGCGTCCACGGTCATGGGTGCAATTCACGCCCGAGGGTCGGCGGAATGTGGACAAACTGCGATGCCTGCCAGCTTGTGCACAGGCTTCCAGAATGCTGTGGATTTTTCAGGGCGCCTTCTGGCGGGCCTGCTCTCCCCGAACGGGAAGCCGGTCGACAGCGGAGATCAGCGCCGATACGGGGATGGGAGTGCTGCTCTCCAGTAATGACTTTCCGTCCTTGTCGAGCAAAAGAACACGGAAGCTTCCTTCCGGGGTTTTCAACATGCTGCGAATTGCGCCGGCTGACATGCCGGATTGAGGGCCCAGGTCACTTACGGCGTCCTGACCTCCGACATAGACGACTACGACGTCGCGATCCGTCAAAGTCGTCCGTGAAGTCGAGACCCAGGCTCTCTGACGCAGCAAGCCGCTGTGCTGATCGGAAGGCGCCAGAACTACTAGCACTCGCTTTCGTCCATGGTACGCGGGAAACGCCGCCGCTCGGCTGGGCGCGAGCAGCAGGCCGACTGTGCCGAGAATGGCTCCACGGCGGCTCAGACGCAACGCGGAGCATCCGGCGCTGGCCATATTCTCCGTCGTGGAGTCTTGCCCGCGTGCAGCGAGTAGCGGCGGGCGGTCAGAAGGGGCCATTTTCGGGCACAATGATCGGCTCAAAGGAAAACACACCTGGAGATGACGGATCGACTTGGACGCGCACAGCGTGGACGTAGTCCGCTCCCATCACCTGCATGCGCCAAACGTTGGGTACGCGCTTCAAGTCTGTTCCTCTGAAGCCGTCGATCTCGAACTCGTGCTCGTCGCCTTGAATCACCAGCATCGGCTTCTGGAACGCGCGTGCCCCGCGATCAATGGCGCGAACCGTGTCGATAAAGCCTGATGCCGTCGGCATCGCAGGAAACTTCTGGCGGATGTCGTAGAAGTTCGCCTGCATTGCGATCACAATTGCTTTTGCGGATTGCTCTCGAGCGATTTTGAAGCTGTCATCGAGCCAGGCCACGTTGGCCTTGTTCCGGTCGAAAAACTCCGCGGCAGCTTCGATCTCGCTGGCCTCGAACCCGTTGTTCGACCCAACAACATGCACAGTGACGAACAGGACGCCGTTCTTCCAGAAGCGGGCATTTTCTACATACTTGGCGTACTGCGGCTGTGCCTTCGGTTGCGGTTCTACCGGCATTGGTGTCTTGCCGAGGCTCTGCGACGGGTTGGCAAAGAAGATCGTTCTCAGCTTGTCGAGGCGCTCTCGCGGATTGTACCGCCCGGCAGCCTGCCGATGACAATCAGTCCATTCATTGTCGCCTGGAGTGTAAACGAGTGGTTGTTCCATGCGCTGGAAGCGGGACAGGATGCCCCGCATGTATTCGTCGGTACAGGGCTCGGACCCGGACTTGATGTCTCCGACGTGGATTGAGAATGCGGGTTTCAGGTTGTTGATCACGCCGATCAGCTTCTCGAATTTCTGGAAGTCTTGCGGCACGCGATACGGCATGTCGCCGAATGCCACGAATGAGAAGGTTGGGCCTGCCTGCTGCGGGCCGGGCGCCTGGGCCGATGCGGCAGGTGGCGGCGCGGGTTGCGGCGGTTGCTGCGTCTGGGCGCGGACCGAGGCCACACTGGACAAAGCGATCAAGAGGCAGGCGACGCAGCGAAGCATCTGTCGAGTGTCCCGGGGTTCAATGAAGGAAACCGAGGCGGCGATACGGCCGCGCAGGTTAGAAAGATAGCAAGCTGGCCGAGCGAGACGCAAACTGAGAGTTCAACGGGTGGTCCGGGGCTCAACCTTTCGGCCGGTTGTCGATGACACGGCGTGCCTTGCCCTGGCTTCGTTCGACCTTACCCGGATCGGCCACCGTGACTTTCGCGGTCGTGCCGATGATTGATTTGATGTGATGAGCTAGCTCCGCCGCAGCATTTCCGCGTTGGGCAGGATCCGCATCGATGGCAGCCTCGACAACGACTTCTATCTCGTCCAGTCGGTTTTGACGGGTCAGCAGGACCTGGTAGTGCGCGCTGAGCCCAGGGACCTTGAGTATCTGCTCCTCGATCTGCGTCGGAAACACGTTGACCCCGCGGACGATCATCATGTCGTCGGAGCGGCCCGTGACTTTTTCCATGCGGCGCATGGTTCGTGCCGTGCCGGGCAGTAGGCGGGTCAAGTCGCGCGTCCGGTAGCGGACGATCGGCATCGCCTCTTTGGTGAGGGAAGTGAAGACAAGTTCGCCCACCTCACCGTCGGGTAGTACTTTACCCGTCTGTGGATCGATGACCTCTGGATAGAAGTGATCTTCCCAGATGTGCAATCCGTCTTTGGTTTCGACACACTCGTTCGCGACGCCGGGCCCGATCACTTCTGAGAGGCCATAGATGTCGACGGCATGCATATCGAACGCAGCCTCGATTTCCTCGCGCATCCCATTCGTCCAGGGCTCTGCGCCAAAGATGCCGACCTTCAGCGAGGTCTTTCGTGGATCGATGCCTTGACGCTTGAATTCATCCAGTATCGCCAGCATGTACGAGGGTGTCACGGTGATGACTTCGGGTTTGAAATCCGAGATGAGTTGGACTTGCCGCTCTGTCATGCCGCCAGAGATAGGGACAACGGACACCCCTAGTTTCTCCGCCCCTGCGTGGATGCCGAGCCCGCCGGTAAAGAGGCCATACCCGTAAGCGTTGTGGATCATCATCCCACGCCTGGCACCTGCTGCTCGCAAGGAGCGCGCCACGACAGCAGCCCAGGTTTCGAGGTCTTGCATCGTGTAGCCGACCACGGTCGGCTTTCCCGTCGTGCCGGAAGATGCGTGAATGCGCGCCAACTTCTCGCGCGGGACCGCGAACATCGCGAACGGATAGTTATCGCGTAGGTCTGCCTTGGTCGTGAACGGAAACCGCGAAAGATCGGACAGAGAGCGCAAGTCATCGGGCTTCACACCTGCCTTGTCGAACGAGGCGCGGTAGTGGGGTACGTTCTCGTAAGCGTGGCGCAAGGACCAGCGCAGTCGCTGCAACTGGAGTTCGCGGATGACATCGACAGGAGCAATCTCGATCGGCTCCAGTTCGAACTTCTGTGGCGTCAGATTTTGCATGCATGAACTCCAGAGGACCGATCCGCCTGCGTGTCGTCACCCATCAACAAGTGTTCCAGGTATCGATCGGGAATGGCCGCGGAACTCGGCAATTACGGCGCCGGTTTCGTCTCGAACGGTGATGTCGTAGATGCCGGAGCGCTCTCCGCGCTGTCGCTCGCTGGCCTGTGCGGTGAGCCTCATGCCGAGGCGGCCGGGTGCGAGGAAGCTCACTTGACAGTGCTGCGCCACCTGCCGCTGGTTGCGACTGTTGCATGCGAATGCGAAAGCTGAATCTGCGAGCGTGAAAATGAACCCACCGTGGCAAAGGCCGTGGCCGTTGACCATGTCGGGTCGCACGGTCATCGAGAGCATCGCTGTTCCCGGACCCACAGCTTCCAGCGACATGCCGAGACCGCGACTCGCATTGTCCTCCGACCACATGGCATCAGCGGAGCGCCTGGCGATTTCCTGATCTTTCGTCGATGTCACGGTGTCCCCCGGAACTTCGGGGCGCGTTTCTCGAAGAAGGCAGCCACGCCTTCCTTGAAGTCGTGCTGGTTCAACAACTCGCCCTGAAGATCGCGCTCGAGGTCCAGTTGCTGGTCGAGGGTATTGGTCTCGGCGCGGTCGAGCGCGCGCTTGATGGTGGCGAAGGCATGCGTCGGGCCAGAGGCAAGCCGCGTAGCCATGGCTATGACTTCAGGCATCAACTGCGCATCGTCGACAACCTTCCATATCATGCCCCACGCTTCCGCCTGTTCGGCCGAGATCGGCTCGGCAAGCAGGGCCAGGCCCCGGGCGCGTGCCGGTCCTGCAAGTCGTGGCAGCACCCAAGTCCCGCCAGCGTCTGGAATAAGCCCGATCTTGGCAAAGGCCTGAAGGAATTTTGCCGACCGGGCCGCCACAACGATATCGCAACCCAGGGCGAGGTTTGCCCCCGCGCCTGCCGCGATGCCGTTGACGGCACAGATCACCGGCATGCGAAGCGATCGGATGCGACGGACCAGGGGATTGTAGTGGGCTTCCAGGGTCGACGTAATCGGGCCGCCGGCCTTCATCGCCTCGGAGCGATCTCCAAGATCCTGGCCGGCACAGAAGCCTCGCCCTTCGCCGGTGAGGATCAAGGCGCGACACGAGGTGTCGGCGTCGGCGTCGTCGATCGATGCCTTGAGTGCGCGATGGAGATCTTCATTGAAGGAATTCAGCTTTTCAGGCCGGTTGAGCGCGAGGATGCGATAGCCCTCCCCGCGTGTCATCCTTATCAAATCGGACATACCTCCCCCTCCCCGAGGCGCGCCGGCATCGGTCGCGAATTCGGAACATATACCAGAGGAGGCAGAGTGCCTTGGCGGTGCCGCGTCTGGCAAGGGATTCGATCAATTGGCGTCGTCCCGCCGAGCGAACTCCCGGTTGCTTTGGCGAGTTGGTCCTGATGTCCGCCGCAGCCTGAGGTTTGGTGACAATACTGTGCGACGTGCATCGAAAAGATCGGGTCACGTGCTCGTTCTGCGCTACTCGTCGAGCGCACCGCGGAACAAATCGGTCAATGACCCCATTTCCACCGTCGCGCCTCTGTGATGGCAAAGCGCGCCGACGAAGCCATCCGGCACGGGGAGTAGAGTGACCCCGGTCGTTGTTCCGTTGATCTTATCGAGCATACTGAGGGCATCGCCGCTACACTCGATTTGCAGTCGATGCGCTGGCTCGGGCGTATCTGGCCGTTTCAGCCGTCCGATTAACGGCAGGACACCGGTAGCAGCATGCTTCGCGACCGCCTCCAGGATGGTCCATGAGATGATATCCGCGCGCAGAGCGTCGTTCGTCGTTTCCAAGAGCGCTGGTGCCAGCCGTCGAGCAGCGGAAAGCAGCTGCTCGCGGCGATGTTCGGCGGTTCTGAGTGGGCGCAATCGTTCGATATCAATCCCAACCGGGCCGCTCGGGGACACAGCCACGGCGGCCATTCCACCTGAATGCGAGAGATTGAAGTGAACGCTTCCGTCGGCAATGCGAGGTTTTCCTGATCGATCGATCAGGAAAGGCTGGCGCGCCGGGACGATGCCTACCCGCGCACGAATGGCAAGCCGCAATGCGATTTGGCTCAAGCGCCGTTCTTGCGCAAGGGCGGTTGCTCGAGCTGTCGGTAGCTCCAGGCGCCGCTCGGCGGTCTCGAGACGCGATCGCTGACCCTCAAGATCGATGATCCAGCAGTGGGTTTCCATGCCAGATGGCTATCACGAGGCCTCCATGGGGCACCATAGTCAGCGAACGATCTCGTACGGGGTGAGTGCAAAGGCCCATCGGCCAGTATCGCTGCGGCCGACAGGCTCTCCTGTCCTTGTCCGGCCAAGCAGCGCAATCTCGATCTGGCGGATCAATTGCACCAGGTAACTGGGTGGATTGTTCACCGGGGCGAAACCTTTGGTGATCTGCGCTCTGGGGGTCGCGATCCTTTCGATGTCGAACTCCTCGGGCACAACCATGGCCAGGAGATAGCCTTTGCCCACCGGTTCGACTACACGGAAGGCCGTGAAACCCGGGTAGTCGGGACCGGGAACGAGGACTTTCTGGTTAGCCCTGATCATGCCCAGGTTGCCACCAGTGTACTGGTTCGGATAGATCGGCATCACCTCGAGATTTGCGTTGATGTCGAGCACGAGCAGGCGTCCACTGATCTGGCTGGTGGCTTCGAAAATGACTTCCGCCCCGAGACGAACCACGGTGCCGCCGCGGATACCCAGTTCGATCTTGCCCCGCGCGGAACCGAGCAGGTCTTCCAACTGCCTCAGGCTCTCCTGGAGTTGGGCCAGCGTGAGCTTTTGAGGGGGGGCAACCGCTGTCGTCGTCTGGGTCAGCGGACCTGTCAGCTTCTGGATCCAATCAGCATATGCCGAGACGCGGGTGTACACTCCGTACGCGCCGGCATCTGCGCAGCCGTCGCCCCAGCTGACGACCCCAACCTGGCGCGGGCAGCCATCGACGTCGCGGACGACCAGCGGCCCGCCGCTGTCCCCACTGCAGCTGTCCTTGCCGCCTTGGGACAATCCGGCGCAGATCTGTCCGCCGGCGATCTTGGCGTTCGCAAAACCCGTCCGCCCCTGATAGAGCGATTTGCATGTCGGTGTTGCGACTGTCAGGACGCCGACCTCCTGCAATAGAGTTGTCGCCGCGGCCAAAGTTCCAGAACCGTCGGAGCGGGAATGCCAAACGGAACCTTGACCGCTGTGCATGCTTCCGAAACCTGCGACATGGACGGGCACTCCCGGCTCGTTTGCCGGGTCGGAGGGTTCCGAAAGTTGGAGCTGTGAAATTGCGCCCTGCCAGGGGCGCGACAACCTGAGTAGAGCAATATCGTCGCCGTGGTCCACTGCTGGCTCTGCTTGGCCCGTCAAGAGGCGATCGCGATAGGCCTCGTGCAGGAAGACGCGCTCGACCGGTATCGAGCGATCTCGGGGAGCCGAGCGCAAATCGTCGACCCCAACCACAACCTCGAGGCGCCCCTCGTGTATTTTGCCATCTGCGGCGCCGATGTCAGCAGTCGTGCCGTTTACAAAGCGATGAAGGCAATGCGCGGCGGTCAGAACCCAACGGTCTGCTATCGCGGTACCGCCGCAGAAGTACTCCGACACGTTTGCTCTCTCTGCATGCAGCCGAAGTGCCGCCTGTCCGGGCCAATTCTGAATGCCGGCCTGCGATCCGCCGACAATCTTGGTTCGCTTGACGGTGCAGGTCCGCGACTGTTGAGCTTGCGCATCTGATTGTAGCGCGGCCAATCCCATGACCGCCGCTGCAAGAAATAGCGTTCGAAAGAACTGACCTCTCGACATCATAACCCCACCACCGTAATTTTTTCGTTGGATGAATTCGTCGATACACAAGAGAGCGGCTGTTGTAGCCGGGTTAATGCGGTTCAGGCGGTTACGGTAACTTTCTGCTGCACAGGTTGCAATCGAATGTGCCTGCTCGGGACGCGTCTTGTGCGATCTTTGCGGCGGGACACCTTACTCGCTGTGGCAGTAGGTTGGATCGCGTGCGATCTGCGCGGCCATTTCCAGGGCGACAGAGATGGTGGCCAAGCGCACTTCGCGGCGTCCGATGGCTCCAAAGAGGCGGACACCCTGGCGGGTATCCGCCCCGATGCGGGTGACACCGAAGTGGACCAGACCTACCGGCTTGTCTGCCGTCCCACCGCCTGGTCCGGCAACTCCAGTGACTGCGACGGCAATATCGGCGCTCGAGTGCACAAGTGCCCCTTCGGCCATGGCTTTTGCAACCTCGGCACTGACCGCGCCGTGTGCCGCAATCAGATCCGGATGCACACCAAGCATCTCGGTCTTCGCGTCATTTGAGTAGGTCACGAAACCGCGTTCGACCACATCGGACGAGCCCGCGATCTCCGTGAGCAACCCGCAGATCAGCCCCCCCGTGCAGCTTTCTGCGGTCGCAATCGTCAGTCCCCTGCTGCGCAGGCTCGCGAGCAGTGTTTCGGCCTGGTGCAACAGTTGCGGGGTGAACATCGTCAATCTCCGCATCGCTCAGCGAACAACGAACACCGGGCACGGCAGTACCGATGCGAGCGGGGCAAGGTCCCCTTCTACCGGAACAACCCTCCCTCCGATCTGGGCAATGACGAGCCCAGGCCCGTGGCGGTGGAGGATGTCAGCCGCGGCGGCATAACTGTGCTCGGGGACCACCGCCGTGGCGAAGAGCACGTCTGCCATTCCAGCAAGTGCCAAACGGGCCTGGCTTTCCAACTCATCGACGTCTCGCGTGTCCGATCCGAATAGTACGACGGTCATTCTGTCGGCTTCATCCAACAGCATGCGCTCGGCCGCCCGCACCATTTGGGAAAGCCGATCGATGTCCTCAACAGCAACCAGAATGCGGCCGGAGTGCGTTGTTGCTTTCGGGCCGACGATAACGACGCCGGTAGACGCGGAAATGGCGTCGAGAAGTTCGGCGATCTTCGGACCTTCTTTGGCCCCGAACGGCTCGGAGACGACAATCACGTTCCATGGCCCGCACTCCGCGCACGCGACCGCCATGGCCCTTACGGGTTCGTCGCGCATCACGCGCAGTCGCAGGGGGACCTCCGCGGCTGCCGCGGCAGCGATGATCCTCTCGTGTGCCGAGCGCGCTTCAGCAGCCAGGTCGCGGGCCATAGCCTGCGGAGAGAGTGTCCGCGGTTCGCTGCCCCAGCGGGTGATTTCGCGAATGAAGCCGTGGGCAGCCATATCGATGAGTTGCTGGTCCTCTACGAAAACGCCCTCTATCGAGGCACCGAAGGCGCGGGCGATCCGCGCTGCCGCTACCATTGCGATTCGATTGGGACTTCCCGTACGCAGCTGCAGAACCACTCTGCCACGGTCTTCGCTTGCCGCTGCAACGTGGACAATCCCACGTGTGCCCTGATCTCTCATGCGGGCCTCCGTCACTCGTCTGACTTGCCGTTTCCGCCAGACTTGCTGAAACCTCGCGCCCGCTCCGCAAAGCTGCGCAGCTTAGCCTCGACGCGGGCATTGATCGTACCCTGGGGATACTCGCCCGAGGACAGCAACTGTCCGGCGGCGGTTCCCGTCAAAAGTTCGATGCCCTGGTCGATCGTTTCGACCGGATAGATTACGAACTTTCCACTCTCGCAGGCTTCTACCACGTCGTCCCGCAGCATGAGATGCTGGACGTTGGCTTTTGGGATCAAGACGCCTTGCTCACCGGTCAGGCCTTTGGCTTTACACACATCGAAGAACCCTTCGATCTTCTCATTGACGCCGCCAATCGCCTGCACATCGCCCCATTGATTGACCGAGCCAGTGACTGCGAGGCCCTGGCGGATCGGCGCGTCCGCGAGAGCAGAGAGCAAGGCATAGAGTTCGGTCGATGATGCACTATCGCCGTCGACGCCACCGTACGACTGTTCGAACACGAGCGTGGCTGCCAGGGCCAATGGAATGAATTGTGCGTAGCGCCCTGCGAGGAAACCCCAGAGAATCATGATTCCCTTGGTGTGTAGTGGGCCGCCCAGTTTCGCCTCGCGCTCGATGTCGGTCACGCGGCCCGAACCCATTCGCACGCGGGCAGTGATCCTGTTGGGTCGTCCGAAGGCGAAATCACCTACTTGGAGAACGGCGAGACCGTTGATCTGACCAATTCTGCTGCCTGCGACATCGACGAGTACGACGCCCCGGTCGAATGTCTCCTGGGATCGATCACGAACCCGATCGGAGCGCTGGATGTGGGCCTCGACGGCCCGTGAGACGTCCACTGCAGTCGTGACCGAGCGACCTGCACAGCCGGCCCAATAGTCCGCCTCGCGAACCAGATCGGAAATTCGACCGATCTCTACTGTCAGCTTCTCCCGGTCGTCAGCCATTCGGGAGCCTTGCTCGATTACGCGTGCCACCCCGCTCACATCGATCGGTCTGAGACCGTGTTCGTGCACGATCGAGGCGACGATCTCCGCGTAAGCACGATTGTTGGTATCATTCCTCGGAATGCTGTCGTCGAAATCAGCCTGGACCTTGAACAGGCCCTGGAAGTCGGGGTCGTACTGGCAGAGCATATAGTAAACGTCGCGCTCGCCGATCAGGACCACTTTGACCGCGAGCGGAATGGGTTCGGGGTCAAGGGATTGTGTCGCGATCAAGCCTGACGTCTCTGCCGGCTGTTCGATCCGAATCTCGCGCCCCCGCAACGCGCGCTTGAGGGCTTCGTACGCAAATGGAGACATCAACAGCTTGCGGGCATCAAGCATGAGCACGCCGCCATTGGCGCGATGCAGTGCTCCAGGCTTCATGAGCAGGAAATCTGTGACGAGGGTCCCCATCTGGGCGATGTGCTCGATACGGCCGACGAGGTTGCCATAGACGGGATTGAACTCCTCGACGAGTGGCGCGCCGACCTGTTCCCCCTCGCCGTTCGAGACCATGATGTTGACCATGTAGCGGCGGTAGCGCGGGTCGCGGGCTGAATCCGCCGGCTCGCGGACCAACTGCTGGGCTTCTCCGCCTTCTCCAGAAGGCAGGAATATCGCAATGTTCCTGACCATATCCTGGGCCGCCGCCTCGAGGTACTCGATCACGGGCGGAACGTCCTTGAATGCCTCTGCTTGATCATCCAGGGCGCCGGTGACAGCGGATTTTGCGACTGCTTCGTTGAGCTCGGCAATCTTAGCGCGCCGTTCCTTGTCGAACTTGGGGACTTGCGCGAGGATTTGTCCGAGTTCTTCCTCGAGCACCGAGATCTGCCGCTGCTTCTCCTGCTGCATGGCCTCGGGCAGCATGGAGAAGGTCTCGGGCTTGATGACCTTGCCTTCGTGCATCGGAGCGAATGCGAAGCCTTGGGGCGTCCGCATGATCGTAATGTTCTGCTCGCGTGCTTTGCTGTTCAGTGCTTCGAACTTTTCCTCCTGGGATTGCTGGAATGCGCCATCTATGGCGCGCCGCCGTGCCTGATAGTCTTCTCCCTCGAAAAGTGCCGGGACGATGCTGCGTAGTTCATCGACCGCGGCGACCATGCCCGCAGCGAATTGTCGCGCTCGTCCGTGAGGCAGTCGAAGAGCCCGCGGCCGGTTGGCTTGCGCGAAATTGTACACATAGACCCAGTCGTCCGGAGCGGCCGCCTTGAGGACCCGCTCGGCCAGTAAGGTCTTGACCGCGGTGCGTTTGCCGGATGCCGGGGGGCCGAGGACGAACACATTGAAATCGTGGGCAACCATGTCGGCGCCGAACTCGATGGCAGCAAGCGCGCGGTCCTGACCGATAAGGCCCGTGTTCGGCGTCAGATCGGTTGTAGTCGTGAAGCCGAGGGTTGCTGGGTCCACGCTGTGGCGCAGTTCAAAGCGTGGGAGGGCTGTGGGCATCGGCAAAGGAGGTGTCTCGGCGGCCGCGATTGTGGCCGACGTGACGGATTGAGGCTTCTTCGGTTGGCCGCGCTTTAAAAACATCGCCCTGCATTCCTCCGCTCGTGTCAGTTAAACTGTAGGGAGCGGCATCCACCAAGAAAAGGGCCGTGTGGGGGCATGTGCGAGCAAGGCATGGCTGCAAGCGAGGAGCATCGTGATCCGACTGCGGGAGCGGCGATCTTGCCGCAGGACGGACGCCAATCCGAAGCGGCACTCGCCATCGCCCGCGGTGCGGGACGGTGCCTGCTGCGGCATGGGATGGCACGACTGACTGAAGTGCCTTTGCCGAATGGTCGCAGGGCCGATCTTGTTGGACTGAAGGATACTGGTGAGATCTGGATCGTCGAGGTGAAGTCCTCGATCGAGGACTTCCGCGCGGACCAGAAGTGGCCCGAGTATCGGGACTACTGCGATCGGCTTCTCTTTGCCGTGGCCCCCGGGTTCCCTGTCGAGATACTTCCCGACGACGCTGGTCTGCTGATCGCCGATCGCTACGGCGGTGAACTGATCAAGGGCGGACCGGAGCACAAACTCGCGGCCGCTCGCAGGAAGGTCATGCTGACGTTACTCGCCCGGACAGGTGCGCTTCGCCTTCATGCCCTGGCCGATCCGGACATGGGCAATGCCACGTGAAAACGTCCTGGACTAGATAGCCGCCGTCAATCCACGGTGATCTTGCGTTCGACGGGCAGGGAAGCGTCCTGGGTCCACTCCGCCATCGATCCATCGTACATTCGTTCTGACTTGTTTCCCATGAGCTCCGAGGCCACGAACCAGCCTAGACTGGCCCAGTGGCCCGTATTGCAGAAATTCACCTGCGCCCCGACGGATGGAACGCCGGCAGTCTGGTACAGCTTTGCGAGTTGGGCTGGGTTTCTGAAGTATCCACCGTTATTTTCCGGAGCTATGCGCGGAAGTTGGTGACGGCGTGAATCGGTGAAGGCGGCATATCGT
>CAYMEB010000108.1:0-15539 GCA_964389095.1 uncultured Hyphomicrobiaceae bacterium
GTCGCCGGCGCTCGAACCGAATTGCGACGTATCATCTGGCCGCGAGCCGTCTAAAACCGCACGGACATCTGAAGCCGGGACTTCGATAGAATTGCCGCTGGAAACAGTTGCATCGCCGTTTCCATCCCCGCCGGGTCCGCAGGCTGCGGAACCTGCGACTGCGCCTCGAGCAGTCCCTGATTGCCTCTGACAAGCGTCCTCGACGTCAGCCGGCACAAGCGCTGCCGGCGGCTCCTGCACCAACGCCGGCGGCACCGCACCTGGTACCGGCACGGAATCGGTCACAAGAGTCGTTGAGGCACCCATGCAGGGCGCGCTCCCCGCGGTGACATTCTCGACCGCCGCGCCCCGTTGCTTCACCAGCAGCGCAGCCTGAGCGATCCAACTCTGCCTCGTGACCCGCCTTCCCAGGCCCAGCGCTTCCGATACCCGCTGAACGTCGGTTGGCCACCAGTGTGCGATCTGATCGAAACGGGTAACCCCGAGTTGCATCAGATGATCGGCCGTCGCTGGATCGATACCACGGATCCGGGTCAGGTCGTCTGGCAGCGGCGGTTTCTCGAAAACCACCGCCGTGCTCGTCACATCGACAGTCGCGACCTCGAAGGGATCGACAGGCAACGCAGTCTCGGGCCAAGCCGCCAGCGCCGCCTCGATCGCCCGCAACTGGCCGAACGCTGGAACGCCGGTCAGCGCGACGATCAGGCGCTCGCGAAAACTTGCCGAGTCCGCGTCGCCGTCGGAAAGCCGATTGAGCGCGATCCAATCGGGGTGATGAGCCAGCGCCGCCTCGGCCGCAGCCTTCATCTCGGCCAGGCTCGCGGCATCCCGAACGTGCCAAGCACTTGATACATCCTGCATACTCAACTCCGCCTCCGGTCCTGTTTCCGGAGTACGCCGCGTCTTGGATTTGCCGTCTGCCAACGTCGGGGTCAAGCGGCAAGTTACGAAAACTGCAGCCATTTTCATCGAAACGATTGCAACCGGCATACCTCCACAGGTCGAGCGGCAGTATGCTGGATCCAGGATTGCGAACGGTGAATGGATACCTCTGGCGTCTGCGCGGGGTGGGCCGGGCAGTCGTTCGGTGGTATGGCGTGTATCGAAATCGGACAACGCCCCATGCAAAAACAAATCAACTCGATCTGGACCGCCGCCTACGAACTTTTCGCCGACAGCGGCTTCTCGATGTCGGGCGCAGTGGCCTTCTCGTTCGTTCTGTCACTGTTCCCCTTCTGCATCTTCCTCGGTGCCTTCGCCGGATATTTCGGCGGAGAGGCGCTGGCGCGCGCAGCTATAGCCCAGCTCTTCGATTTGGTGCCGACACCCGTGGCGCAGGTTCTCGAACCGGAAGTGCGCGCAGTGATGGGGCGAAGCCGGTTCGGCTTGCTCACGGTCGGCGCGTTGATCGCACTGTTCTTCGCCACGAGCGCCATCGAGACGCTGCGCGCAGCCTTGAACACCGCCTACCGGGTCAAGGAGACGAAATCGTACTTCGTCTGCCTCACCCAGAGCGCGATGCTCGTACTCCTGTCCGCGCTCGGCATGCTCGCGATAGCATGGGGAATCGTGGTGGGTCCGCAGTTCATGGCCAAGGCCAAGCCCGTATGGCTGCTGTGGCTCGCGGATCAGAGTTGGACGTCCTCGGTGGTCCGCTACGCCATCGTCACTGCGATCATCGGCGCGCAGCTGCTGACCTATCACCTTTGGCTCGCTGCCGGACGCCGAACCATCCGCGAAGTGCTACCGGGAGTGCTTCTCTCGATCGTGCTTTGGATCTTGGCGGCACGCCTCTTCGCATCTTGGCTGACCATAAGCGATTATTCGCGCTTCTATGCGGGCCTGACCCAGATCATGATCGCCCTGGTCTTTTTCCAGCTCACTGCGATCATCGTGATCCTGGGCGCCGAGTTGAACCGCGGCCTCATCGAGGTCAAGGGGCGGCGCAATGGTCACGATGCCGAGACCGCCCGCGACCGCCTCGTCCCGGGGAACGGAGCCTGAAGGGCCTCTGCCTACAGAATTCCGTTGCCCCCATCACGCCTGAGTTCGCGTTCCTCTTGCTCGTCGATCGAGAGCCGCCGCGGCCTGGGACCGACATTGCGCGGCATCAGCAGCAGGATCAGGAGCGCCGGCGGGAAAAGGAACGAGACGGTCGCCCAATAGGACGCATCCCGGCGCTTCCAGAACGCCACGATGGCGGCAAGGAGCGTGGCGGCGAACATCACGGCACCGTAGATGGCGATGAACTTTGGCATTTGCGATCTCCCGCGCTCTTCAGCGGCCAGGGTTGCTGCCATCAGTTGAGGGGGAATTCTGGCCGAATCAAGCTGACATCCCGTTCTCCCGCGGCCTTGCTATGGTTAACGGTCCGGCGCATAGGGTTAGCGGATGCGATTTCCGATACGGAGCTGACCGATGAGCGCAGGAACGAGCATGCCCGCCGGGCAGAACGAGGCGATCGTGTCAGCGGCCCTGATTGTCATCGGGGATGAAATCCTGTCCGGCCGCACCAAGGACAAGAACATCGGCTACATCGCCGACCACCTGACAGCCATCGGAATCCAGCTCAAGGAAGTGCGAATCGTTCCCGACGAAGAAGTGGAGATCGTCGCGGCAGTGAACGCCATGCGGGCACGCTACACTTACGTCTTCACGACGGGAGGTATCGGCCCGACCCACGACGATATCACCGCCGACTGCATCGCGAAGGCTTTCGGCGTCGAAATCGATGTCGATCCTCGCGCTCTGGCGATCATGAAGCCCTACTACGAGCGTCGGGGGCTGGAGCTGACGCCCGCCAGACTGCGTATGGCGCGCCTTCCGGCAGGGTCTGTTCTGGTCGAAAACTCGATCTCGATCGCGCCCGGTTTCATGATCGGCAACGTCGTCGTAATGGCGGGAATACCGAACATCATGCAGGTCATGCTCGACGCCGTGACGCCCCGGCTCAGGACAGGCCGAAAGATGCTCTCGGAAACCATCGAGCTGCTGCGACCCGAAGGGGAAATTGCCGATCTTTTCGGCAACCATCAGAAGGAATTCCCCGAAGTCGTCATGGGCAGCTACCCGTTCGTTCGCGACACACGGACCTACGGTACTCAGCTCGTTCTGCGCTGCACCGATCCCGAGCGCCTCGCGGTGGCCACAAAGACCCTGAGGGAGAAGCTGACAACCGCGGGCAAGCTCTGAGGGCGGCTTGCGGCGCAGCCCGCCTACTTCGCCAGCCTCAGCGGTGTCGACTTGAGTGCAATGTCACGGAAAGCGGATTTCAGGGCATCTCCGGAAGTCGCCTCGTAGAAGTTGCTTGGACTCGATGCGCACCCTCGCAACGTTTCGAGCACTGTTGCGCTGCCACCGACCTGGAAACCGACCGTGAAGACTTCAATACCGGTGCGCTTCATCTCCGCGCAGATGGCGCGAGCCTGGGTGGTCGAATCCGCGCCGATGTACTGAGTGTTGTACTCGCCATCCGTCATCAAGACGGCGATCTTGCGCAGTTTCTGGTTTCCGGATGCGTCTTTTGCCGTCAAGTCCGCGTACGAACCTGGTCGCGAAGCGGCCTCCTAGATGTTCGACCAGTTCGGCGACAGCAGATACCAAGCCCAGGCGGTGCCCAGATGGCCAGCCGTCGAGCCTCCTGCATCGAGATTCCTGACAAGGCGTTTCAACTCGTCGCGATTTCCGGTCAACGGAATAACGACGCTGTTCTCTTTGCAGGAAGCCTGGGGCGCCACCTGAGACAGCGGTGTAAGAGTGCGGCCCGCTGCGGGCGACGCATCTGTGTACGCATCCGCGCCGGGGCGCTCGACGACACAGTAATTCTTGCCATTGCCTTCGTCGTCGCCCTCATCCTCTACAGGAAGTCCCGTCGCTCCCGAGTATTGCCGTGCCTTCAGTCTCACGGCATTTGAGAAGGGTGCCACAGCGATCCGCGAGCGCGCCTCTCCCTCGTCTTTGACTACGATGTCGACGAGGTCGTTTACGGCTTCCTTGAGATCTCTGATCTTACCGCCTGACATCGACCCCGTGATGTCGAGCATCAGAGACAGCTCGACGACTGAGCCAAGACTGAAACTCGCGACGGAGGACACCCCGAACGGCAGTTTTTCGAGCCTGATGACCGGGAGGAAAGACGTGCGTACCGACAGCGAACCCGTCGCAGACATTGCAGTGCCCGGTTCGACGACTTTGAATACGACGTCGCCGTCGACCGGAATCCGGGATTTCGTCGCCGCCAGATAAGCCTTCGCTGCAGCCACGGCGGCCTCGTCAGTGCCGCCGGTCTGCTTGATGCGCGCGCCGGCAAGAATCGCTGCATCGATCGCCGCGCGGTAGGCGGACGACGCCTGATAAAATCTCGCGAAATCAACCGCACCGCCCACCAGGGCTGCAAGCATCACCAGACAGAAGGCCAGGATCATCGCTACGGCGCCGCGTTCGTCGAAGCGGATGCTGGTCGTCGATCTGCCGAAACTCATGGGACACTCCGGATCACACCTGCGACCGAGGCTGAGGCCGAGGCTCGTCCCAGCGCAGGCCACGAGCAGAGCGCTCGTTGAGTTAAGCGCTCCTTACCGGCGTCGGAGTTGGCGAAAAATCACGCAATTCGTGATTAAAGCTCGATGATCGGCATCACCGCCTCGTTAACTCAGATGTGAAAAGTCGCGGGGCTCAGAAGCCGCGCCAGGGCAACACCAAACGGTGAACGAGCCGCTTGAACCGCATCGGGCTTTCGCTTGCCAACAAGCAGATGCAGTCGCTCTCGTCCTCCGCGCGGGGATGATGCTCGATTTGGTCGTCGAGATCCGCGACGTCACCGACACGGAAACGGCCAGTCACGTCGCTGAAGGCCCCGGCGAGAACGATCGTCAGTTCGCTGCCCGTATGGCCGTGCTCCGGCAGGTGGCGTCCAGGCTTGACACGGATCAGGCGAAGGGAACCTCGCGACACCGGAAATTGATGCTGCGCGACGCCGCCGCCCAGCGCAGACCAGGAGACGCTCTGGAGGCCGTCCGGCAACAATCGCTCGAGCACCCCCCTGGTCTTCGGGACTTCATGCTCCCCTGCCTCCAGGCGTCCGAGCGCACCCATGGGCGGCTGACGCTCGAGCGCCGTCCCCGGCAAACTCGTCAGCAGCGCGTCTCCGATCACCTCCATGTGCCGCGCAGTCCGCGCGCAGCGGCGACAGGCCTCGAGATGGCAGGCCACGACCACCGCCAGCGCCTCGGCTAGCGTGCCGGACGCGAAGGCCATCAGCGTCTCCACCTGCGGATGATGTGAGATGTCGTTCAAGCTGCCGCGTCCTCAATTCAGGTCTTCGACTGCGACCCGCAGTCGGTCATAGGCGAGACGCATGCGCGACTTCACCGTACCAGCCGGTATGGAGAGCCGCGCGGCGATCTCGCTGTGTGACAATCCCTCGATATAGGCCAACTCGATCACCTCCCGCTGCTCTGCCGGGAGAACTGCCAGCGCTGCCTGAACCCGCTCTTGCCGCTGCCTTCCAGAAACGGCTTCGTCCGGCGCAGGTTCATCCGACGCTATACTCTCGTGGGCCTGAGGCAATTCCTGCCAAACGCCTTCGCGCCGCAACCGATCGATCCGCAGGTTGCGTGCGATCGAGAAAATCCAGGTCGTCGCATTTCCTCGATCACCTGCGAACAGGGGGGCTTTCCGCCACACGGTCAGCAGTGTCTCCTGCGCCAGTTCCTCCGCCGTCGCGGAATCGGCCCCCTGCTTGAGCATGTACGCCTTCACGCGCGGCCCATAGGTCTGATAGAGCTGCCGGAAGGCTTCTCTGTCACTCGCAGTCGCGATTCGATGCAGGAGATCCGCCATGTGCCCCGGACGCGCGGCTGAATGTGGTAGGCGCAGCCTTGCCGACTGGGTGAACATAGCGAGATCCGGTCCGAACCTCCAACGTACGAGTCCGCCCGACGAGCGGATCAGTCGGGCCCCACGGCAGGCTGCGCTTGCCCAGAGGTCCCCCACCATCACGAAGGAATTCCAATGGATGGACTGAGCCTGACCCACATAGCCCTTTTCCTGGCCGCGGCGGCCATTGCCGCGCCGCTGGCCAAGGCGCTCAAGATCGGCACGGTGCTAGGTTACCTCTTTGCCGGCGTGCTGATCGGGCCCTATGGGCTGGGCAAGCTCTCGGAGCTTGGAATTGGAAGCATCTACAGCGCCAAGGCCGTGCTCCACATCGCGGAGTTCGGCGTCGTCCTCCTGCTGTTCCTGATCGGCCTCGAACTCCGGCTGACAAGGCTGTGGTCCATGCGGGCGGCGATTTTCGGCTCGGGCGGGGTCCAAGATCTCTACCGGCATCGCATTTGCCGCGCTGGGGGTCGCTCTTGGGCTGGCGGCGCCAACCGCATTGTTCTTCGGCCTTGCCCTCTCGCTCTCATCCACGGCCTTTGCCCTGCAGGTCATGGAAGAAAACGGCGAGCTCACCCAACGACACGGCCGCCTCGGCTTTGCGATCCTGCTTTTCCAGGACCTCGCAGCCATCCCCTTGCTTGCGATCGCATCAGTCTATGCTGCACGTCATGGGGCGACCGTTGGAGAGCAATCAAGCGCTCTCGCCGGCCTTCTCAAGGCCGCCGTCGTGATCGGCGCGATCGTGATCGGCGGTCGCTATCTGATCGACCGACTGTTCGCCCTGGTGGCGCGCTCCAAGATGCATGAAGCCATGACCGCGTCGGCGCTTCTGACTGTGATCGTTGTCGTCCTGCTTATGGAGGCCGCCGGGCTTTCTGCGTCCCTGGGCGCCTTCGTGGCCGGTGTTCTGCTGGCCGATAGCGCCTATCGCCACGAGATCGAGGCCGACATCAGACCGTTCGAGGGACTGCTTCTCGGACTGTTCTTCACCGCCGTCGGGATGTCGCTGGATCTCGGACTGGTGGCCCAGAAGCCGCTGACCACGGCCTCGGCCGTACTCGCGCTCGTCGCCGTGAAGGCCCTAATCCTGTACGCGCTCGGCCGCTGGCAGGGCCTCCATGCGCGACCATCGCGCCGTCTGGCCCTCTCACTGTCTCAGGGGGGCGAGTTCGCGTTCGTCCTATTCGGAGCTGGCGCTGCCGCGGGACTGCTCTCGGCCGAGCATGCCGCATTCGGAACGGTTCTGGTGACCCTTTCGATGCTGGCCACGCCGCCGCTGCTGGCATTCGAACAGCGCTTCGGCGCACCGGCCAAACAGGCCCAACCTGCCTACGACACGCCACCGCAGAGCGACGGCCATGTGATCATCGCCGGGTTCGGCCGGGTCGGCCAGATCGTCACGCGCATCCTGCGGGCTCGTCACATACCGTTCACGGCGCTCGACATCGATGCCGAACAGATCGCGACCGTGGCCAAGTTCGGCGCGAAGACCTACTACGGCGACGCCAGCCGGCTCGACATTCTGGAGGCGGCGCAAGCCGGAAAAGCCCGAGCCTTTGTGCTCGCGATCGATGACGTCGAGGCCTCTCTGCGAACGGCGGAGGTGGTGCGAAAGCATTTCCCCGACCTGCCGATCTTTGCCCGCGCGCGCAATCGCAATCATGCGCACCGGCTCATGGCTCTCGGAGTGCCCGTCATCCATCGCGAGACGTTCCGTTCGTCGTTGGACCTCACGGCCGACCTTCTGCGCGGCATCGGTTTGTCAGCCACAGAAACCCGCCGCTCGATCTCGATTTTCGAGCAGCAGGACATGTCGCGCCTGAAGGCCGATTTTGCGCACTTCGACGACCAGAAGAAACTGATGGATCAGGCGCGCAGACACGCCGATGAACTGGAGCGCCAACTCGCAAGTGACGACGCGGCTGCCGCGGTCGCGGAAGGGCAGGCTTCGCCTCTGCCCTCGAGTGCCGCCCGCTCCGCGCTTCGCAGCGAACCTGGATGATCTTGCGGCGCCTACCTGATACTGTTTTGACAAGCAGCGAACCGCCTCCGGAGCCCGATGCCCGTCCAACATCGCATCATCGTCGTCGGTCACTCGGCCCTCGACCGGATCTACCGCATCGAGGCGTTTCCACCGCACCCGACCAAAGTGCGCGCGATCGAACACATCGAGACCGGCGGAGGCATGGCCGCGAACGCCGCGGTCGCCATCGCTCGCCTCGGCGGCCGTGCGGAGTTGTGGAGCCGCGTGGGCGACGATCAGGCAGGCCTGTCGATCAAGGCCGGACTGAAGGCCGAGCGCGTCGATGTTCGCTACGTGCAGGCTTTCGACGGCGTCCGGTCGTCGACCTCGGCGATCATCGTCGATGATCGCGGTGAGCGCCTGATCGTCGGCAACAGAGACACGGGCATGCCCTCCGGTACTCAGTGGCTGCCGCTCGAGCGCGTCAAAGATGCCAGCATGGTACTCGGCGACGTGAGATGGCTCGAAGGAACGCGCGTGCTGTTCCAGGAAGCGCATCGCGCCGGCATCAAGACCGTGCTCGACGCCGATCTCGGTGCGCGCGAGGCCCTCCCCGACCTCCTCAAGGTAACCGACTACGCCATTTTTTCCGAGGCCGCACTTCGCGAGCTGTATCCGGACACCGGGTTCGATGCCGCACTGTCCGCCGTGTTGCAGGCCGGCGCCCTGCATGCGGGGGTTACGCTCGGTGCCAGGGGATACCGGTGGATGGAGCGCGGCGGCAACGGCTCGCTCCCGGCGCCGACGGTCGACGTCATCGACACCACCGGCGCTGGTGATGCATTTCATGGCGCATTCGCGCTCATGCTGGCTGAAGGCCGACCGGCCGAAGAGGCCGCCCGCATTGCCGTCGTTGTCGCAAGCCGGAAATGCACGCGACTGGGCAGCCGGGCGGGCCTCCCGACGCGCACGGAACTCGATGCCCTCCTGAATGCCCACCCGCGCGAGGCCGGATGATGGGTCGCATCCGGGCGACTTGCTCAAACCCGTTCGAGGCGCGCGAGAAACTCTCGCAGGCAATGCTCCCAACGGCCGGCATCTACACCTGAAGCCAGGTGGCCGTGCTCGCTGTCGATTTCGAAATAGCGCGCGTCGACGCCCGCAGTGGCGAGCACCGGCATCACTTCGTCCACCAGCGACGGCGGGAAGAGCCGATCGGTTCGCGACAGCACGTAGAGCACCTTGGCGCGAATGCGATCAGCAAGCGGCCGCACGTCGTATCGGTTCGAAGCGCGCCCGAGGCATAGCAGCGAATGGCCGTCGAACGCTCGCGCCCAGTCGGCCGCGATCGCACGGATCGCCTCATCCCGCGCTTGCTTCTGCGGGAAGCGTTCGGCGAGCTGTGCTTCGATGCCATAGCCACGCAACGTCTCCTCGCGTATCGCGATCATCGTCGCGTGGATGCCTACCGCCCCATAGTAGTGCCCCCCATTCCAATTGGGATCGGTCGCCAGGCGGGCCTGAAGCTTGTCCATGTCGAGTTGGCCCGGAGAGCGAAGCCCGGCGACGACTGGCACGATGCCACGCATGTAATGCGGGTGGATCACGCTCCACGAGAACGCCTGGAACCCGCCGTAAGATGGTCCCACAACGGCAAGCAGTTCCCGCACGCCGAGACTTTCGAGCAGGCGGCGCTGCGCTTCTACGATGTCGTCGAGCGTCAGCTCCGGAAAATCCGGGCCGTACGGCCGGCCGCCGCGGGGATCGATCGAACGAGGCGCCGTCGAGCCATAGGCAGAGCCGATCATGTTCGACGAAACGACGAAGTAGCGATCCGTATCGATGGCGCGGCCGGGTCCGACCAGAGCAGACCAGCTTCCTTCCGACGCCCCGTCGCCGTCGGCGAAAAGATGCGAACTGGTATAGCCGTGGGTGAGCAGGATCGTATTGGGGCGGCCGGTCGAGGGCCGCCCGTACGTCACATAGGCGACCTTGGCTGCGTCCAGCCGCCCCCCGAGCTTCAAGGGAAGGTCGCCGATATCGACAAGTCGGTTGGCGGTCATCCTTGTGCCCCTCGATTGGACGGTTCGACGGGTCGAGCGAGTGTGCTGCACCGGGGCGAGGCGCCCCGGTTCGGTTCAACCGCGGCCTTCGAACGGCATCGCCGTCGCCTTGATCGTCATCGTGAGCACGTTGGAGTCGAGTGGCAGCGACGCCATGTAGCGGATCGCCGATCCACAATGCTCCACGTCCATCACCGGCTCCGGCATGATGTCGCCGCGGGGCTGCGGCACACCTGCCTTCATCCGCCCGCCCATTGCAGTGTCCGCGTTGCCGACGTCGAGTTGGCCGCAGGCGATATTGAACGGCCTGCCGTCGAGCGCGATGCACTTCGTCAGTCCGGTGATCGCGTGCTTCGTCGCGGTGTAGGCCACCGACATCGGACGGGGCGCATGGGCCGAGATCGAGCCGTTGTTGACGATGCGCCCGCCCTGGGGCTTCTGCGCCTTGAACTGGCGGATCGCTTCCTGCGCACACAGGAAGGAGCCGGTGAGATTGACGTCGACCACCTGCTGCCATTTCTCAAGCGCGATGTTTTCCATCGGCTCCGCCGGCAAACCCATGCCGGCATTGTTGAACAGGAAATCGAGACGGCCGAAAACTTTCACGGTCTCGGCAAAAACGCGCTTCACGTCTGCCTGCTTTGCGACATCGCCGGCAATGGCGATCATCCTGCCGCCGCCCGGCTTCGCCATCGCACAGGTCTTGTCGAGTTCCTCTCTCCGCCGGCCGGTGACCGCGACATCCCAGCCATCGGCCTGAAGGTGCAGCGCTGCCGCCCGGCCGATGCCGGTGCCGCCACCAGTGATCAGTGCGACTTTGCCTTTTCCGCTCATGTTTCGCTCCCGTTATCTCGGTGAGCGAAGTGCTACACCACCAGCGCAACCACCGCCACGGATCAGTCACCTCAGCCCGGGACAGGCAGCTCTGCGCCGACCGATCATTCTCCAGGTCGGCCGGTCTTCCGCGGCCGGCCGCGCCGCCGCTCGCGCTCCCGCCCGCTCTCGACATCGATCGTCTTGGATGGTCGAGACGGGACGAGCGGATCCGGCCGGTCCCTGGGCGGCGTCCGGCCGACCGGGACCTCCGTTCGCCCCACGGTCATTTCGTCCCGCTCCGGTTTACGGATACGGGATGCTTGAATCGAAGACCGTGGATCGCCGCCGTGTGGCGCCCGATCGGTACTCCCCGTCCTGGCGCCCTTCGCCTGAGAGGTCGACTGTGAATACGCCGGTTGCACCGGCTGATAGCTGCCGTCGATCCTCGACTTGCCGCCGGCCTCCCCCTCTGCCCCGCGTGCCCGTTCGGGAGGCAGATTGGCCTTGGCCCCATATTTTCTGGCACCCTTGAATGCCCCCGCCTTGTCCTCGACATCAGCCTGCGAGGCGAGCGGATCCGCGGCGAGCGCAAGCTCGGTCTCGCGCAAGCGCTTGATCTCGTCACGCAGCCTAGCGGCGGTTTCGAACTCGAGGTCGGCCGCTGCCGCATGCATCCGGCTTTCCATGTCGGCGATAACCGCAGCGAGGTTATGCCCGACGAGCGGCCGGTCGCCACCCTCTGCGAGCCCTGCATCGACCGTGACGTGGTCCTGCTCATAGACGCTCGCCATGACGTCGGAGATGCTCTTGCGGACGCTTTCAGGCGTGATCCCGTTGGCGACGTTCCACGCTGTCTGCTTCTCCCGGCGACGGCTCGTTTCATCGATGGCACGCTGCATCGAACCGGTGATCTGATCGGCGTACAGGATCACCTTGCCGTCCACGTTACGCGCGGCTCGCCCGATGGTCTGGATCAACGACGTCTCGGAACGCAAAAACCCCTCTTTGTCCGCATCGAGAATTGCCACCAGGCCGCATTCAGGAATGTCGAGGCCTTCACGCAGGAGATTGATGCCGATCAGGACATCGAAGGCGCCGAGCCTCAAGTCACGGATGATCTCGATGCGCTCGAGCGTCTCCACATCGGAATGCATGTAGCGAACGCGGACACCATTTTCGTGCATGTACTCCGTCAGATCCTCAGCCATGCGCTTCGTCAGCGTGGTAACGAGAGTGCGGTAACCCATTTGCGTGACTTGGCGGACCTCGTCCAGCAGATCGTCGACCTGGGACTTGGCGGACCGAACCTCCACATTGGGATCGATCAGTCCTGTCGGTCGGATCACCTGCTCGCTGAAGGTTCCGCCGGTCTGGGCGAGTTCCCACGCACCCGGCGTCGCCGAGACGTAGATCGATTGCGGCCTCATGGCATCCCACTCCTCGAACCGGAGCGGGCGGTTGTCCAGGCAGGAGGGCAGGCGGAAGCCGTATTCGGCCAGCGTCGCCTTTCGGCGATAGTCGCCGCGGAACATGCCGCCGATCTGCGGCACGGTGACGTGGCTCTCGTCGGCGAACACGAGTGCTTCGTCAGGAAGATACTCGAACAGTGTCGGCGGCGGCTCGCCTGGCCGGCGGCCGGTGAGATATCGCGAGTAGTTCTCGATGCCGGGGCAGGATCCGGTCGCCTCCATCATCTCCATGTCGAAGAGCGTACGCTGCTCGAGGCGCTGCGCCTCCAGTAGCTTGCCGACGTTGTGCAATTCCTCGAGGCGCTCCTTGAGCTCCGCTTTGATCGACTTGATCGCCTGCTGCAGCGTCGGCTTGGGAGTCACGTAGTGCGAGTTTGCGTACACCTTCACGAGTTGCAGCTCGTCCGCCTTCTGCCCGGTGAGCGGATCGAACTCGGTGATCGCTTCGATCTCGTCACCGAAGAAGGAGAAGCGCCATGCCCGGTCTTCCAGGTGCGCCGGATAGAGTTCGACGGTATCGCCCCGGACCCTGAACGTTCCGCGATGGAAGTTGGCGTCGTTACGGCGGTAGTGCAGCGCAACGAGATCGGCGAGGAACTGCTGCCGTGAAATGACCTCACCGACCTTCACGGCAAATGTCATCGCCGTGTAGGTCTCGACAGATCCGATACCGTAGATGCACGATACCGAAGCCACGATGATGACATCGTCCCGTTCGAGCAGCGCACGCGTCGCCGAATGGCGCATGCGATCGATCTGCTCGTTCACGCTCGATTCTTTTTCGATGTAGGTGTCTGTGCGCGGTACGTATGCCTCCGGCTGATAGTAGTCGTAGTAGGAAACGAAGTACTCGACGGCATTGTTCGGAAAGAAGCTCTTGAACTCACCGTACAGCTGAGCCGCCAACGTCTTGTTCGGCGCGAGGATCAGTGCAGGTCGCTGGGTCCGAGCGATGATGTGCGCCATCGTGAAAGTCTTGCCCGACCCCGTGACACCCAGCAGCACTTGATCGCGCTCACCTTGCTCTATCCCACTGGCGAGTTCTGCGATTGCGTTCGGCTGGTCGCCCTTCGGCGAGAACTCCGAAACCAGTTCGAAAAGAATTCCCCCTTCGCTCTTTTCTGGCCGGGCCGGCCGGTGTGGCCGAAAGTCGACCGCCGCACCCGCAACCAATGGATGCGACGCGATCATGGGCTGTCGGTTCAGGAGAGCCCTGGCCCGCTCCGACCGTTGATCAGGGCGCGCCAGCAGCGCGTCGAGGGCAGCGGAGGGCCCCTCGCCTCCCATCGGTGGCAGTGGCCCGCTCTGTCTCAGCGCAGGCAGCGTCGAGGTCCTGATCGTCCGATCCAATCCCGCCGGCAACTCCGTGAGCGGTCCCGCGGCAGTGAATGTCTCTTGCGGTGCCTCGCAGAAGCCGGGTGTTCCAGCAGACGTCTCCGCGGGAGGCGCAGCGGGCTTGCCCGAGCGGCCGCGCGATGGGCGGGGCCGGGGTGTCGTGTCGGATTTCGGGACTCGTGCCATCGCGGAAATATGGCCCTCGGGCGGCGGACCTTCAAATCCGGGACGTAAGCCTGTGCCCGGAAGTTGCCGAGTTGCATCATAAATTCGGCGCACTGATGCACAGAATCAGGGATAAGGGCGAGAGAATGCAGCCATTCATTCGCGCGAGGTCGACATGAGGCAAACAGTCCACCGAACTCCGGCAACGAGACTGTGGATCGCGGCAGGGCTTTCTCTAGCGGCCGTGGCAGGTGCCGACAAGGCGGCGTCTCAGGTGACGCAGGCGCCGGCACGGATTCAGCCGGTCACCCCCGCGCAGCCGGCAACGCAGGCTGATCCGGTTCCGCAGAAGCCGGGGGCCAAGAAGGCCCCCGCTAAAGGCGCGCCGAAGACGGCTGCCGGGGGGGCCGCGACGCCGGTTGCCGGGACAGCCGCCGCGCCTGCCCAGGTGCCGCCTGCCAAGACCGTGCCCAGACCCGGAGCGCAACCTCAGACATCAAACAAGTCCGCGACGCAGACATCGAAGGCAGCCACCCCCCAGAAGGCTCCGGCTGGCAAGGCCGCTGCACAACCGAAAGTGGCCGCTGTTCCGCCTCCGCCCGCCCAACCGGCTCAACCGGCAGGGCCCCCAGGAGCTGCTTCGCGAGCCTGCGCCCAAGAAGCGACGGCCAAAGGACTTTCGGGCCCAGAACGCTCCTCTTTCTACAAGGAGTGCGTCCGCGCGAAGTAATCGTGCCTCGCACATCGCGCGCCGCAGGCCGAGATCGAGCGTTGTGATATCATGACGCGGAACAGAGCCTTCTCCGGCGGCGCAGACGGTTATGGGTCGAACACGCGATGGTCCTGGTTCGCCTTCTTGCTGGCCTTCTCTTGCTGGTCGCACTCATTGCTCTGACCAGCGACGTGACCCGGGCACTTCAAGGCGCCGGCGTCTCGGCAACATCTGTTGCAGCCCACTGGAAATCACTCTCACCCCTAGGGCTGGCCGCGGCGCAGATTGCCATCGCCAAGGCGTCCCATGCCCTGGTCTGGGACCAGATCGTGGCGCGTGTCATCGCGCTTCCCGCCTGGCTGCTGTTCGGCGCCTTGGGAATGGCCCTGGCATGGATCGGCCGGCGTCGCCGCGGAGTGGACATTTTCGCCAATTGAGCAGCCATTACCCGCAAGCCCGCGGTTGCGCGCCGGACCGAGATGGAATCTCAGGTTGTTGCTGATTTCGTGTACTTTTTCGTTAAAGTAATACTTGCGTTTACAGACGATTATACTTCCGCACCTAGGATCGAGCCCGGGATAAGGACAGAATCGCCCAACGCTTCCCATGATTGGTGCTGGAAAGGGCGCGGGCCACTCGTTGATGAACGAGTACGCCTCGCTGCTTGGTGACGCTGTATTGCGCCATCGCGCCCGCGTGGCCGAACACTCCGCGCGCATCGAGGCCGAGCTGGCCAGCCGCGTGAAGTCCGAGTTCATCGCCAACATGAGCCACGAGCTGCGCACGCCGCTCAACACGGTCATCGGCTTTTCGAAGCTGCTCTCGCAGCACCAGACCCGCAACCTCGATGACGCCGAGATCGTCAACTATGCGGGACTGATCCAGGACGCCGCGCATCACCTCCTGGCGGTCATCAACGAGAGCTATCGCCAAATCTTGGTGACGGCCTGATGGCTCAGGCGGCGGCTTTGGGCTGACGATCTGTGGCGAGTCCCTCCAGCCCGTCGGTGAATTTCGCACCGAGGACGACCTTAGGCAACTGGTTGTGTCCGTCGAGGCGGCGCCAGCTTTTCTGGGTGGCGTCGACGAGCTTGAACACCATGGCGAGCGCAGTGGTATTCGAGAGGCAGGCC
>CAYMEB010000109.1:0-15367 GCA_964389095.1 uncultured Hyphomicrobiaceae bacterium
GAGAAATGTCCGCTCGGAGGTCTGAGGAACAATGACTGACGCTGTGCTGCCGGGCCTGGTCGCCGAGCGGATCGCTGCGATGCTCGAGGGGGTCTCCCGTACCGAGCTGTCACGCGCTGCCGCGGCGGCGAGCGCGACCTACCGCGCCGGCGGGCATTCGGACACGGCCGTCCCAGACGCGACCGCGGCGTTGGCGTACGCGGTCGCGCGGATGCCCGCGACCTACGCGGCGCTTTCGAGGGTTCTTCGGGAAGTGACCATCCGCAGGCCCGATTTCGCGCCCGCTAGCTGCCTCGACCTGGGCGCGGGACCCGGCACGGCCACGATCGCGGCCCGGGCGCGCTTTCCGGGCCTGGCGCGGATGAGGCTCGTCGAGCCGAACGTGGCCATGCGGAACATCGCCATCGGCCTGCTCGGCGATACGGTGGCGATCGATGCGGCACGCATCGACAGGGGCTGGACCTCCGGGAGCAAGGCGGAGCTGGTCATGGCGAGCTACGTGCTGTCCGAGTTGGCGGAGGCCGACGCGCGGGCGCTCGCGGTTTCCGCATGGGCAGCGGCCTCGGACGTGCTCGTACTGGTGGAGCCGGGCAGCCAGCACGGGTACCAGCGCATTCTCGTTGCCCGGCAGGAATTGATCGCGGCCGGAGCGAACGTACTGGCGCCGTGTCCGCACGGCGGACCGTGCCCTCTGACGGCGGGCGACTGGTGCCATTTCAGCGTGCGGCTGCCCAGGCGCCGGGACCACCGGCTGGCGAAGGCTGCCGACGCTCCGTTCGAGGACGAGCCGTTCAGCTATCTGGTGGCCTCGCGACAGGGCCCGGTTACGCCCGATTACGCCCGGGTTCTGCGTCCTCCGCACATCGAGAAAGGCGCCGTGACGCTGCAGCTCTGCGCCCCGGACGGGCTGCGCGAGAAACGGGTGTTGCGGCGCAGCAAATCGGAGTACAAGGCGGCAAAGGACATCGAGGCCGGCGACGCGCTCGAGGCTTGACCTCGTGCAGGCGGCCGGGCCGAAAGAACCTGGGAGCCCCCGGCCATGACTACCCGTACCCCGGGCAAATTCTACGCCCCACTCGCAGCCGGCGCGCCTGTCCCCCTGCGGCAGCTTCCGGTCCGCCTCGAGCGCATGATTCATTTCGTGCCGCCGCACAACGAGAAGATGCGGGCCAAGGTGCCCGAGCTGATCCGGGAGGTGGACGTGGTTCTCGGCAACCTCGAGGATGCGATCCCGGCCGATCAGAAGGAGGCGGCTCGGCGCGGCTTCATCGAAATGGCCCGGACGAACGATTTCGGCGGCACCGGCCTGTGGACGCGGATCAATTGCCTCAATTCGCCTTGGGTGCTGGACGATATTCTCGAGATTGTTCCGGCGGTCGGGGAAAAGCTCGACGTGATCATGCTGCCGAAGGTCGAAGGCCCCTGGGACATCCACTTCCTCGATCAGCTGCTGGCCCAGCTCGAAGCTCGCCACGGCGTGAGGAAGCCGATCCTGATCCATGCGATTCTGGAGACGGCCGAAGGCGTGATGAACGTCGAGGCAATCGCGGCGGCGAGCCCGCGCATGCACGGCATGAGCCTGGGACCGGCGGACCTCGCGGCCTCGCGGGGGATGAAGACGACCCGCGTCGGCGGCGGGCATCCGATGTACGGTGTGCTCGCCGATCCGGGCACGGACGCTGGTGCGCCGCGCGCGTTCGCGCAGCAGGATCTGTGGCACTATACGTTCGCAAAGATGGTCGACGCGTGCGTCGCTCACGGCATCAAGCCTTTCTACGGCCCGTTCGGCGATTTCTCGGACGCGGCGGCGTGCGAATCGCAGTTCCGCAACGCCTTTCTGATGGGCTGCGTGGGCGCGTGGTCGCTGCATCCCAGTCAGATCGCTATTGCAAAGAAGGTATTCTCGCCCGATCCGGCCGAGGTCGCCTTCGCGGAGAAGATCATCGCGGCCATGCCCGACGGTACAGGCGCCGTAATGATCGACGGCAAGATGCAGGACGACGCCACCTGGAAGCAGGCCAAGGTGATCGTCGACCTGGCGCGGCTGGTTGAGAAGAAGGGCTGAGGCCTTTTCCCGCCGGTCATCGAGCGGCGGGCGCACGGCCCCACGTGCCGTTCAACCTTCGCTGTCGTGACTCTCTTCGACCAGGATGTCGATGCTGATCCGTCCCGCGCGTTCGAACACGAGGGTTACGGGAAGGGTGTCATACGGAATGAGCGGCTTCCTGAGGCCGATCAGGCGAAGACAATAACCCGTGCGACCGAGAGTGAGAGCGCCATTGCCCGGGATGCTCAGCGCCGTTTGCGTCGCGCCGGACTGATCATGCAGTCTCATTGAGGTTGCAACCCGGCCCTCAGCTCCGAGCACGCGATCTCCGCGCGGAGCTCTGCATTTGATGATCATGCCGACGATGACATCGCGCGATTCCGGTTCGAACCTGTCGGAGCACCATGGGTGCTCGATCGCGATCGAGCCGCGCCGGTAGCCGTGCGTGAGCGCGGGCCGTGTCGTGCCAAGCATCGCAAAGGTGACGGCCAGCCCTGCAATGACGTTTCTGCGCTCCATCGTCATCCCCTCGGCGCCAGGAGAATGGTCAGCGCGGCAGAGTGGAGTCCCGGCAGCAGGAGTGCGAAACCGAACAGGATGGTGCCGATAGTGGCAGCCATCACGTCATTCGCCGCAAGCAGCGAGAACTCCCGGTTGTTCTCTGTCTCCAGCGCGGGGATGGCGAAGCCGACGACCGGCAGGCGGCGCAGCAGGGCGGTAGTGTGACTGGATGTATGGTCAGACATGGTTGCTTTCCTGGCTCGACCGGCATTCGGGGGAGTTCGTCCGAGAGCAGAGGCAGCGGTTCGCGCTGGTTGTTCTGCTCCGTGATCGGCGCCGGTTTCCTTCGGAGTGGTAGCGAAACCGGGTATTGAATCGTCCGCCGCCGGCCGATGAGAGGGAGGTGAGGATGGGATCGTGCTCTGCTCGCCCCAGACGCACACATGAATTGAATGTGTGTGCAGATCGGTCTTCGCAGGCGGATGCGGCCTTTGACGATCCGAGAGAGATGGGGGAGGAGCGGTTGATCGTGCTCAGGCTACCCGCGGCGGCGCTCTTGACTGCGGCCGCGCGTACCCCATGCGACGCTCGGCAATAGCCTCCAAAGCGTCGGTCCGCTGAGACGCACGTGTTAGCTGAGGGTGGCAAACGCTGGCGACGGGGAGGGATGCGGCGAGCGGCATCGTGCCGGAACAAACAGGGCAGTCGCTAGTGTCGGACGACGGGGCGGCCGGCTGCCCCGGCAAAGAGATATCCGAAGGCCCATTGCCGAGATTGAAACAGTGCTCATTTGCGAAATGAACCAGTCGCTGCGCGAGGAGCGTAGTCTCCGCCTCCAAGGCGTAATGACGCACGACCACAGCAGCGTGCATGAACACGCCCCCGATCGCGAGGATGAAAACACTGCTGCGAAAGGTCATCGTTACACCGAACCCGAATTCAGCATGTCGCGGGCCCGGTCGCAACGGCCAAAGGGCGGGGATCGCGGCGGGGGCGAACCTGTGGAGCTGATGCCGCGACATTGCGCGGTCCGCACGACTGCCGGGCGTCCTTCGAACTTGCTGGCCGGCCTGACGTTCGCGATTGTCGGCTCCGCGAGCGGCGACGAGCCCGAGACCCGATGGAGTTCGAACATATGAGCGCAACGGCCGGCGGCGACGAGATCAGGGTGTATTGGCAGCCGGGTTGCACGAGCTGCTTGAGGACCAAGGAATTCCTGACCAAGCGGGGCGTTGCCTTCGTGTCGCGCAACGTGCTCGCCGATGCGGGGGCGGTCGACGAGCTGGCGACGCTGGGCGTGAGGCAGGTGCCGGTGGTCGCGCGCGGGGGAGCCTGGGCGGACGGGCAGGTTCTCGCCGACGTCGCGCGCCTCGTCGGCATAACGCACGGCGCGAAAGGGATGTTGCCCGTCGCGGAGCTGCGTGATCGCCTCGATACGATCCTGTCCGGCGCCGGGCGCTTCATACGGCAGGTGCCGGAGGCCGAACTCTCCACGCAGTTGCCGAACCGGCCGCGCAGCTATGCCGACCTCGCGTTTCACGTCGTCAACATCGCCGACGCGTTCCTGGAGCACCACGCGGGGATACCGCTCGAGTTCGACGCCTACAATCGCGTGCCGCCGAAAGGATGGGGGTATGAGCATCTGTCGGCCTACAATGAGGAGACGCGACGCCGGATCGCGGCTTGGTTCGAGACGCATGAGCGGTCGGCGGACTGGCGCGCGCCGGCACGGGTCTACTACGGCCGGCAATCCCTGCATGAGTATCTCGAGCGCACGACCTGGCATGCCGGACAGCACACGCGGCAGCTGATGTGGGTGCTGGAGGAGAAGCTCGGCATCGCGCCGAACAGCCGGTTGGGTGGCGAGGTCTGGGCGGACCTGCCGATGCCCGAGGCGGTCTGGGACCCGGCCTGAGGGCGGGTAGACCTGCCGGGCGCGCCGGGTCATGTTCGCTGCATCCCTGCCCCGCGGATCATTGGCAGACCCGCTTTCTGTCCGAGGCCTGAAGACGAATGACGGACGTGCTGCTCGCCGAGCTGTTCGGCTTCATGAAATCCCACGCGCCGATGGTGACCTTCACAGTCGCCGTGCTGGCGAGCGCAGGGGCGGTTTTCACTTATGTGGTCCGCCGCGAACATCACCCGCGGTTGCAGTTTCGGGTCCACGTGGAGTTCGTCGGGCGCCAGGACGACGCCTGGGTCGTCGAGTATCTGGCGATCGTCAAGAACCGCGGCAATGTTCCCCACATAATGACCGGATTGACGTTCGATGTCCGCGGGTTGCGCAATGACGAACCGCTGGGCCGAGGACCGCCCGAGGTGGCAAAGCGGATTCGTGGACAGCTCTTTTTCCAGGACCAGTTGGTGCCGCACGATCCGACGCGGCGGCAGGAATCGCTGTTGCCGGCGGACGGACCGGGGATCAACGTCACCCTCTATCCAGGGACGTCGCTGCGGTATGCATACGTCGACCGGGTCCCTGTCAGCTATGGGTTCATCCTGATCCACGGTGTTCTGATCCGCCGGCGCGGGGAAGCTTTGCGCGCCGACCGGGTCGTCCAGGTTCCAGCCGGGCCGGATGCTCCCGGTAAGCCTTAGGCATGAGCCCAGCCCGGGCGCAGGAGTGGAAGACAGTCGTGTCGCCTGCCCTCTCGCCGCGATCCGAGTTCCGGTGATAGCGTGGCCGGACGAGGATTTCCGGGACCTGGGGGAAGATCATGGCAGATGCGTCAGCGGTTAAACCGCCGTTCTGGGCGCGTGCACTCGATTACGTGCTGGGTCGCAATACGTTGATAGGCATCGCCGAGATCATGCTGCTGCTGATCTCGGGGTATGCAACCTGGCACGGAATGCGCGATTTCATCGTCGGCGTTTAGACAAGCTCGTCGAAGCCGGGGGGAGGCTTCTCGCTCTCCGACGACCTGCTGGTGATCATGGTCGTGGTGGCGCTGACGTTCCTGATGTGGCTGATGCTGCGCGAGACCTTCGCGGCGAAGCGGCTGCTGCGCTACCGGCTGGTGTCGTTTCCGCTCTATGTCTTCCTGGTGCTGTGGTCGATCGGTTTCGGCTACGGCTTCTGGTGGAGCCTGATCTCCGGCGCCGAGGCAACGCGAACCGGTCTGACAGGCCTGCAGGAAGATGCTCGTGATGCAGCCGCAGCGATATCTGCCCGGCTGGTCGCAGTGCGGGGCAATCTCGACAGTGTCGTGATCTGGTCGGACAGCCAGATGGCGCGGGAGGAGACCTCCGGCGGCAGCTGCGGCGTCACATCGGGGGCTGGGCGAGGGCCGCTCTACAATGCGCGGCGGAGCGTGCGGGACAGTGTTACGGCTCTGCGGGACAACATGAACCGCAATTGGCTCGAGCCGGTGCAGGCCGACATCGAGCAGCTGCGCGCAACGGCTTCGAGCCTCGAAGGCGGGACCGTCGAGGACCGCCAGAAAGCGTTCGAAGCGCGGGCGTCGGAGATCCGCAGCCGTTCGCGGAGCATCGCCGCGCGATCCAACGAACTTGGAAAATCAACGGCCGCCGAAATGCGCGCGCTCGCCCAATTGGTGTCGGCGGCGCCGGGTACCGCAGGCTTCACCTGTCACGATCCGACGCTGGCGCAGCGGCTCGCGCAGGCGGCAGGCCAGGCGGATCAGCCGGCCATCGTCCAGTTGCGTGAAGCGACGTTCAACGAGGGGCCGGCAGGCGTCGCCAACGCGGTCAAGAACTTGTGGCGGAACATCGGGACCTACGGCGCTGCACTGTTCGCCTACGTTGCGGGACGCGACGTCACGCACGTGACGGCCGGCGGCGAGCCGATCACCGGCCGAGACATGATCGCGCTCCTGGCCACGATCGGCATCGATCTCGGCCTCCTCGCGCTGACGATGGTCAATCCGCCCAAGGAGCCGCCGCCGGTGCGGCCGTCGGGTGCGCTGGTGCGGCACATCCGCGAGGCCATCGATACGGCGATCGCGCGGGCGCCGAAGGCGGACATCGAGTGGGTCCGCAGCCACTTCGTCCACCACAACAGGGCTTCCTATCTGGTGATACCGAACCTCTACAGTTGCGATCCCAACAACGAGGAAGAACGGAAGCGCGCGCTCGCGATGAACCAGCTCGCGGGCGTCCTTTCGGATCTGGAACTCGTGCGCTGGCCGCATCAGGCGCCCAAGATCGGGATCGGCCCCTGGAAGCTGGCGGTCGGCCAGAGCGAACTCGACCGGCTCAAAGCCGAAGAGGTCGAACAGAGCACCACCGACCTGACCTCGGTCCGCAAGGCCTGGGCGAAAAAACACAACATCAAGAACGAGGCGGTGGACGAGCTGGAAAAGCGCGATCCCATTCGCAATCACGGCATCTTCTCCAAGGCGGAGCGCGCGATGCAGTTCGCCGGCTGGAGCCTGCACGCGCGCAACGACGTCGAGATCTTCGTGATCGAGGCGACCGACGGGCTCACCCCGCTGCTGATGGTGCTGAGCGACTTCGGGGCGCCCGATGCATCCGCGCCGACGCCCGCGAAGGCGCAGCCAGCGGACGCCAAAAGCAGTGCGGTGTGATGCCGTTCGCCCGATGGACGGGGCCGCAGCCGCGAATGGTGCAGCGCCACAGAAGCCTCGGTGCGCAAACCTTCGAACATGCTAATGTTCGAATGTTCTCGCGTTCTGGCGGTCGCATTGCCATTGCGCGAGGATGGTCGGCGCGCCTACGACGCGACAACGAGCAGGCCGACGACAGCCAGCAGAACGGCCTGAGGGAGGACCAATGGCAGGACGAACGGGAGGGCTCGCGGTAGCCGCAGCGCTGACAATGGCGTTGCTGCACGCGCAGGCGGCCACGGCACAGCAGCAGGATGCGGTGGAGCGCGAGCTCGAGAAGTACCGCAAGATGATGAAGGACGACCCCTGGTCCAACCCGGCGAACCTCGATGCCGACCGCGGCGAGGCGCTTTGGAAGCAGAAGGCGGGGCCCAAGGCCGCATCGCTGGAGACATGCGACCTCGGCAAGGGGCCGGGCAAGGTCGACGGCGCTTTCGCCGAGCTGCCGCGCTACTTCGCGGATGCGGACCGCGTGATGGATGCCGAAACGCGCATCCTGTGGTGCCGCAAGACCATCCAAGGCATCGACGACACGGAGTATCTGAAGAACCCGCATCCGGCCGGTGGTGCGCCGGTCAAGGACGTGGGTGCGATCGCCACCTGGATCGCCTCGAAGTCCAACGGGATGAAGTTCGCCGCCAAGATGAGCCACCCGAAGGAGCAGGATGCGGTGGCGCTGGGCAAGGTGCTTTTCAACACGCGGATGGGGCCGTTCGATTTTTCCTGCACGACCTGCCACGCGGACAGCGGCAAGCGCATCCGGCTTCAACCCCTCCCGTTCCTGTCGAAGCCCGAGGAGGCGCGAAAAGTCGTGGGCGAATGGCCGGCCTACCGAGTGTCGTCGACGCACGTCATGACCATGCAGCACCGCGTTCTGGATTGCTTCTGGCAGATGCGGATGCATCGGGTGGAGATGGGCTCCGAAGCGTCGAACGCGCTGATCGCCTACATGGTCAAGAATGCCGAAGGGGGTGAAATCTCCGCTCCCGGCATGAAGCGCTGAGGGAGAGCCAGGATGAAAAAGCTGCTCTCCATTGCCGCGATCGCCGCTCTCGCAGCGACCGGGTACGCATTCGCCCAATCGCGGCCGTCGATCGCTCCCGCTCGCATCGAAGCCGTTGTGAAGCAAGCCTTTCCGCAGAATCCGGCGGACTGGGCCGACCGGATCAAGCCGGACGCGACGATGCAGGCGTGCAATGCTTCCGGGAATGCGCCCGATGCCAAACTCGCCCTGGAGATACAGGCGCGGGAGCGGGCCACGATCAAGTATCCGGCCGACGGCAAACTGATCGGTGATTGGCAGAAGGGCGAGCGAATCGCGCAGTCGGGTTACGGCATGCGTTTCACCGACTATCCGCCGGCCAATCCGAATGGGGGTAACTGCTACGCCTGCCACGAACTCACGAAGCAGGAAGTATCATTCGGGACCATCGGGCCGTCGCTGCGCGAGTATGGGAAGATCCGCAAGTTCGCGGCGGCGGACACCAAAGCGGCATACGATAAGATCTACAACAGCCACGTCGCGTTTCCCTGCTCGCTGATGCCGCGCTTCGGGACAAACGGCGTGCTGACGGTGGAGCAGATCGCAGATCTGACGGCCTTGCTGATGAGCCCCGATAGCCCGGTGAACAATTGAAAGCCTGGGCCGGGAACTCGTGTCGTTTCCGGCTGCCGACGACGCGACGGGTTTTCAGCGCGTTGCGATCGTGGTGATCCGGGGCTGCCCCAGGGGCGTCGTGCCGCAGGTGGCAGGGTAGACCGCGTATTGCGTGCGAAACCGTGAGCCAGGACGAACCTAATGCTGTCTCGTCGAGATTTTCTTCAGGTGGCGATCGCGACCGGCGCGCTGGCGGGAAGCGGCGGCATAGCGCGGCTCTCGGCCCAGCAGCGCATCACCGAAGCCGACCTGCTGCGCTTCGAGCCGAAAGGCCGGCTGACGATCCTCCACATGACCGACTGCCACGGGCAGCTCATGCCGCACTATTTTCGCGAGCCGTCGGTCAACATCGGCGTCGGGGAGGTGAACGGTCTGCCGCCTCACATTACCGGTGCGGAGTTTCTCGCCAAGTTCGGCATAAAGGCGGGATCGCATCTGCAGTACATGCTGACCGATCAGGATTTCTCGGCCCTGGCGGCGAACTACGGCCGTGTCGGTGGAATGGATCGCATGGCGCGCCTGGTCAAAGCCATTCGTGGCGAGCGCGGCGCGGAAAACACCCTGGTGCTCGACGGGGGCGATACACTGCATGGCTCGTACACCGTGATGCAGAGCAAAGGCGCGGACATGGCCTCCGTGCTCGAACAACTGGGTGTCGACGCGACGACGGGGCACTGGGAGTTCACGCTCGGTCACGAGCGCGTCGCGGAACTGTTCGGCGACAAAGATACCAAGGGATCGGTCAAGACCACGTTCCTGGCCGGCAACGTCCGTGAAACCGATTTCGACGAGCCGGTCTTTCACTCGACGAAACACTTCGAAAAGGCGGGGGTCAAGATCGCCGTCATCGGCCAGGCGTTCCCGTTCACGCCGATCGCCAATCCGCGCTGGATGATGCCGAAGTGGTCGTTCGGCATCAGGGAGGATGACGTTCGCAAATCGGTGGCGGCTGCGCGTGCGGCGGGCGCGCAGGTGGTGGTCCTTCTGTCCCACAACGGGTTCGACGTGGATCGCAAGATGGCCGCTCGCGTTCCCGGCATCGACGTGATCTTGACGGGGCACACGCACGATGCCTTGCCGGTTCCGGTCACGGTCGGACAAACCCTGCTGATCGCATCGGGATCTCACACCAAGTTCCTTTCTCGCCTCGATCTCGATGTGCGCGACGGCCGCATCGTCGATCATGGCTACAGCCTGATCCCCGTTCTGGCCGACGCGATTTCGCCGGATCCCGACATGACGCGGCTCGTCGCCTCGATTCGTGCGCCGCACGAGGCCATGCTGTCGACGGTCCTGGCGAAGTCGGAGATGCTTCTCTATCGCCGCGGAAACTTCAACGGCACCCTAGACGATCTCATCTGCGAGGCCTTGCTGTCGGAACGGGATGCGCAGATCTCACTGTCGCCGGGGTTCCGGTGGGGCACGTCGATCCTGCCGGGCAGCCCGATCACCTGGGATGACGTCTACAACGCCACGGCCATCAGCTACCCGAACGTCTACCGAACGGCAATGACGGGAGAGATGCTCAAGGCGATCCTGGAGGACGTCGCGGACAATCTCTTCAATGTCGATCCTTACTATCAGCAAGGTGGTGACATGGTGCGTGTCGGTGGCATGGCATTCTCGATGCACGTCGACAAGCCGATGGGCAGCCGCATCAGTGGCATGACGCTGCTCAAGTCGGGTGATGCGATCGAACCTTCGCGGGAGTACGCCGTGGCGGGCTGGGCGTCGGTCAACGAGGGCACGCAGGGCCCCCCGATCTGGGACGTGGTCGGGGCGCATCTCAAGAAGCGCCAGTCGATCTCGCAGGTGGCGAGCGGCGCGATCAAGGTCGTGCGCGGCTGAGCGCGGAGTTCGTGCGGCCGTCAGCGTCTGCGGGCGGCATCCGGCCAGAGGCGCACGCCCGCGCGCGCGGGCCCGCCGCCGAGCCCGATCGCGGTCCCGTCGGCGCGCCAACATGCGGCGCCCTGCATCGTGCCGTCGTCGTCGAACGCGATGGCATTCATGCCGCCCGCGACATGGGGCACGACCTGGATCTTGTGTCCGAGTGCCTCCAATCCGCTGCGAACGGCCGGCGCGATGCCCGATTCCAGTTCCAGCGCGTCGCCCTGGGTCCAGGCGCGCGGCGCCTCGACCGCTTCCTGCAGGCTCATGCCGTGGTCGACCAGGTTGAGCACGGCCTGCATGGCGGAGCCGAAAATGCGCAAGCCGCCGGGCAAGCCGAGCGCGAACCGCGGTCGGTCATCGCGCAGGACGATCAACGGGGACATCGACGTCGTCACCCTCTTGCCGGGTGCTACAGACAGCGTCCGGCCCGGCCGGGGATCGAAGAGGTACATGTAGTTGTTCGGCAGAAGCCCCGTGCCAGAAATCACGAAACGGGCTCCGAACAGGGAATTGATGGTCTGAGTGGACGCGATGATCATGCCGTCGCGATCCGCGACCGTGACGTGGGTGGTGTTGGGCGACTGCTGCGGCGCGACTTCCGCGCTCCAGCTCTGCGCCCGGCCAGGATCGATGCGGGCGAAGCGCTCGCGCGCGTAGTGAGGCGACGTGAGCTTGTCGACAGGCACGTGCGCGAACGCCGGATCGGCAGTCGCGGCGGCGCGGTCGGCGAAGGCGATCTTCAGCGCCTCAGCGAGAAGATGGAGCGTCGTAGCCGTGCCGAAGCCGGACGCCGCGACGTCCACGTGCGACAGGATGTTGAGCATTTGCGCGATGTGCACGCCGCTCGAGGATGGAGGCGGCAGCGTCATGACTTCGTGATCGCGATAGCGGCAGGTCAACGGGCGGCGCTCGATTGTCCTGCAGGAAGCGAGGTCGGCCGTCGACATGATGCCGCCGCGCCGCCGCAGGTCGTCGACGACGATGCGGCCGAGGGCGCCGCGGTAGAGTGCGTCGGGGCCTTCCGCCGCGATCGTGCGCAGACTGTCCGCCGCGGCCTGCTGAATCAGGCGATTTCCAGCTGCCGCAGGTGAACCGCCCGGCAGGAACAGCGCCGCGGCCGTCGAATCGCGGCAGAGATCGGAGGCCGCCTCCTGAATGCATTCGGAGAGGTATCGCGACACCAGGAAGCCGCGCTCGGCGTGCCGGATCGCCGGCTGCAGGACATCGGCAAGGGACAGGCGGCCGAAACGGGCAAGGACCTCGCACCAACCCGCGAGCGCGCCGAAAGTCGCCACGGCCTTTGCTCCGACCGCGTTCTCTCGTCCGACCGTTTCGAGACTGTAGGGCATGCCGTCGTCGGCTGGCCGGAAGGTCGAGGGTGTGGCCGCCGCCGGCGCCGCCGACAGGCCGTCGAGCACGGTGGATGCTCCATCCTGACGGCGGATCAGCGTCATGCCGCCGCCGAGGAGGCCCACCATCATCGGCTCGACGATCGTGAGCGTGAACAGTGCAGCCACCGCGGCGTCGGCGGCATTGCCGCCTGCGGCGAGCATCTCGGCCCCGGCAGCGGAGGCGAGCGGGTGGTTGGCCACGACCATTCCGTCGCGCGAACGGGCGGGCGATTTTTCGACCTGGAATGTGCTGCCTGCTCGCGAGCGCCAATCTGACATGGCCGTCATCGATGTCGAACCTCTCATGTGTCGCCGCTATCTCCAGACGATCTCGTGACGCATCGAGAACGGCGCCAGAAGTTCCTGGATCCGAGCCGCGATGCTGTCGCGTCTTGCGGCCTCGATGTTTCTCACCGTCACGGTCGCGATACTGCCGTGCGTGCCGTGGGCGCCGACATCGACCGCAAACGGTACGGACTCCGACGTCAGTGGCGCAAGTGTCCGCTCGAAGACCCGGCGCGCGGCGTCCCATCGCAGTTGCGGTTTGAACACCTTGCCGACGCCGGTCAACGGCATCGGATCGACATGGACGATCGCGACGGGAACGGCGGCGCGCTCCGGCGTGCGTTCGCGGACCCAGTCCTCCAGTTCTCCGTCGCCGACGCGGGCGCCCGGCTTCAGCTGGACATAGGCGATCGGCAACTCGCCGGCGTAGGCGTCGGGTTGACCGACGACGGCGGCCAGCGCGACAGCGGGATGCTGGAAGAAAATCTCCTCGATGGGAGCTGGGTCGATATTGTGCCCACCCCGGATCACAAGATCCTTGGCGCGCCCCGTGATCCAGAGGTAGCCATCGGCATCCAGGCGCCCGAGATCGCCGGAATTGACCCAGCCGGGTTCCACGAACGCGGTCTTGTCGTGCGCGGGATCGAGGTAGCCAGAGAAAACGCCCGGGCCGGACATGGCCACGACACCGATCTCGTCGGCCGCACACTCTGCCTGATACGCTCCGTCGGGCGATAGCTTGACGACGCGGACGTGGCTGTAGGGTATGGGATGGCCGACCGATCCCAGGCGCAAGGGGCGTTCGAGATAGGCGATCGTATGCACGCTCGACGTCTCGGTCATGCCGTAGACTTCGATGACGGGTGCGGCGTGGCGCTTCTGCAGGGCGGTGCCGACAGCCACAGGTATGGCCGAGCCGCCGCCGGCCACTTGCCGTATCGACGACACGTCGGCGCCGGAGAACGGCACGCCGAGCGAGGCCGCGAGCACGGTGGGCACGCTCGAGAGGGTCTCGGGACGATAGCGTTCGACGAGCGGCCAGAGATTTGCGAAGGCCGCGGGATTGCGCCAGCCGGCGGGCGAGAGAACCACGAGGCTGCAGCCGGACGAGAATGTCGCCAATGCCTGCGTGAGCGAGCCGCCGACGTGAAACAGCGGCATGCCGAACAGGAGATTGCGGCCCGGCCTGGCCTTGAGCATCAGATTGCAGGCCCAGGCCTGGTAGACCTCGTTGCGGTGTGTATGGCGGACGAGCTTGGGCGTTCCGGTCGTGCCGCCGGTGTGGAAGTACGCGGCGATGTCGTCCGGTGCGATGGTCCGGCCCGAGACCAGGCGATCGGACGGCTGGCGCGCCATCAGCTCGTCGAAGGCGTGGACACCTTCGGCCCGCTCCGCAGTTCCCCCGACCTGGACGATCGCTTTAAGGCTCGCGACGCTATCTTTCACCTTGAGGATTTTTGTCCAGATATCGGACCCAGGCGTCGGGCCGAGCGCGACCAGGACCGTCGTGCGCGCGGCCGACAGGATTTCGGCGATCTGATGCGGCTCAAGCAGCGGGTTCACCGGATTCGCGATGCCAGCGGCCTGGGCGCCGAACAGCGTGACGAACGCTTGCGGCAGCAGCGGCAGCAAGAAGCTCACCACATCGTTCGGTCCGACGCCGAGCTCATGGAACATGTTGGCTGCCTGCGTCATGCGGCTGTGCAGCTGCGCGTACGTGGTGACGAGGGGTGTGTCCACGGCGCTGGCGGTCGGGAGGAACTGAATGGCCGGCGCATCCGGCGCGTGGGCCATACCCAGGCCGATCGCTTCGTACGTGCTGGCGGCGGCGAGGCGCCGGTCGATCGGGATGCTCTCGAAGGCTGCCAGGTCTGCGGCGGTGGCGAGTGGCGGGAATTGATCGCCGATGACGCGGTCGAGCAAATGGGCTCGGCTCATGCTGCTGCTCCTCGATCCGGCTCAGAGCGCAACTAAACTGTACTCTCCCCGGTCCGGCAATCGTGCAGCGCAGCGTTGCGGGGGGCGGCAGCTCGGAGCGCCGAGGGCGAAGGAGCGCATCCGCCGCAATTGCGGTCGGCGCTCGACGGCACTATCCAGGCGAATTGGCCGCTGGAGTCGGAGTCGCGGCGCCGCGCGCATCCGGAGCAGACCATGCAGGCGAGAACCGAGGCGTCACCCCCGAACCGTCCACAGATGCTCGCGCCGACGCTCGACAGATTGCGAGCGGCGCATCTCGCCGATCCGGTGCCGTCCCTGGCATGGCGGCGCGACAAACTCCAGCGGCTGCACGCCTTCGTCACCGAGAACGCAGAGGATCTGGCCGCTGCGGTCGATGCCGATTACGGGCATCGCTCCTGGCACGAGACGATGCTGACGGAGATAAGCCCGTTGATCGGTTCCATCCGCCATACGGAAAGGAATCTGCGCCGCTGGATGCGGCCGCGCCGGCGCGGAATAGACTGATTTGCTTTCGGACTGGCGCGCAACTAGGTCATCCCGCAGCCGCTCGGTGTCGTCGGAATCATCGTGCCGTGGAACTTCCCGATCAATCTCAGTCTGATGCCACTGGTGAGCGTGCTTGCGGCCGGGAATCGCGCCATGGTGAAGATGAGCGAGAATTCCCGACGGCTCACGCAACTGATGATCGAGCGGTTGCCGCGCTACGTGTCGACCGACACGGTCGAGGTCTTCGAGGAGACAGGCGGGATCGGCGAGGCTTTCTCGTGCCTGCGCTTCGATCATCTCCTCTTTACCGGATCCGGCGAGACCGGGCGCAAAGTGATGGCCGCGGCAGCAGCCAACCTCTGTCCGGTCACGCTCGAACTCGGGGGCCGCTCGCCAGCCATCGTTTGCGACGACTTCGACCTCGCCACGGCAGCGCGCCGGTTGCTGTTCGTGAAGTATCTCAATGCCGGCCAGATCTGTACCACCGTCGACCACGTGTATCTGCCTCACGATAGGGTCGCGGAGTTCGTCGAGCGCGCGCGGGCGATCGTCGTCCACCGGTATC
>CAYMEB010000110.1:0-15256 GCA_964389095.1 uncultured Hyphomicrobiaceae bacterium
GTCAAATATCCCCAAAAAAGTTGCAAGGACGCCCTTCATGGTATACCTAAATCTTGAGTGTTCGGATTGGCTTCGTTCGGGAAGGAACGCCCTCCGGTGGTTGTGCCCGTTGTCGCAACGAATGGTCACCCAGGCCGAGGCCGGTCTGGAGGCGCTGTCATGAGCGGTACAGACGCTAGGCCGAGCGCATCCCTCTCGGCCGCTTCCGATCTGCCGAAGGCCGTGGACGTCGCTTATCGGACTTTGCGGGAGTGGATTCTGCAGGGCGTTCTCGTGGCGGGGCAGGGATTGCCCGAGGCGGAATTGGCTGTCCGGATCGGGGTGAGCCGAACGCCACTGCGCGAAGCGATCGGGCGTTTGAGCGCCGAAGGCCTTGTCGTCATGGAGCGTTACAGAAAGCACGTCGTGGCGGAGTTCAACGAACATGATCGCGTCGAGATCATGGAGTTGAAGGCGCTGATCGAAGGGCGCGCCGCAGCGCGCGCGGCTACCAATCTTGATGGTGCCCAGATCAGTTTTCTGCGTGCGCTTTCGGACCGGATGGAGAAGGCAGTGCGCGAGATGGGTGATGAGGCGCGACCGATTTTTGACGAACTCAATCGAGAGTTTCACGCAACCATTTGGCGCGCCGCAGACAGTCCGCGCGGAGAGCGCATTCTCGAAACCGCTCTCAGTTTGCCTTTCAATGTGCTCGGTCGATTGAATGAGAACTTGGCTCAGTCAATGGAGCGGGCCTGCTGGTATCACCACGAAATCGTCAGCGCCTTTGAGGCGAGAGACCCTGAGCGGGCTCGCGCTCAGATGGTTGCGCACGAGTTGTCTCTCATAACGACGCGGTTTCCGGAGAGGAAATGATCTCGCAGAAGCTTGTTGGCAAAGTCGCGATCTTGACCGGCGGTGCGCGCGGTATTGGCGCGCACTACAGCCGCGCCCTTGCGCAGGCCGGCGCCACGGTGGGCATTTTCGACATCGCCGACGGGGCAGAATTGGCTGCCGACATCAACGTAGATGAGGGCCGAGAGGCGGCGCGCTTTTTCGACGTTGATGTCAGTGACGAGTCGGCGGTGATTTCAGCGGTCGCCGACGTCGTCGCGTGGGCGGGCGGTGTCGACATCCTCGTCAACAATGCTGCGATCTTTGCAACGCTTGCCGATGTCCGTGTTTCAGACCTCGACGTCGACCTTTGGGATCGGGTGATGGCGGTCAATGTCCGCGGGCCATTCTTGATGGTCAAGCACGTTGCGCCCATGATGATCGCGAGGCGGGCCGGAAAGATCGTCAACATCGCCTCCGGCGCGGCTTATAAAGGCCTTCCCTTTCTGTCGCATTATGTGACGTCAAAGGGGGCAATGCTCGGATTCACCCGTGCTCTTGCTCGCGAGCTCGGCGTACACAATTTGAACGTTAATTCGCTCGCGCCGGGTCTGATCATGTCGGATTCGATCGCCGCAAATCAGGAACATATCGACACGAACCGCGACCGCGTCGTGGCGAGTCGGGCGCTCAAGCGAGACGGATATCCAGAAGATCTCATTGGCGGACTGATCTTTCTCTGTTCGTCCGACAGCGATTTCATGACCGGGCAGACGCTGCTCATCGATGGCGGCGCGGTGAATGTCTGATGTCGAACCTTGAGGGAAAAGTCGCGCTGGTGACCGGCGGAGCATCCGGGATCGGACAAGCTGTCGCCGAACTGTTTGTCGCACGGGGCGCAAATGTCGTGACCGCGGATCTGTCCAGCAAGGCCGACATCGTGTGCGACGTCGGCGATGAAAGCCAAGTTGATGCGATGGTCGCCTCGGTACTTGGCAGGTTTGGTCGGCTCGATATCGCCGTCAATAACGCCGGCATCCTTGGGCCTTTTGGCAAGCTTTTGACCGACATCGAAGAAGCCGAGTGGGATCGCGCCATGAGCGTGAACCTCAAGGGCGTTTTTTTGTGTATGAAGCATGAGCTGCGCGCGATGGTTCGCGCACGCGCGGGGGCGATCGTAAACCTGTCGTCGGTGATGGGTTTCCTGGCGGCGCCGAAGAATCCTGCCTATTCCGCTGCAAAACACGGCGTCATTGGGCTCACCAAGTCGGCGGCGGCGCAGTTTGCGAGCATGGGAATCCGGGTCAACGCCATTTGTCCGGGGCTGGTTGACACCGGGATGGCCGCCACGATCGTCGCAGACGATGCGCTGCCCGAATTTCCCAAGCCCTTCATTCCGCTGGGACGGCGCGCGCGCCCCGTCGAGATCGCCGAGGTCGCGCTCTGGCTGGCTGGCGATGCCTCGTCGTATCTGACCGGAGAAGCAGTCGGCGCCGATGGCGGGTGGCGGATGTTGTGAGGATCGCAAGACGATGAACCTTGCTCGGAATTATATCGACGGTGGTTGGCACGGCGGCTCATCGGTCAGGGAAACGATAAACCCGTCGACTGGCGCGGTGGCGAGCCAGTATGCGCCTGGTGACGCCGAAGCGGTCGATGGCGCTGTAACGGCGGCGCGCAGGGCATTCGAGCGCGGCGGATGGTCAAACAATCCCCGGAAGCGCGCGGCGGTGATGCTCGCCATGGCCGACGCGATCGAACGCATCCGCAGCGAGCTCGTCGCCATTGCGGTTTGCGAATGCGGCAAGCGATTGGCGGAGATGGACCATGAGGTCAGCGCAGCGGTGTCGGAGCTGCGCTACTATGCGGGAACGGCGCGCGCGATCTTCGGTCGGGTCCAGGAAGTTGGCGAAGGGCAGCTGTCGATTTTCAGCCGCGAGCCCATCGGTGTTGCGGCGATCATCGTGCCGTGGAACGCCCCGATCACGCTCCTGGCGCGCAGCCTGGGGCCGGCGCTGGCGGCTGGCTGCTGCGTCGTCGTGAAGCCGGCGCCGCAAACGTCTTTGACGAATGCGCTCATGATCGGGGCATTAGCTTCGGTGTCTGACCTGCCGCCTGGCGTCCTCAATTCGGTCAACGAGCAGGGCAACGAGATTGGCCGTGCTCTGGTCGTTCATCGCGATGTCGACGCGATCAGTTTCACGGGCTCGCGCGCCACGGGCGGGCGGATTCTTGAGGCGTCTGCGGCAACGCTGAAGCGCCTGAACCTCGAACTCGGTGGAAAGGCTCCCGCGCTCGTCTTCGTCGATGCGGACCTGGACAAGGCTCTTCCCGAGATCGTTCGAGGCGCGACCGCCGCGGCAGGGCAGATGTGCACAGCCGTCACGCGGGTCCTCGTGCAAGATGGCGTTTACGAGCAGGTTGCCGAGCGGCTCGCCCGGCGGTTTGGCGAACTCAGAGTTGGCGCCGCGGATGATCCGCGCTCGGAGATGGGGCCGGTGATCGACATCGCCAATCGTGACCGGCTCAGCGCGATTGTGGCGGGTGCGCGCGATGTGTTGGTGGCCGGTCGGTGCCCGGAGGAGGCGCCCCAGGGCGGCAGCTATCTCACGCCTAGCCTCATCGCGGTTCGCGACGTCGACAGCGCGCTGGCCCGCGAGGAGTTGTTTGGTCCGATTGTCACGATCGAGCGGTTCGCAGACGAAGCCGAGGCGACGCGCAGCGCCAACGCCACCGACTATGGTCTTGCGGCAAGCGTGTGGACGCGTGACGGGAGTCGCGCACAGCGGATCGCGCGGTCCATCAAGGCGGGTACGGTCTGGATCAACAGTCATAACCGATTATTCGCCGAGGCTGAGACTGGCGGGTACAAGCAGAGCGGGATCGGCAGGCTCCACGGGCTTATGGGCCTCGACGTGTTCATGGAGACCAAGCACGTTTTCTCGGACGTTGGCTTTGTTCCCGCGACTGGATGCTGAGCATGGCGGCGCCGCTGAACATTCTCTTCATCATGGCTGATCAGCTACGGGCAGACTATCTGTCCTGCTACGGACACCCATCGCTCGAAACACCCAACCTCGATTGGCTCGCATCGCGTGGCGTCCGGTTCAACCGTGCGTATGCCCAGTCGGCAGTCTGCGGTCCCGCGCGGATGAGTGTCTATACCGGGCGGTACGTGCTTTCGCACGGCGCGACCCTCAACGACACTCCGTTGAGGCAAGACGAGTGGACCATCGGCGATTTTCTTCGGCCTCTGGGATATCGCACCGTGCTTGTCGGCAAGACGCACATGAGGGCGGATCTCGACGGCATGCAGAAGCGGGGCATAGACCCGGACTCTCCATCGGGGCTGCTGGCGGCCGAGGCTGGATTCGAGACGTATTCACGGGAGGAGGGGATTTATCTCGATCATTGGCCAGTCGAGAAGCGGTTCGGGGCGGACTACAACAAATACCTTCGCGACCGTGGTTATGGGGGCGCAAATCCGTGGCACGAGTGGGTCAACTCAGTTGAAATCGATGGCGAGATCGTTTCCGGCTGGTTGTTGGAGACCGCGCCTTATCCGGCCCGCGTCCGCGAGGAAGACAGCGAAACTCCCTATCTCACGCGACGTGCGATCGAGTGCATCGACGCGCTAGGAGAGGACCCGTGGTGCCTGCATTTAAGTTACATCAAGCCGCATTGGCCCTACGTGGCGCCCGCTCCCTATCACACGATGTACTCGCAGCAGGTCGTCGCGCCCGCGGTTCGTGCCGAGAGCGAACGCGAGACATCCCATCCTATCTTTGCTGGGTTCCAGCGGCGACGGGTTAGTCAAAGTTTTTCAGATGACGCCGTGCGCACGAGCGTGGTGGCGGCTTACATGGGGTTGGTAAAACAACTCGATGATCAGTTGGGTGTGTTGTTTCAGGCGCTCACCGAGCGGGGGTTGTTGGACAATACCCTGATCGTTTTCACGTCGGACCATGGCGACTATCTCGGCGACCATTGGCTTGGTGAGAAGGAGTTCTTGCATGAACCGTCGATCCGGATCCCGCTGATCGTGGTCGATCCGCGTGGCCGCGCGGATGCGACGCGAGGACAAATCTGCGACGCCCTCGTTGAAGCGATTGATCTTCTGCCCACGTTCGTGAGCGTGGGAGGGGGCGATCCGGTTCATCCGCGCTTGGAGGGGCATTCTCTGCTGCCGTTGTTGGGTGGCGGCGAGGCTCCGCGGGAATTCAGTTTCTGCGAATTCGATTACGCCACGATGCGGTTCAGGCGTGAACTGGGACAATCGATCAACCAGACGGGCATCGTCGCCGTCGTCGGGGCGCGATGGAAGCTCATTTCATGTCCAGGATTTCCCTCGCTGTTGTTCGACCTTGCGAATGATCCACATGAACTGATCGATCGTGCCGCGGATCCAGCATGCGCAGTCGTGCGTCAGGACCTTGAGGACGCTCTCTTGAAATGGGCTTTGCGTCCTCGCCGAGTCACCGAAAGCGAAGCCAGTATCGAGCGGCGCACCGATACCCAGGTAACGCGTGGCATCAAGCTTGGCATCCGCAACAAGGCGGAACTCGACGTAGCCTTGCGCGAAGAAGCGCGTCGATGAAAGAAATTCGGAACTTCATTTCCGGCGCCGAGGTGGCCGGACCGCGGACCTTCGAAAAGCGCTCGCCGGTTGACGGGCGGCTTGTGGCGAGCGTTCATGAGGCTGATGCGGCGCTGGTCGACCAAGCGGTTGCGTCCGCGCGCGCGGCTCTCCCGTCGTGGGAGGCTCTGGATCGGGTAGAGCGCGCTGATCTCCTCGAGTGCTTGGCAAATGCGATATCGGCGCGTGCGGACGATCTCGGGAACGCGGAAGTCGCTGACATAGGACGTCCGCGCGCGCAGGTTATGGTCGCCCATATCGGACGCACGGTCGAAGCGTTCAGGCTCTATGCGAGTCTGTTGCGTACATCGTCGGACAAGGCTTGGCACGGCAAAGCCGTTTCGCCAAATCTTTCCGGCGCCAATGCTCCAAGGACCCTTGCCTATACGAGCAGGCGCGCGCTTGGCGTCGTGGCGATCATCGCACCCTGGAACGTCCCGCTCCTGTTGCTGGCTTTGAACCTCGCGCCGGCGCTCGCGGCGGGTAATTGCGTGGTCGCCAAGCCATCCGAGCAGTCGCCGTCTTCCGCCGCGCTTCTCGCTCAGGTGCTGCACGAGGCGGGCCTGCCTGCGGGTGTTTTTAATGTGGTTCATGGGTTCGGCGCCAATTCCGCCGGGGCCGCGCTGGCGTCGAACCAAGGGATCGACGGCATCGCGTTCACGGGAGAGGGCCGCGCTGCGTCGCAGATCATGAAAGCGGCAGCCTCCGGACTTCGCCCTGTCCTCTTCGAGCTTGGCGGAAAGAACGCTGGACTGATATTTGGCGACGCCGACCTGGACAGAGCAGCTGAGGCCAGCGCTCTCGCGGCCTTCGCCAATAGCGGCCAAGTCTGTCTCTCGGTCGAGCGTCTTTACGTCGAGCGTTGCGTCTTCGACGGATTTTTGGACCGGCTTGTGAAATTGGCGAAGGCGCAGGAACTTGGACCACTCATCTCGCAGTCCCACCGCGCCAAGGTGCACGCAGCAGTCAGCCAGGCGATTTCGGACGGCGCGCAGCTCCATGCAGGCGGTGACATACCGGCAGGCGATGGCGCGTTTTATCCCGCCACCATTTTGACTGGACTTGCCGATGATCGGCCCTTGCTGCGTGAGGAGACGTTTGGCCCTGTCGTTCACGTCAGCGCCTTCGACGACGAGGACGAGGTCGTCGATCGCGCCAATGGTTCTCCCTTTGGTCTGGCATCGATGATCTGGACGCGTGATGTGTCCCGCGCCCATCGCCTCTCGTCACGGGTTCGGGCCGGCATCAATTGGGTGAACTGCTGGCAAGTGCGCGATTTCCTGACACCGCTCCAGGGGCATGGAAGATCGGGGATCGGGGCACAGGGCGGGCGTGAATCACTCGACTTCTTCTCTGCGGTAACGACAACGGTGGTGAGCTTGTGAGGAACGACGTCGATCATCCGGACCGGGAGCAACTCCTCGCCATGTTCGAGCGCATGCTCGTCATAAGGGAGACCGAGGAATACCTCGCGGCTCAGTTCAAGGCGGGCGAGTTGCCGGCCGGTGTCCACCTCTATGTCGGTCAGGAGGCATCGGGCGTTGGCGTCTGCGCGCACTTGGCCGATGACGACTGGATTACAAGCACTCATCGCGGACACGGACATTTTCTCGCCAAAGGCGGCGATCCATACGCGATGCTTGCTGAGATTCATGGCAAAGCGGATGGCATTTGCGGGGGCTTCGGCGGCACCATGCACGTCGCCGACGTGTCGCGCGGCATCCTCGGAGCAAACGGCATCGTCGGCGGAGGCCTCGGGATCGCAACGGGCGCGGCATTCGCGGCCAAGTTGGAAGGCAAAGGTCAGGTCGCCGTGTGCTTCTTCGGCGATGGGGCGGCCAATCAAGGCACCTTCATGGAGGCCATGAACATCGCTTCCCTATGGAAGCTCCCGCTGTTGCTCGTTTGCGAGCACAATGGCTGGTCGGAATTCACACGGTCCGAGGTCGCTACGAGTGGTCGGATCGTCGACCGCGCAAAGCCTTTCGCGATCCCCAGTTTCGAGGCGGACGGCAACGATGTGGCTGCTGTTTGGCGCGCGACTGCGAGCGCACTCGAGGTGGTGCGAACTGGAGAGGGGCCAGCGCTTCTGGTGACCTATACGTATCGCACTCGTGGTCATGTCGAGGCTGAGGTGAACTTTCTGTCGCGGGCTTACCGTAGCGAGGATGAAGTCGCCGCATGGGCGGCTCGGGATCCGATTCCGCAATGCGCCGCATTGCTCGCCGGGATCGGCATCACCGACGACGCGATCGCCGCGATCCGTTCCCGGGTGAAGGCGACGATCGAGGAGGCAGGAGCGCGAGCCAAGGCGGGCGTCGAGCCTGACCCGGCGCGTGTCGCTTCCATGATGTTCGCGGCGGCGGAGAGCTGATCATGGCGAAGCGGAGAATGATCCAGGCCATCAATGACGCGATGTTCGAGGAAATGGAGCGAGACCCTCGTGTCGTCCTTTTCGGGGAGGACGTCGAGATTTCGATGTTCGGCGATACCAAAGGCCTTCGTGAGAGATTTGGCGCGGACCGCGTTCGCGATACGCCGATTTGCGAGGCGTTGCTGACGGGCATGGCCGTTGGCATGGCTGCGGCGGGTTGGCGGCCCATATTGCACATGATGTTCGCCAATTTCATGTACACCGGGTTCGATGCGATAGCGAACCAGATGGCGAAGTTGCGGCTGATGACGGGGGGGCAGATGAAGCTGCCGATCACGGTCATGGCCGGGTTTGGCGGCGGCCGCTCCACTGCGGCGCAGCACTCGGATTGTCCGTATCCGCTGTTTATGAACCTGGGCGGCATCAGGGTGGCAACGCCGTCCAATGCCGGCGATGCGAAGGGCCTCTTCAAGACCGCTGTGCGTAGCGATGATCCCGTGATTTTCCTCGAGCCCGGTGGGCGCGGCGGCGAAATGGGAGATGTCCCGGACGGCGAACATCTTGTCCCCTTCGGCAGCGCCTCGGTACGGCGCTCCGGAAGCGACGTGACCATCGTGGCGATTTCGGCAATGGTGAAACTTGCCGAACAGGCCGCAAAACAACTGGCCCAGGACGGCATCGAAGCCGAGGTCATTGATCCGCGGACGTTGGTCCCGCTCGACGAGGATGGCATACTCGCCTCTCTCGCCAAGACAGGACGGCTGGTTGTCGTCGACGAAGCGCGCGACCGATGCAGCGCGGCGAGCCAGATCGCGGCAGTTGCGGCCGATCGGGGGTTCGCCCTGCTGAAAGGCCCAGTTCGGCGCGTGACCGTTCCCGATGTCTGCATGCCTTATGCGCCGGCGCTGGAGCGCAGCGTCTACCCGAACGCCGAAAGGATTGCTTCGGTCGTGCATGAGTTGATGAGCTGCGAGGAAATGCGGTGAAGATTAAGCTCAAACTGCCCCGCGTCGGCATGAACATGGAAGAAGCTACGATCGTCGCTTGGCACAAGTCGCCCGGGGCCAGTTTCAACAATGGCGAGGCGCTCTACGACTTCGAGACCGAGAAGGTGACGCAATCCTTCGAGGCCAGCGCCGATGGCAGGCTGATCGAAATAATCGTCGCCGCTGGCGAGGAAATCCGCGTCGGCGACGTCGTCTGTGTCGTCGAGGTCGACCAATGAACGATTGCCTTCGTCTCGAACATGTTGGGATTACGGTCGCCGACATGGACCGCGCGCTCGATTTTCTGACGATGCTCGGTTTCGAGACCAAGGCGCGTTTTGCGCCTTTCGATCCCGGAGCCGTCGCTGGGATCACTCGATTGGCCGGCGCGCGGGTGCGCCAGCTTGCTTATGTCGTCCGGGACGACTGCCGGTTCGAATTGCTGGAATACGAAGCGCCCGATCGCGCTGACGACATGCGCAGGCCATGCGATGCTGGCTATTTCCATATTGCGCTCGAAGTGGACGACATCGAAGCGACCAAGTTGCGTCTCGGCTGCGACGCCCCGTCCTACACTGTTTCGTGTGGGCCAGCTGTCGGGCAGCGGGCGGCCTACGTCTACGGGCCCGACGGGCTGACTGTCGAACTGATCCAGAAGGCTCGGAGCGTGTGATGCGGCTGGCGGCTCGCGATCGCCAGTGTTCCCGAGCAGCAGACGCATTTCGTAACCTCGCGACGCTTGGAGAAGGGTGATGATCCGGATTCTCGTCTTTTTGGCGGTGCTGTGCGTCCAGCCGGCTCTTGCGATGCCGACATTCATCGAGTCTCCTGCAGTGAGGCCCAACCCAAATCCCAACGTGCCGCTCGCCGCGGTGCTCACCTTCCGCGCAAGCGGACCGGTAACGACCATTGTCAGTCTGGACGATGGATCACGACAGTGGCAGGTCCGATTCAGTCCAAGCCACGATCCAGCAAAGGGCCTTCCGTTGGTGGATCTCGGCGCGGGCAAGGACATCCGCGTGCGCGTCAGCATTCGCGACAAGACGGGCGCAATCGACGCTCCCGGGGCGTTGACGCTGCGTACGCCAGCCTTGCCCAGCCCAGGCCTTGCCTGGCCTACGTTGACGACGACGGTTGCCGATGGCGCAGTGCTGGAGCCTGGTCTGCGTTTCATCAGTGTGCGGCGCCGCGCGCCTGGACGCCAAAGTTTTCAGACAGCAGCTCAGCAGGAGTTTGCCAGGGGATGGGGATTGATCCTGGCTCTCGATGGTCGCGGCGAGGTGCGCTGGTACTATACGAGTCAGCGCCGCGTGGCGGGGATCAAGCCGGCGCCGGACGGTACGTTGATTTTCACCACAGAGGACCAGCGCGTCGTCAAAATCGACATGCTCGGCAACATCCTTCGCCAATGGTATCCGGAGAAGCGGCGGCGCGGCCCGGTGATCGGCGCGACGCAGATTGATGGCTTGCAGACGCTTCACCACGAACCGTCGCTCACCTCATGGGGAACTTACATTTCGATGTCGGCCAACGGCCGCGAGATCGCGGACTATCCGACAAGCGTCACCGACCCCAAGGCCCCGCGCAAATCGACCATGGTGATGGGCGACAAGATCGTCGAGTTCGATGCGGATGGGCGGGTGGTCTGGGAGTGGGATGCGTTCGACCATCTCGATCCCATGATGCTCCATTATCACACCTTCCAGCCATATTGGGCCGTCAGAGGCTACCCAGGATATGCGGACTGGACGCATGGCAATGGCGTGACGGTCGACGAAAAGCGCAACCTCGTCATAGCCTCGTTCAAGCATCTCGATGCGCTGGTGGCGATCGACCGCAAGACGAAAGAAATCCGATGGATCTTCAGCGATCCGCGCGGCTGGCCTGACAGATATCAGTCGCGGATCCTCAAGCCTGTCGGGCTGACCCGGTATCCCTGGTCCCAGCATCATCCCCACGTCACGCCCTGGGGCACGATCGTCTATTTCGACAATGGTATGTTCCAGGCCAGGCCGTTCGATGGTCGACCGATCGTGCCGTTTCACAAGAGCTACAGCCGAGCCGTCGAGATCCGGGTCGATCCCAAGGCAATGACGGCGACTGAGTTGTGGACATCGGAGAAGGAGCAGACCCCCGATAGCTGCATCAACTGGGCGATGGGAGATGCCCATAGACTGCCCCAGACGAGCAATATGCTCGTGATCCGGAGCTTCTGTCCGCCGATCACGGACCAGCTCAACGATCAGAACGAGTACGACCTGACGCGGCGCTTTGTCGATGATGTTCCGTACGCGGGGAGAGTTGAGGAGTTCTCGCGCACGTCGCCGGCCGTGCGCCTGTCGCAAATTCGATTCGACGATCCCAATCAGGTGCTTCAGTGGCAGCTCTATGGCGGCTTTCACGCGGCGTCGATCTACTGGGAAGATCAGGCCGTGGCCGCAAACTAAGCGTGGCGCGGGCGCACCGTGCGATGCGATCGCCAAATGGCGGCGATGATTGGCGGTCGCGACCACACCCATCCGATTCTCGTGGGATGCGGAGGACAAGTTGATGAGCGAGCGGCGCAGAATACTGATCGCGGGCGGCGGCATCGGGGGGCTGACGGCTGCTGGGTTGCTTCTTCTGGCCGGCCATGACGTTCAGGTTTTCGAGCAGGCGCCCGAACTCGGTGAAGTCGGGGCAGGCATCCAGTTGAGCGCCAACGCCACGCATGTCCTGCGCCACCTCGGAATCCTTGACCAGCTTCTCGCGGTGTCCGTGCGCCCGTTGCGGACCGAGTTCCGCCTGCACGACACGGCTGAGGTCGTCAGCCAGATCCAATTGGGCGATAGCCACGAGCAGCGCTTCGGAGCGCCCTACCTCCAACTTTATCGCCCCGACATGCTGCGGATTCTCGAAGCGAGGGTTCGTGCGTTGGCGCCCACGGCGATCCATCTTGGAAAGCCGCTGCGAGGATATGAGGAAGACGAAACGGGCGTGACCTTGCGCTTTGCCGATGGAAGCGGGGCAAGAGGGGACATGCTGATTGGCGCCGATGGCATCAAGTCAGTGGTCCGCGCTCAGATGCATGGCGTTGAACCGGCGAACTTCACGGGGAATGTCGCATGGCGGGTCATGGTACGCGCAGAAAGGCTGCCGTCGGACTTTCAGCCGCCCATTTTCGTAAACTGGATGGGGCCGGACAAGCACATGGTCGTGTATTGGGTCCGCGGCGGCGAGCTCTTGAACTTTGTCGGCTGTGTGGAACGGCCAGAATGGACCCAGGAAGGCTGGGCTATCAGGGCCCCCTGGGATGATCTGAAGGCGGACTTCGCAGGGTTTCATCGCGACGTTCAGACGATGATCGATGCAGCGGACAAAGCGAACTGCTTCTGTTGGGCCTTGAACAACAGGCCGCGGCTGAAATTCTGGAGCACGGATCGGGCGACGCTCTTGGGAGACAGCGCGCATCCGACCCTGCCTTACATGGCTCAGGGCGCAGTCATGGCGATCGAGGACGCAGCCGTGCTGATGCGCGCCCTGGCCACGTTCAGTGAATTGGCGACGGCTTTGAAGGCTTATGAGCTGACCCGCATCGACCGCACAGCGCGAATCGTCAACGAAAGCACCGAACACGCGCGGCTCTTCCACTTTCAGACGCACGAGGAGTTCCGCGCAGCGTTCGCGCGCAAGGATCCCGCGACGGATCGAGGCCTTTGGCTCTACAATTACAATCCCCTCGACACCCCGTTGGCGTCTCCGCTGGCCTGACCGAGCGCGCCGTACACTGACGAAAAGGATCGTTCGAATGAAGCCTGAGACAGATTTCGTCTTCCCGCCGCAGCCTCAAAGCTTCGTCCCCGTCGCCGGGTCTAAACATGTCCTGCCTGTTCGCCGCATTTTCTGTGTCGGGCGCAACTATCGAGAACACACCCGGGAGATGGGCTTTGATCCCGATCGCGACCCCCCGTTCTTCTTCACCAAACCGGCTGACGCCGTGGTTCAAGACGAGGCGACGATCCCTTATCCGCCTTTGACGGAGAATCTTCACCACGAAGCAGAACTCGTCGTCGCAATTGGGCGGGAAGGGCGCAACCTATCGGTTGATGTGGCCCTTGCCCACATCTTCGGATATGCAGTCGGCAACGATCTGACGCGCCGTGATCTACAGATTCAAGCCCGCGAAAAGGGACGCCCCTGGGACTGGGGCAAGGCGTTCGACAATTCGGCTGTTGTCGGTCCTGTTTATCCTGTCGCCGACGTGGGCCATCTCACGAGCGGATCGATCCGGCTCGCCGTAAACGGCGCGATCAGACAAGATGCAGACCTTGCAGAGTTGATCTGGTCGGTTTCCGAAATCGTCTCGATTCTTTCCCACTCCGTCACGATCCGGCCCGGCGATCTGGTCATGACGGGAACGCCTGCCGGCGTTGGCCCGCTCGTGCCTGGAGATGTCTGCGTCGTCTCGATCGCGGGCCTCGGGGATTTGACGACCACGATCGGGCTGCGGGATTGACCTTGCGTCTGCACAATTTCTTTCGTTCTTCCACGTCGACCAGGTTGCGCGTTGCGCTCAACCTGAAGGGGCTGACTTACGAGTACGTGGCTTATTCCCTGCGTGACGGGGACCATCGTGCGCCGGGCTATCTTGCAAAGAACCCTGCAGGCCTTGTTCCTGCGCTCGAGTTGGACGACGGCGCCGTCCTGACCCAGTCCCTGGCCATCATCGAATGGCTCGATGAGACGCATCCCAGCCCACTCTTGCTGCCTCCCGACCCGCTTGGACGAGCGCGCGTGCGATCTTTGGCTCAAATGATCGCGTGCGACTTGCACCCGCTCAACAACCTTCGTGTCCTCAACCGGCTGCGCATGCAGTTTGAAGCCGGCGAAGAGGCCGTCGCGGACTGGTTTCGCCATTGGGTGCGCGAGACCCTGGATGCATTCGAGGCCCGCCTGGCGGCCAGCTCTCACACCGGCAAGTTTTGTCACGGCGACGTTCCGACACTGGCGGACATCTGTCTTTACGCGCAAGTCTGGAACAATCAGCGCTTCCGTATATCGCTCGAGGCCTGGCCAACCATCGCGACGATCTTTGCTCATTTGGATGCGATCGCCGCCTTTCGCGATGCGGCTCCATCAAATCAGCCGGACGCCGAGTAATCCGAATAAAGGGAGCGACTAAGTTGAACGAGCATATCGATCACTCCACCGTCGTCCATGCGATGCAGCCGGAAGATTCGCCAGAATTGCGCGCGCTCTATCGGGGGTTCGATGAGCAGAGTCTGCTGCCCCTCTGGACCCAGTTGGGCGACCTGATGCCGATTCATCCCCAGTCAAGGGCGGCGCCGCATGTCTGGAAATGGTCGGCGCTCCTCCCGCTTGCACGGCGGTCTGGTGATCTGGTGCCGGTCGGGCGCGGCGGAGAGCGTCGAGCGATCGGACTGGTAAATCCGGGACTTGCTCCGCATCCGTATATCAGCCCCACGCTTTGGGCCGCGATCCAATATCTTGGACCCAAAGAGGTCGCGCCTGAGCACCGCCACAGCCAGAACGCTTTCCGATTTGTTGTCGAGGGTGAGGGCGTTTGGACTGTCGTGAACGGGGACCCGGTTCGGATGAGCCGGGGAGACTTGTTGTTGACGCCGGGTGGAAGTTATCACGGCCACCAAAACGTCACCGACAAGCCCATGGCATGGCTCGACGGGCTCGACATTCCTTTCGCCCAGCAAATGGATGTTGGCTTTTTCGAGTTTGGCTCCGATCAGCTCAGCTGCCTCGAAACGCCAGAGTTTAGCCGTGGCGAAAGACTTTGGCGTCATCCAGGTTTGCGGCCGGTCTCGCACTTGAAGACGACCAGAAGTTCGCCGATCGGCGCCTATCGATGGGAGCATACCGATGCTGCTCTGACCGAGCAGCTTGCGCTTGAGCGCGAAGGATATCCTGGTGTGATGGGCCCGGGCCATGCTGCTGTCCGCTACGTCAATCCGACGACGGGAGGCGATGTGATGCCCACGATCCGGCTGGAGTTCCATCGCCTTCGAGAGGGCGCAGAAACCGGATCGCGGCGCGAAGTGGGGTCGACCGTTTTCCAGGTTTTCGAGGGCAGTGGCGCAGTCGTCATGAATGACGAACGCCACGTGCTGGAAAAGGGAGATATTTTTGTCGTTCCCTCATGGATATCCTGGTCGTTACAGGCGGAAACGCGGTTCGATCTGTTCCGATTCTCCGATGCGCCGATCATGGAGGCGCTGAATTTCATGCGGACCGAAGAAGTGGCTCGGTAGCCGGCAAAGGCCTGTCCAAATCCTTCGTGGGGGGACGCCCCACCATCAAGACCGCGCTCTTCGCCGGCTCCGACGAAGGCGGCGCCGCATGGGGCGTGCTCGCCTCACTGATCGAGACCTGCAAGCTCAACGGCGTCGAGCCGCACGCCTACATCACCAACCTGCTCGAGAAGATCATCGCCGG